>JABJJO010000056.1 GCA_018660825.1 Planctomycetaceae bacterium | reverse complement strand
AGGGTGAACTTATCGGGGTTGATGGCACTCTCGGACGTCTTTTGCTCTGGGGTGAATTCGATCCTTAAGGGCTCGTGCAATCCTCAATCTCTCCGCCAAAGTGAGGTTGATGTGTTGCTTGACATCCCACTCATCGGCTTGTTCAAAGCTGTTTGACTTAAATACAACTCGTTCCATATGTACCATATTCTACTCAGAAAAATTGCAGTTTCAAGATCCGAGTCGTTTTAGTTGGAAGTACCAAGTCGAAAGGAGCAAGAAGGAGGGTGAAGAAACGTTTTTTAGACACGGATTACGCGGATGGTGGGGCTTGCATGTTACGGTTTGAGTCTTGATGGTTTCGTCTGACGATTTGAATCTTATGACTGACGACTTGAAACTTTTTTGCTTGTTGGGGCGGATATTTATGTAATTTGAGTATTAAATTGACAATAAACATAAATTAAACCATGGTTCTCTGATGGTTGAGCGTGAAATCAAGGGTACGCTATGCAGTTTAATGCAGGGTTTTCCTGTTGTAACTATCACTGGACCGAGGCAATCCGGAAAATCAACTCTGGCTAAGGCCGTTTCTGGGGATAAACCTTATTTGTCGTTGGAGGATCCAGATGTACGTCAATTTGCTCTGGATGATCCTCGCGCCTTTCTGGCGCGCCTGCCGAATGGTGCGGTGCTGGATGAGGTGCAGAGAGCACCCGATTTATTGTCATATTTGCAGTCACGAGTTGATGAGGACAGCCGCATGGGCCTTTTTTTGCTGACGGGTTCACAGCAGTTCGGCTTGTTATCGGGAGTGACCCAGTCGTTGGCAGGGCGTTCAGCTTTTGTCGAACTTTTACCGTTTTCTGTAAACGAGTTGCAAAAGGCAGGTCAGTCTCATTCGAGCCTTGATAGGATGCTTTTCACTGGAAGCTATCCGCCCATTTATGACCGGTCAATATCACCGACAGCGTGGCTGGCGGCGTATGTTACGGCCTACGTGGAACGTGATGTGCGTCTACTCCTTAACGTACAGGATTTACTCCAGTTTCAGCATTTCGTGCGTTTGTGTGCCGGTCGTAGCGGCCAGTTGTTGAATCTTTCCTCGCTGGCTACTGAATGTGGAATCAGGCATAACACGGCGAAAGCTTGGATTTCTGTTCTTGAAGCGAGTTATCTGGTTTTCCGATTGCGTCCGTATCACAAGAATTTTGGCAAAAGAATTATTAAATCGCCCAAGCTCTATTTTTACGACACAGGATTGCTCTGCTGGCTGTTGGGTGTTCAGGATGCAGAACAGTTGGTGGTCCACCCTCTTCGAGGTGCCATCTTTGAGACTTTTGTTGTTTCCGAGTTGCTCAAAACCAAACTGAATCGGGGAGAGCAAGCGTCGTTTCATTTTTGGCGTGACAGCAACGGAAATGAAATTGATGTCATTGCTGACTTGGGGGTCAAGTCGATGCCGATTGAGATAAAGTCAGGTCAAACGCTTAATCGCGATTTTTTTAAGGCACTAAAAAACTGGTTACCATTGGTAGGCAAGGAGGCCGTTTTTCCATCATTAGTGTATGGTGGATCCGACAGCCATGTGCAAAACGGTGTACGTGTGTTCGGCTGGGATGCTGTTGCCGAAGTATTGAGTTTTGAGTCGGCAACTGGCGGGGTAGGGGCTAGGAACAACACACGATAGTCAAGGTTCTGACCTCCTATTCTTCGTATGCTTTTCTGCGATGAGCAACTCGAATTATTTCGATGATCAAGATATCTGAAAAGACCTCATAAAGAATCCGATAATTACCCACACGGATTCGATAAAGCGCACTCGCTTCTCACTAATTTTCTACAACCGGTCGGGAAGGGATTATCAATCAATCCTTCAACAACTCGAACAATTTTAGCAACCTCTTGCGGTGGTATTCGCCGAAGATCCTTCTTTGTGGATCTGCGCCACTCAAGACGGTAAGGTGCCATCTTGTTTTAATTCGCTTACAAATTGCTCGTGGGAAATTGTTGGTTCTTTGCGCCGGTCAGCAATAACGGCATAATCCCCCAAATCCTCCATCAACCACTCATAGTCAGCAATCGGAAGAACCACCGCAGTTTTTTGACCTGAGTCATTTGTGACAAACTGGACTGAATTCGTCATAAGTCGATGCTAAGCAAAGTGGTCTGTGTGTCGAGAGTAAAATCCCTAAGCCTTTTTAGGCTCTAGCTTTGAGTTGTAAGTCGGCAGTTATCAGTCTTCAGTTGGCAGGGGATCTGAAAACATCCTTGTAAAACAAGGAATCAAACTCCATTTCCGCAATGATTAGTAAGCGAGTATTTTTAGTGATCGGCACCGACACTGGGGTTGGGAAGACGGTGTTTTCCGGTTTGTTTGCCCGGTATTTGATGGATAATGGAGTCGGTGTTCGAGCGGTGAAACCGTTTTGTTCCGGAGGGAAGGCGGACATAGAGTTTTTGGCCGCATCTCAGAGTGGAGGGCTTGGCCAAGTGGATTTGAATTTTTGGTATTCTGAGGAGCCGGTTTCGCCGGCTGCTGCGGCGTTGAGGCTTGGCCAAGCGGTTGATTTTAAGGGGGCCATTAATTGGATTAATAGTTTGCGGTCAGCAGTTTTCAGTCATCAGGAGGGGGTAAGTGGGCAGGTGGCAGTGGGCAGTGGGCAGGGAGGTCTGCAGTCGGCAGGTGGCGTTCGACAGGCTGGGGTTTTGTTGGTTGAGGGTGTGGGAGGTTTGTTGGCGCCT
>JABJJO010000086.1 GCA_018660825.1 Planctomycetaceae bacterium | reverse complement strand
TTTGGTAAATTGGTGATGCGTAGTGGTCTTAAAAAAGAGATGCGTCGTCGTAAATACTACGAAAAGCCGAGTGACATTAAGCGTCGAGCTCGAATCCGCGCTGAACGTCGTTCGATGAAGTCACGTTTAGACTGATCAATCAGAAACCTTGCAGCAATACATCTAACGAGTGAGGTTCATGCCTCGCTTGTTTTTTTATGCGCGCGTTTGGTGACAAAAAATCGAAAAATGATTCAATACTTCGGTTGTGCAGAGTCGGAGAGTTTAACGAGCCACAGGACGAGGATCGTAGAAAATGCGATGGTGATTATTAACAAGGCCGAGTGAACATCTAGTGCGATGGGTAACGGTTGCTTATTGATGTCTTGGAAGGGCCACAGAACGCTTAAGGATCCAAGCATAATGCCCACGAGTAGGCTGAGTGTACTGTGGCGGTATTTCGTGAGTAGATGTCGCAGCACTCGGCTAAAGGCCATCAGACCTAAGGCCGCTCCGCAGGCGAAAATGAGGAGTTGTTTGGTGGTTTCTTCTAGTTCAATCCCTGTTATTAATTTTTTGGGTATCGCGACAAGGTGTTCATAAACGCCGAGGATCATCAGAATCATGGCGCCACTGATACCCGGTAGAATCATCGCACAAATTGCAATGGCGGCAAAACAGAATATCTGAAAATAGGTGGGATCTGTTAATTGCGAAGGGTCTTGCTTAAAGGCGGAACCTGCTAAAACCGTGAGTGCAATTCCAATTAGACCCAAGAGCAACGCCTGTACCGAATCACGACGGTTGCGTAGTTGGATTTGGTTACCGATGACGAAGCACGAAGCCAAGACCATGCCCGAGAATGCAGCAAACGTGAATTGTCGCGACTGTTGATGTTCTAGTAGCCAATGCGAAAGTGCTCCCATGCAAAGAATCCCACCGAAAATCCCTAACAGCAACGGCAGAATAAATCGCAAGTGGACATGTTCAGCCGCTTGCCGCCAGTTTCTTTTGATTAGGAGACTGCAAAACTGTGAGTCAAATTTTCCGATACTTTGGATAAGGTGGTCATAAATTCCCAGTAGCAGCGCGACTGTGCCCCCTGAGACACCGGGCACAACATCCGCATTGCCCATTAGAAATCCTTTGAGAATGGTCTGCAGGTGCTTTGATAGTAAGGGGGCATGACGGTGCAGTGGGGCTTGATCGTCGGTAGATGGTTGTTGATCCATATAGTTACTGTCGGATTTTATCGATGTAGTTCGCTATTAGCGTTGTAAGTTTCTTCTGTTTTTGTGCGTCGCTGCGCGAAATAGTCGCTGAGAAACGCGAAGATATTGAGAATTATTTTGACGTGGGATGCTAGAACTGTACAATCTAGGGTAGGTCACGGTCGGCTAGCTGGACAAACGATGGCATGATCTAACGCTAATAAATCATGCCATCCCTATTGCAAGTTGATCACAGGCTCGCGGGAAATAATTAGTTTGACGGCGGGACGAGACAACACTTTTCTTCTTTTCTACAAGTCAGCCAATTCTTTCCAACAATGTGCCGATGGTTTCATTGCCGGGAGACTTCGTTTCGTTGTTTCCGGTTATGTGGCGAAATGAGTTTGGGGAGTTATGTTTTTTAGACGACAAAACAACGAACTGGAAGTGTTGGCACCAGCCAAGCTTAATCTCTTTTTGGAGATCACGGGCAAACGGTCCGATGGTTTTCATGAACTAGATATGTTGATGGTCCCAATTGCGTTGTATGACACGTTGACATTCAAGTTGCGTCGAGATGACGAGATTACGTTATCGTCTTGTTGTGCAGTCGGCAACAAAATCACATTGCCCGCACCTGTCGATAATCTGGTGATTCGGGCGGTGAAATTACTACAGCAGCGAATTGCGACAGGCAGCTCTTCAACAACACCGGGGCTCGATATTTGTTTGTTCAAACGTATTCCTGCTGCTGCCGGTTTGGGTGGGGGGTCTAGTGACGCCGCCGCTGCTTTGGTCGCGGCGAATTATCTCTGGCAGGCGGGGTTGAGTACCGCAGAATTGTCAGAGTTAGCACTGCAAATTGGTAGCGACGTCCCATTTTTCTTGTCCGGATCCGCAGCACGCTGTACCGGCCGCGGGGAGTTGCTGACGCCACTGAATATTCCGGCAGCGTTGGATGTTGTATTGATCAAGCCTCGTATCGGCCTTGCTACCGCTGACGTATTCGCGGAGTATGCAACACAGCAAGGTATCCGCGTTGATGAACGGGTTGCCGCGGATAATATTTTAGATGCTTGTGCGAGTGGTCGGGCGCCGGAGATTGGCAAGTGGTTGCATAACCGACTAGTAGATTCAGCTTTGCGATTGCAACCGGAGTTACAACAGTTGCAAGCTGAGTTACTTGCACTAGGACTTCCGGGTGTCCAGATGACTGGTAGTGGCAGCACGTTTTATTTAATCTGCCGGCACGCTCGACAAGCAAGAAACATCGCTGAGAAGTTATCCCATCGTGGGCACGCAGCGGTGTTTCATACTCGGACGCTATCGCATCGATTCTTGAATATCGATCCCGCACAAGACGCCGTCTCAATTGAGCAACCCTGTGTCGGATTGAGCCCATAATAAAAAAACGTTACCGAAAATAATTTATGTCCGCTAATTTTATGTTGTGAGAAAACGTGTCGAACCCAAAATTTGCTGGCCCGTAAAGGCAGCAGGAGTTTCAATATCGTGGAAATAACTGAAGTCCGAGTTAAGTTGATGGAAAATTCAGATGACCGTTTACAAGCGTTTTGTAGCGTTACGTTTGACGATTGTTTTGTGGTTCGTGATTTGAAAATAATCGAGGGTTCTAGTGGTCCTTTCGTGGCTATGCCAAGTCGCAAGATGACTGTGCATTGTCCCCGTTGTCACTGTAAAAACCATTCTCGGGCGGCCTATTGCAATCAATGTGGAGAGCAACAACAGGACACAGGCGTCCATAATGATGATTCGCGGGGGAAGCTATATGCCGATATAGCGCATCCGATTAATGCGGAATGTCGTGAGATGATCCAAGCCAGAGTAATTCAACAGTATCACGTGGAATTGGAATATCGGGACCAGAAACCGAGCGGTTCTTTTCAGCGACAAGATACGGTGGTTGATGAACCGGCGACAGTGCAGGGGCCACATCAGGGTATCCCACAAGAAGTAGCCGAGTCACCACTAGAAAGCGACGATGGGTTCGTCCAAAAAGATTCTTTCTAGAGTTAGTCCGCGTGGCGTTACCCGTTAACGAAAAAGGGTGATTTAGCGATAACAATTGGCGACGCTAAATGCTAACCCCACCATTTCCCTATTTTACGTATCGGCGCTTCCGGCGACATAGGGTATTAGATCGGGTATGAATTGCTGGGTGATGATACTGCTGATGATCATAATAAACCCGAGCAGCGCCATGATGCCGTGGCCACCGACATACTTCCAACGCATAAAACACCAGACGACGTTGTAAATCGGCAGGATGGATGCGAGTATGGCGTGTACTATTTTGTCTTTGAAAGCTTGCAACGCGATTGAAATATGGGCGATACCATAGAAGATGATTCCCAGCCATATTTCCAAGGTGCATCCGTTTGCTAGTCCTTTGTAGAAAGCATAGGCCGCGTTGTCGGTAACTGGGCGCTCAGCTGATGATAAATTCATATCACCATTTTTAATGAGCAAGTCGATTTCAATTGTTGTGACGGCAACCACGGCCGTATTAGGTATCCAGCCATTTTTGTCAGAATTTTGGCCGTCCAACGGTTCGATATACGAGAAATTATTTTCTTCGGCAGTTACTATGCAATACGTACCGGGAGCCACCTTTTGAGAATAGTCATTTCCCATAGAGTCTACCCCCGTGGTCGACTTTTGTGGCCTTGAAGATATTTTAACTTCAGATACGACTAGAGAATATTTATCACGCGGATCACTCTCGGTGAGCTGGCTAAATTCATCGCCTTGGTAGATCGCGAGCTGGATGCTGTCACCTTCGAGTGAAAAATAGGTCAGCGAAAAGATGGCCAAGCCAATGCCAAAGGAAATGACGTTCAAGAAAATGAACAGCCAGACCCAATAGGGGGTCGGCCCTTCGGCGTCTTTTTCCAGAATTTCTACTTCCATCATTTCCGCAGCGGTATCGAGTTGTGCGTGCCCGTATGAACGATTGGTATATACCGCTGCTCCGAAATGTTCTTTGTCATCCTGGTCAGGCATGCCCATCATTTGGCCAGATTCGGCGTTGTAGCCACATTCGAGACAGATAATTGCACCGCCAGGGATACTTGCTGTGCAATTTGCGCAGCGATAGCCTCCGGGGGTTACGGCGTTAATGCCAGCATCGCTCAGCATTTCACCAAGCATGGTGTCGACCGGTGCTTGCTGGAGCAGAGGAACTTGTAGCGGATTTTGGCAGGAAGGGCACGGTACTTGTTTGCCTGCGTATTGATCGGGAGCGTCGACTTGGTAGCCGCACTGACAACTTACCGGGATGGGCATTGGGTTTCGCCTGTTAAATTGAGTTTCTTAAAGTTGAATGACATGGTGGGGTATGAATTTGTCTACCGCTACTGCACTACTAGTATGTATTGCTATGCATTGTGATGAAAGTACGTATAATATTCAATTCACTTTTAGGAGTAATTGTCAGCAGTTGCTGGCTTAATGTAGAAAATGGCAGGTTAGCGAGAGGGCTTTGTTGTTTCGTGACATTTTGGCAGTACACAACTGTGCTATGAAATCAGGAAAACTTGGGTTTACCCCGTAGATAGCTAAGGTTTTTTGGCTTATCTTTAATCGTTTATAGGCATGTAGTTATTTGCAGCTAAAACAGCAGGAAAGTTTCTTGTTGTTGGCACGTAACTTGCATTTACCGAATATGAAATTAGATCAAAACGCGTTAAAACACAAAAGAGACATTTTCATTACCTGCTTTAATCGTATCTAAGATCCCTCCAGTAGCGGATTGTGGATTAAGAGCACAGGAGATATCTCGCTGTGAAAAATTGTTTAAACCGTTTCGACGAATAGATACAAAAATAGTGGCATGACGATCACGTCAAAACGGACAATGTGGTTGAATGGCCTAGGATTGATTACACCTTAAGGAACGCAACAAGATGGTCAAATCAAAGATAAAACTTCAGCCATTAGGGGATCGGGTTGTTGTACAACGCGATGCATCCGAAGAAGTAACGACTGGTGGTATCGTGCTACCGGACAGTGCTAAAGATGTCCCTGCACGGGGGACCGTTATGAGTGTCGGAGACGGGATTATGATGCCCGACGGCAGTCGTGTTGCCTTGCAATTGACTGTTGGGGCCCGCGTCATTTTCAGTAGCTATGGCGGAGAAGCCATTGATATTGATGATGAAGAATATTTGCTGATGCGTGAAAGCGACGTTTTAGCAGTAATCGAATAATTTTAGTTCATATTCAGATTAGCTGAGTAAGTAAAACAAAACATAAACCTAACGCTTGGTGCACTGACAGTACAGTTGGAAAACGAACCAAGCAATTAAACGATATTCAAGGGAGAGTAAATCTCATGGCCAAAATAATTGCCTTTGATCAAGAAGCACGAGAGTCAATTCGACGAGGTGTTTCCAAATTAGCACGAGCAGTAAAAGTTACGCTTGGTCCAAAGGGACGTAACGTCATTTTGCAAAAGAGCTTTGGTTCACCGACGGTAACCAAGGACGGTGTGACAGTCGCCAAAGAAATCGATCTCGAAGATGTTTTTGAAAATATGGGAGCTCGCATGGTTCGCGAAGTTGCCAGTAAAACAAGTGATGTCGCGGGCGATGGTACAACAACAGCAACGGTTATGGCTGAAGCCATCTTCACCGAAGGGCTTAAAGCGGTTGTGGCTGGCGTCAATCCAATTCAAATGAAGGCTGGTATTGAACAAGCAGTCGAAGACATCATTGGGAAATTACATAAGATGTCCATCAAAATCAAAAACCGCGATGAAATGGCGAATGTCGCTTCAATCGCTGCCAATAATGATCGTGAAATCGGTGATTTACTCGCCGACGCCATGGCTAAAGTTGGCAAAGATGGTGTGATTACCGTGGATGAAGGCAAGAGCCTGACAACCGATGTTGAATGGGTTGAAGGTATGCAGTTCGATCGCGGTTACTTGTCTCCATACTTCGTAACCGATTCCAACACGATGGAAGCTGTTTTAGAAGACGCCTATGTATTGGTATTTGAAAAGAAAATTACAAATATCAAAGATCTCGTGCCGCTGCTTGAACAAGTTGCCCAACAGGGTAAACCGCTGTTGATCGTCGCAGAAGACGTCGAAGGCGAAGCATTGGCTACTTTGGTTATCAACCGTTTGCGTGGTTCGTTCCAATGTGTTGCTGTGAAAGCCCCAGGCTATGGCGATCGCCGTAAAGCGATGATGGAAGATATCGCTATCCTCACCGGGGGTACTGCAATCTTTGAAACTCTTGGTATCAAACTAGAATCACTGAAACTAACGGACCTTGGTCGAGCTAAACAAGTGATTGTCGACAAAGACAATACAACGCTTATCGAAGGTAGTGGTAAGAGCAGTGATATCAAAGCACGCATCGATCAGTTGCGACGTGAAATTGATAATTCGACGAGTGACTACGATCGCGAAAAACTCGAAGAACGTCTGGCTAAGCTTTCCGGTGGCGTTGCTAAAGTAAACGTTGGTGCGGCTACGGAAACGGAAATGAAAGAACGTAAAGCCCGAGTTGAAGACGCGTTACATGCTACGCGAGCAGCTGTTTCTGAAGGTATTTTACCTGGTGGCGGCGTTGCAGTTTTGCGAGCATCCGCTAGTGTCAAACCAACGGCTTCGTTAACCGACGATGAAAAACTCGGTTACGATATCGTGGTCCGAGCGGTACGTGCTCCACTTAATACCATCGTTTCCAATGCTGGAAAAGATGGTGGCATCATCTGTGAACGCATCCTCAGCGAATCCGGAAACTTTGGCTATAACGCTCTGACAGATAAGTTCGAAGACCTAGTCAAAGCTGGCGTCATTGATCCAACTAAAGTGACTTGTACCGCTTTGGCGAATGCCGCTAGCGTAGCAACGCTCTTGCTGACAAGTGACGCATTGGTTGCTGACAAGCCGAAGGATTACGATGGTGGCCATGGCGGCGATTACGATCTTTATTAAGATCTAAAAAGCCCTCAAACGGCAAATGAAATTTAACAAACCGACTGTGATGCGAAAGCCTTTCAGTCGGTTTGTTCGTTAAACAAATGTAGCGGCCTTGCCCAACAACAGCATGGGGCAAAACACTCGACACCGTCTATTTGCCAATACAGAAGGTACTGAAAATTTCCTCGAGGATGTCGTCGTTATAGACGGTGCCAACGATTAAGCCGAGGTGTTGTAGAACGTGGCGTAATTCCGCTGCTAGTAATTCTTCGCCTTGGTCCGTATTACACAATTCCAACGCTCGTTCAATGCTCAGCGTTGCTTGCAACAAACTCTCCTGGCAGCGTGAGGCCGTTTGTTGCAGGATGATTGCTTCACCCGCTTGGCGTTGTAAGCGTACGCCTATGAGCTTCTCTAATGCTTGGAGTCCCTCGTCATGTTGTAGATTAACAGAGGTAGTGACATCTGCCGCTGCAGTGGAATCGAAATTAGCGCAATCGCCCTTGGTTTGTACAACAATACGGGCATGCGGTGGTGTCGTTTGTAACTGTTGCGTTTCCCATTGTGATCGCTGTCTGGATCCGTCAAGACATAAAATTTCAAGATGAGCATACTTTTGTTGTTCGCATGTCATTTCTTGTGCGTGTTGTTCGATCACGCTTAAACTTGCATCAACTGATTCGACACCCGCTGTATCAATTAATAAGCAGGGCATGCCGTTTAACTGGAGCGACTGTGAAACGTAATCTCGAGTTGTCCCAGCGATATCAGAAACAATAGCCAATGGCTGTTGTGCTAGTGCATTGAACAATGTGCTCTTTCCTGCATTCGCTTCACCGCGAAGGACAATGCGATATTCCATGCCACTAATGAGTCGTTGTTCTAGTTGCAATGCGATACCCAGTAATTCTTGATGCACATGGCCAACTTGTTTTTTGATTTTGTCTCGTGCAATAAACTCGATGTCTTCTTCCGCAAAATCGAGTCCCGCTTCTAGATGGGCCAGCATTGTCAGGAGTTGTTGCCGTAGAATTTCAAAGCGCGAGTTTAGTCCTCCGGCGAGTTGTGAAAGTGCAAGTTCAAGTTCTTTTTTGTCCCGCGCATCGATCACTCCCAATACCGCTTCGGCTTGCGTCAGGTCAATCCGTCCCGCTAAAAACGCTCGCAATGTGAACTCGCCAGGTTGTGCGACACGAATGCATTGGTCCTGTTCTGCAACAGTAGTTGATGGTTGCTTGTCTAGGCAAATGGTATTCAGGATAAATTGCAACAGTGGGGCTGCTCCAGGCAGATGGAGTTCTGCAGAGCACTGTTGCGTGTAGCTTCGCTCATCCGGCCAATAGTAGAGATCTGCCGGGACACTGGGGAAGCCCTCTAGGTTGCGTGTGGCAACTCGATAAGCCGTCGCTGAAGACGCGGAGGCGACGGTTGATTCAATATTTGCAATGACACGTCTCAGGGCACGCGGCACTGCAGGGCCGCTTAAACGAATGATCCCCCGCTGTGCTGAGCCTGCAGCGGAGGCGATTGCAACAATGGTATCCTCGGTAGAAAACATGTCTCAATATCACCAAGCTTGCGGTCTAAGCAGCCCCCATCGATTATCGTCGACGACGTCGGTTGCCTTTGAGGTTATCAAGTTGTTTACGGCGGTCATTATCACCACCTTTGGCTTGTTGACGTTTCTGTTGCTCGGCCATCTGAGCCATACGATGCATGAAACCAGGCTTCTTTTTCTTGTTCTTCTGTTTTTCAGCTAAGGCTTCTAAATAAGCATCAGGGTCAGAGACTTTTGGCAACATCTTGCGTTCTAGCAGTCCCCAGGTGCTGGATGCAATAAAGTAGATACAAAGCCCGCTGGCAACTCGGAAAAACATAATGCCCATAAACAGCATCATGAATTTCATCATTTTTTGTGCCATTTGCTGAGTGTCGTCTGTTGTTGGCGGAGCGTATATTTTCTGTTGCAACATAAATAGCGCAACGGTAATCATTGGTAGCAAGTTGAGGTAAGGTCCTAGGAAACCGCCACGGTTAATGAAGATTGCGGATTGTTCGCCCCAGTAAACGAGCATGTCTGGACCCGCTAGGTTGGCACACCAATTTAGACCGTCTAGCAGTGGTTCCCCTCGTAGTTCAGTGTTGACCATGATACTACGATAGAGCCCAAAAAAGATTGGCATTTGGAAGAATACGGGCAAGCACCCGCTTAACGGGTTGTAACCGTATTTGCCAAATAGTTCTTGTGTCTTGAGCGATTTTTTTTGAGGGTCATCTTTGTATTTGTCGCCTATTCGTTTCATTTGTGGTTTAAGGAATCCCATCATTTGGGCGCCGCGAACTTGTTTTCGACTTAAGGGATGTAAACACGCTCGAACCAGGACCGTTAATAAGATAATGGCAATTCCATAATTGCCGAATATGCTGTAGAAAAAGCTAAGAATGCCGCCTAGCACCAACGCAATCGATCGAAACCATCCATATTCGATAAGTCCATCCATTCCATAGTTGGCAAGGACTTCGTCACTCTTTGGACCGGCAAATACCTGAAAATGTTGAGAGTGCCGAGCATTGGGTTCTAGAATGATGTGCTTGCTTTGCACAAAAAACGAAGTGTTTGGCAGTTCGACGGATTTTTTATTCGTTGCCAATACGGCCAGACTGGTTTCTGCGGGAAAACTATGAGCTTTTTTGAGGACCATCGATTTGGCCGACTCGGGATCATCAGTAGACAGGGGAACGCTAAAGCCGACCGCAAAGAATTGAGAATCCGATACAATGTACTGATACGACTGGTCGCCCGGTTCGGATGGATTGAGCAGCGATTCAAAGGGCGAGTCAATATTGTCTTGAGCGAAAGCGACGATGTCAGTACCTCGCACATCATCTTCTTCACCGTTGATTTTCCATTTGATGTCTCGTTTTTTAGACGTGGAGGTCCACCAGGTTTCATTGATGATGTTGTTGGCGCCATCTTGTCGGAACACGATGCTTTGACGTTCGTTCGAGAGATTCGTAAACGCTAGGTCAAGGTCTAGATGATAAGGCAGTGCGTTTTCTGGATCTGCTAATGTAAATCGTTTGCTGATTTTCAATTCGGTAGGCGTACTGCCTTCTTTATTATCATCGCTCGGTTCACTTGTAGCGTCCGTTGCGGCGGTCTCTTGTGGTGGCAACGTCACAACGAGAGTGAATTCGATATAGTTGGCGTCGTTGTCGATCTGCATATCCCAAATGCTGTGTCGCATTGAGGCGATGTTGTCGAGTTCGCTTTGTGTGAGCGCTGCGGTTGTGTTATTGACTTGGACGAGCGACGTTAAGAACGAATAGGGCGCTTCACGAAAAGGTATTGTGTCAGGATCAGGATCAATAATCTCCAAAGGACGTTGACCAAGCTTGGTTGTAAAAGTCAGTTTGGCATCAAGGTTGTCGTCGCGTACTACCTCGATATCAATTTCCTCTGCTGGATTTGTCTCTTGCAACAGGATATTGTGCAAATCCTCAACTGTGGTAATCTCGTGTCCGGCGAGACGGGTGATGATGTCACCGACTTGTAAGCCAGTAATCCCGGACTCCGTAGTAGCTAAAGCGGCTGGTGTACCATCGGCAACAACTCGGATTTTCGCTCCCGGTGGGTTACCGTTGTCCGTTGCTGCTAGATATCCCAAATAGCCGTGTTTAAATTCAATAACGCCATATTTTAGATCATCGCTGTCATTGCCGCTGCGTTCGACTAGTTCAAGGCGTTCTAGGGCAGCACCACGATTTGAAAAGTAGGCGATATATTTTTGAGCGGCAGCCGGGTCATAAGAACCAATTGCGATAATCTGCTCATCTTGCTCAGCACCGATGATTGGCGTTGCTGCTGTTTCCAACTCCATTGCGGCGGCCGCTTGTTGTTCTAGTTGCTGTTTCTGCGCTACCGGCTCCTCAGGGCCGATGTCAAAAAATCGCATGACAATCTGCATACCTAGCATCATCATTGCCATGATCAGCAAAAAACGGAGGAGTTGATTTTTGTCCACCAGTGTATCCTTGGGTAATCGAGTATTGGGTAAACCGCCATTCTGACCCACTATGGTCAGTCTGCAAAGGCGTAATCAGTTCGAGCGGTTCATTTTCCGTCGTGCAAACGGTCCCCAAGGAACTTATCGAGGTCACTGATGTCATAAATCTTTTGGGATGTCAGAGAGACATCATATTTAATCCGGCGAAATTCAATGCTATTGTCCTCATCGTCGAGTATGACATAGGAACTGCGAGAATCACCGTCACGTGGTTGCCCTACGCTGCCGACATTAACCATCGCTTTTTCATCGGTAAGTTGGTACTTGAGATTGACCTCTGTGGGGCTCAGAAATCGGAAATCCTCAGTGAAAATTCCCGGAATATGTGTGTGTCCTTGGAAGCAGTATTGTGGAATCAGCGAGAAAATCTTTTCCACCTTGCGGCGGTTATAGATATCTTCGGGAAACACATATTCGTTGAGCGGACTGCGGGCACTACCGTGAACAAACAGGTAATCCCCGATTTGCTTGGTGCGAGGTAGTTCAGCAAGGAATTGCCAACGTCGTTTCTGGTCGTCGTTATTGGCGTCCGTGCACTCGAGTTGTTGTCGTGTCCAAAAGATTGCGCGTTCGGCTGTACTGCTGAATCCTTCGGGGTCGAACAAAGCAGCTTGGTCGTGATTACCCAGAATACAAAGATCGAAATTCATGACAGCGTCGATACACGCTTGTGGGTCGGGGCCATAGCCGATGACATCACCGAGGCAGAAGATACTTTCAATACCTTGGTCTTGGATGTCTACGAGGACGCATGCTAATGCGTCCAAATTACCGTGAATGTCACTGACTAGCGCTCGTTTCAATGCCCAGAATCCTGTCGCTATTTGGGGGCCGATTATCTGCCGGCTTTTAAGCGATCGCCGAGAGAATTATGTAATTGTTCAATTCTATATATCTTACGCGCCGTTTCGTCGTAAGCATAGCTAAGACGTCGGAATTGTAGCTGATTCGTTACTGAATCAAAGATGGTATAACAACTGCGCGGGTCTTCATCGCGAGGTTGTCCAACACTACCGACATTGATTAATGCTTTATTGGAGTCAAGTTGATATTCGTAGTCACATTCGTCCGGAGTAATAAAATCAAAGTCATGCGTGAAAACGCCAGGGATGTGCGTATGTCCTTGGAAGCAGTATTGCGTAACACGGCTGAAAATCGCGTCGAGTTTCGAGCGTTTATAGACGTCTTCAGGAAATACGTACTCATTGGTTGGTTCGCGGGCGCTGCCATGGACAAACAACAGGTTGTCTTCACTGTGTTTCTTTGGCAATTCACCTAAGAAATCCCACCGTTTATTAGTTTGCGATGCATCGCCTACGGTTTGGTCTAGCTGATCACGCGTCCAGTATACCGCTTGTAGAGCGACTGGATTGAAGCCATCAGGATCAAACAGAGTCGCGGCATCATGGTTGCCGAGGATGGTAATTTCACACGAACGTATTACCTCATCGAGGCATTCGCGAGGATTGGGCCCATAGCCGACGATATCACCGAGGCAAAATATGCGAGAAACTTGCTGTTCACGGATATCCGCCAGCACCGCTTCTAGTGCCTCAAAGTTTCCGTGGATGTCGCTGATTAATGCTGTTTTCACAATGACCGTTTAATGTTTGCAGGTTACAATTTGTAACATTAATAATATATAACTGCCAATAGAATTGTTTTTTCTTAATGAATCAATCCCTTAGCGGGTATGTAGATTATTTTTTTGAGACTTACTGTTGCTAGATAACCTAACGATTGATATACGCGAACAACCACTTTAGTCAGGCAACGCTATGGCAACACATAAATATTGGATAGAAGTTTGAAAATACTAGGTTTTGAAACCACCGAGCGGCGGGCCACGGTTACCCTCTTAGACAATTGTGCAGTGGTTGTCGAATTGACGCTCAGCGACGAAGCTCGCTCGGCCAGTCTATTGGCTCCGGGAATTCAATCCGCGTTGCAACAAGCCCAGTGGCAAGCGGCGGACCTCGACCGTATTGCCGTCACGGTTGGTCCGGGATCATTTACGGGATTACGAGTTGGCGTAACCACGGCAAAAACTCTAGCTTATGCCCTGGGCATCGACGTGGTTGGAGTGAACACGTTAGCGGTGTTGGCGAGTCAAGTCGACCACACGGGCATCGTGGAATCAGTGATGGACGCGCAACGCAATGAAGTGTTTCGGCAGCGGTTTGAAGTGCGTGATGGTGTCGCTGTAGCGTGTGATGATGTCACGATTGTAGATGATCTGCAGTGGCAGCAAGGGATCGGAAAAGATGTTGTTGTTACGGGGCCCGTGCTAGAAAAACTGGAACCGCAGTTTACGCGTGACATCCAAACAGCCCCGATGACGCAATGGAGACCTCTGGCGACAACGGTGGCTCGGCTCGGCGCGAATTTGGAACCTGTCGGTACCCCGTTTGAACTTAATCCGATCTACTATCGTAAAAGTGCTGCCGAGGAAAAACGGACGAATTAACACAAATTTGCACTGGCCAATACACATGCGAATAAGGTTAAATTGATTCGAGGACTTGAGCGGCTGCGTCGATGGTGTTTTGGATATCAGTTGTCGTATGAGCGGTTGAGATAAACATCGCTTCGTACTGACTGCAGGGCAGATAGACCCCTTTTTCGATCATGCCCCAAAAGTACTTCCCGAATTGCTCAGTGTCACATTCCGCTGCGTCAGCCCAACTTGTCACCGGACCGGAATGAAAGAAAAGGGTTAACATGCTACCGACTCGTTGTACGCAGCAGCGTTTGCCGGCAGCATCAGCAAGCGTCTGCAGGCCTGTTGCAAGTTGTTCGCCAAGTTCTTCCAGTACTGCATAGGGTGCGTTGTCCCGTAGTTCCGTGAGCGTCGCAATTCCGGCAGCGCAGGCAATTGGGTTGCCGCTGAGGGTACCAGCTTGAAAGACCTTGCCGGCGGGCAAAATGTGGTTCATGATTTCCGCTCGACCACCATATGCTCCGATTGGCATACCACCGCCGACGATTTTTCCGAGGGTCGTAATGTCCGGCGAAATCTTCAACAACGTTTGCGCGCCACCATAGTCCACGCGGAACCCAGTCATCACTTCATCGCAGATTAATAATGCACCAGCGTCTTGAGTACATTTGCGCAAAGCAGTTAAGAATTCAGCATTCGGGATGACACACCCCATGTTACCCACGACCGGTTCAAAAATGACCCCAGCGATATTCGGTCCGTGCTTAGCGAACGCTTGTTCCAATCCTGTGGCGTCGTTATAGGCTAATATCAGCGTGTCTTGACTAGTACCAGCAGTCACTCCGGGTGAATCGGGGACTGCTAGTGTAGCAGCGGCACTACCCGCGGCGACCAGCAAACTGTCAACGTGGCCGTGATAATTCCCGGAAAACTTAATGATGAGATCACGTTGAGTATACCCGCGTGCGAGGCGAATAGCGCTCATCGTCGCTTCGGTACCAGAGTTTACCAATCGTACTTTTTCAATGGACGGTACAGCGTCAATGATCAATTGTGCTAGTTTGTTTTCACCACAAGTTGGTGCACCAAAACTAGTGCCTTTGTCGACCGCCGCATGCACGGCTGCTTTGACTTGTGGGTGTTGATGCCCGAGGATCATTGGGCCCCACGAACCGATGTAATCGATGAGTTGGTTGCCATCGACGTCAAAAAGGTATGCTCCTTCACCTCGATCCATGATGAGTGGTGTTCCGCCAACGGCACCAAACGCTCGAGCGGGACTGTTGACGCCGCCTGGCATCAATGTTTGTGCTTCGTGAAATATTGCTTCGCTTTGACTGTGATTCATGGTGTTGGTTCGTTGGGGGGATATTGATTAGGTTGTTTTCGCAAGAACGAGTTTTATTGAAGTCGCTGGGCAACATCTCTAGCCCAGTATGTTAAGAGGATGTCCGCGCCGGCTCGGTGCATCGCTAACAATGTTTCATCGACGACTGCAGTTTCATCGATCCAGCCGTTCGCTGCCGCCGCTTTGACCATGCTATACTCGCCCGACACATTGTAGGCTGCTAGTGGTACGCCAGGAAAAGCTTGTCGCACTCGGGTAATTATATCCAAATATGCCAATGCCGGTTTGACCATGACCATGTCGGCGCCTTCTTGGAGGTCCAGTTGTACTTCGCGTATTGCTTGATCCGCTAGGGCACGCGGGTCCATTTGATAGCTGCGACGGTCGCCAAACTGCGGAGCACTTTCAGCCGCATCTCGAAACGGCCCGTAATAGGCGCTGTTGTATTTTGCTGAGTAGCTCATGATCGGTATGTGTTGAAAACTAGCTTGGTCCAAGGCGCTCCGAATCGCTTGAACCATACCGTCCATCATCCCACTCGGAGCGATAATGTCCGCACCTTGCTGAGCATGGGATACAGCTTGTTTGCCAAGGAGTGATAATGTAGCGTCATTGTCGACATCCATGACGCCCATTTTGTCATGCAAGATTCCGCAATGTCCGTGGTCGGTATACTCGCACATGCAAATGTCGGTCATTACTAGCAAATCTGGTGTAACGTCTTTGATGGCAGTGATAGCCTGTTGGACAATTCCATTGTCATGTAGGGCTGCTGTCCCCTGGGAATCTTTGCTAGCGGGAATCCCAAAAAGTATGATTCCGCCGATCCCTAAATCCTGTACTGCGCGGGCTTCATCTGCTAATTGATCTAGCGACAATTGAAACTGGCCGGGCATCGAGGAAATTTCATTTCGAATCGCAGTGCCGCTGCGTACGAACAAAGGCAGAATTAATGAGCCGGCGTGTAGTCGTGTATGCTGACACAATTGGCGTACAGCTGGATTGTACCGCAGTCGACGCATACGAGACTGCGGAAATTGGGTGCTTTGTTGCTGCTGGGGATTTGAAGAATCCGTGGACATAATGGTTTGTTTAAGTGTAAGTAGGCGTGTGGTAGATTGTGATGTACTTAAAATAAAAGGAGTTTTGGTGCGTCAATATAGCGCACTATATAAAGTCCTCTGGTACATTATGGCTTCTGTTTTACATGTTTGGTGAAATCTTACTTCAAAAAGCACCAAGAAACAGTATTTGATAGTAATGGTTGCAGTATAAACCGTGTGGGATATGCGATGTTTGGATTTTTAGGAATCAATAAACCACCGGCCATGACTTCGCGGAGTGTCGTTAATGTTGTGCAACGGCTGGTTAAACCGCATAAAGTTGGGCATGCGGGTACCCTTGACCCACTTGCAACTGGAGTACTGATCGTGGCAGTTGGAAAAGCCACTCGCTTGATGCAACACGTACATACCTTGCCGAAAACATATCGCGGTACATTTCAGTTGGGAATGCGGAGTGATACTGAGGATATCGAAGGGGAGATTCAAACGGTTGAGAATGCTCGGCAACCAAGCAGGGACGAAATTCAAGCAGTGGTGGATGGTTTTCAGGGCACTCAAAGCCAGCAACCGCCTGCCTTCTCCGCTTTGAAAATAAAAGGACAACGGGCCTACTCTTTAGCACGACAAGGCAAAGCCGTTAAATTGGAACCTCGTGAAATCACGATCCACTGCATTGAATTGATCGAATATAGCTTTCCGTTTTTTACAGTCGATGTGCAGTGCAGCACAGGCACTTATATTCGATCGCTCGGCAGAGATATCGGCGTTCGACTTGAATGTGGAGCGATTATGACCGAGTTAGAGCGGACGGCTATCGGAAGTTTGACGGTTGAGCAATGTTGTGAACTGGATTTTGCGGATGTGCAAAGTGTGCATCAAGCGTTGTGTAATCCATTGGAATTACTTAACAATGTTGAAACAATGGCAGTGACGACGGCACAGATCGGTGAGTTGGGGTTTGGACGAGAGATTGAATTAGAGGCTCAACAACATGGCCGATTAGTGAACCATGAAGTATTTGCAGTGAATGCACACGGTCGTCTAGTGGCTATTCTTTCGCCCGCCGAAACGGGTTCTTTTGGAATGATGCGAATGCGCCCCATTCGAGTTTTTGACTGCTAAAGCCCCCTGAAATTTGGCATAACCCCTATAGTCCGTTGAGCTTTTGCATCGCGGAATTCTGGCTACATCTTTGCAGCGATTTTTTTCTGGCTTCTCGTGCGATTAGGTGGAACACTTGTGGTATGCAGTTACAAAACTTGCGATGTTTTGTGACTGCTTAATGTCTTAGGAAACAACGGATCGTAAACCAAAAGGACTGTCTTTACGATCATCGTACAAGCATGGACGCTTGGAATTAGAACTCTTTGATAGTGGTGTCCATGTCGGAACGAAATCTGAAACAAGACTTGATTGCATTAGCGATAGGTGCTTTCGTTGTATTTTTAGCAACGGCGCTACTAACGTACCATGCAAACGATAAAGTCGAACCCCTGATTACTCCCTTGAACCGTCTGTATCAAGCCGACGTTGTTCAATATCCACAAAGTACGTTTGTGCAAAATATGTGTGGGCCGCTGGGAGCAACGACCGCGGACTTGCTCTTTAGCCTGTTTGGATTTGGTGCTTGTTATCTCGTAGGTTCACTAGGTTTGCTCGTTGTGGCATTGCTGCGGCGTGTGGAAGTGAACTCACCGGTCATTAGAATTGGCGGCTGGGCGGTTTCGTGCGTTGGAGTTTGTACTTGCTTAGCACTGACGATGCCATTAGTTACCCCAGGCCCGGTATACGGTAGTGGTGGAATGCTCGGTGGAATGACGCAGGCAGCTTTAACTGAATCTTTTGCGACTACCGGTGGTTTGATCATTGGTTTGAGTATGGTCTTCGGTGGCATAATGTTGGCAACTGATTACATGTTAATTGGCATTACCACGACAGCCTTGAAATTTATCGGCACGATGTTTAATGTTCTCTTCGTTTCTACGACTCAATTTCTCTGGCAGAATCGACCAACAGGTCTACCGCGGCGCACGGTTAAGGTTTTAGACGTGATTGATGTCGATGATCTCACTGCTTTTGAATCCGCTGCGACAGACACTTTGTCGGTACGTATCTCGGGGCGCGACGAGATTGTCGCTGAAGATGATACGGAAATGGATGCGTTTGACCATCCTGATGATATGGATGAAGTGCTAGAAGCAGATTTAGTTGAGGAGGAAGCAGAGGTCGCACCGCGACGAAAACGTCAGCGGAAAAAGTTACCGCGACCTCACTTTAGGATCCGTCGCAAGCAATCTCAAAAACAAACGCCCGTTGCTGCTGGTTCGCCGGAAGAGAGTGAACGTGCGCGTTTGATGAGTTCACTTGAAAAAGCGAGTGTCAGTGAGGAGAAATTCGCTGGCTATGAAATGCCAAGCGAACAGTTATTGGATACCCGGGTTGTCATTGACTATGACGCACAAGAAAAACAGATACGCAAGAATGCCAAAATGCTGGAGAAGACATTCGATGAATTTGGTTTCGACGTGAAAGTTGTAGATGTTGAAACTGGGCCAGTGATCGCTCAGTACGAAGTCGCCTTGGCCGCTGGGTTACGGTTGAGCAAAATATCTAGCTTGGCGGATGACCTAGCCATTGCGTTGCGTGTGCCGAGTGTTCGCATCGTCGCGCCAATTCCTGGAAAGAATACGGTCGGAATTGAAGTACCAAATGCTGAACAGCAATTGGTACGGATGCGTGAAGTGATTGAAGATGCCAATGGCAAAAGTGCGAAAATGAACATCCCGATTTTCTTGGGAAAAGATGTTGCGGGAAACAGTTTGACAGTCGACCTGACCAAGATGCCACACTTGTTGATCGCCGGACGAACAGGTTCAGGGAAATCGGTATGTCTACACACGATTGTCGCGTCGATTTTGATGGCTCGTAAGCCAGATGACGTCCGCCTGTTGATGATTGACCCGAAGATGGTGGAGTTGTCGATTTACAGTCAATTGCCGCACCTGATGCACCCGGTCGTAACAGATATGAAAAAAGCCGAAGCAATTCTTGCTTGGGCGGTTGAAAAAATGGAAGAACGCTATCGTTTGTTAGCACAAACCAAAGTTCGACATATTACAAGCTTCAATGAATTAGGTGAGGAAGAAATCCGCAAGCGACTTGGCCCTAAGATCGCTCAAATGGATGAAGTTCCAACTCACATGCCATTTATTGTGATCGTTGCCGATGAACTTGCTGACCTGATGATGACCGCTGGTAAAGATGTCGAGCAACACATTATCCGTCTGGCTCAGAAGAGTCGAGCGGTTGGAATTCACTTAATTCTAGCGACTCAGAAGCCGACCGTGGATGTGATCACTGGACTGATTAAATCCAACTTGCCGGCGCGATTGGCATTCCAAGTTGCCAGTCGTATGGATAGTCGAGTTGTGCTTGATGAAGGTGGAGCAGAGAAGTTGCTGGGCAATGGTGATATGTTGTTTCTGTGGCCTGGTACAAGTACAGTGATTCGTGGGCAGGGGACGTTTTTGGCCGACGATGAAATTCAATCGCTTGTCGATCAGTGCTCTCAAGTGGAACAGGATTTTGAACACGAATTAGTGAACTTGGAAGTTGATCAAGAAAATGATTTGGATCCACAAGCTCTGCGGAAACGCGACGAATTGTATGAAAGTGCAATTGAAGTTGTATTACGCGAAGGTCGCGGTAGCTGCTCTCTGCTGCAACGAGCACTTGGGATTGGCTATGGTCGGGCAGCGCGTTTAGTAGATTACATGGCAGAAGATGGAATTGTTGGTGAGCACAATGGATCGAGTGCACGTGAGGTGCTACTGACCATGGAAGAATGGGATGCGATGCAAAACGCGTCCGAGGGCATGAGCGACGAAGAAATGGAAGATGCAGAACTGATTGGTGAATATGATTCTGAGAAAATCGATGAAGACTTTGACGAGGCAGAATGGGACGACGATGATTTAGCAGACGACGACTGGGAAGAAACGGAAGAGGATGACGACAATGAATGGGAAGAGGAAGAAGAAACGGTATCGACTTCGCTGCAATCTTCATTGGTCGCCAACGGTGATGATGACGCAGAAGACTGGGCAGATGAACTCGATTCGGAGTATGATGAGTAGTTCAGGTATTGGCCGCATATGACTCCCCACCCACTTCAAAAAAGATGTTTGGATAAATGATTGTTGATCGCCTTTGTAATGCAGTCCAATATTACCCGCTCGAACCTCTAGTGCAGCTAGGGTTTGAATTCTTAGGCCTGCCAGAGTTGGCGTCTCTCAAGGACGGAGTGCATGAAATTCAAGGCCGTGATGTGTTTGCAATTATCGCTCGGGGCGAAGGGGTGGGCCGCGAAGCAGCGATGCTGGAAGCTCATCACAAGTACTTGGATATTCAGTATGTGATTGCTGGGACGGATACGATGGGGTGGTTGGAACGCGAGTTTGTTCAACGTATCAAAGATCCGTATGATTCGGATAAGGACCTCGAATTTTTCTATGATCGTCCGCAGTCGTGGGTCGTCGTGCCGCAGGGTAGTTTTGCGATCTTTATGCCGCAAGATATTCATGCACCACTGGCAACCACGTCAGTAGTGCATAAAGCGGTAGTTAAGGTCAAACTACAATCACCGTTTGTCGATGTAGGTTAGATGTTGACACTCGATTGTCACCAAACTATGGTGGAAGTTGTTAAGGGTGGTAAGAAGCTATGTCCCACCAAAATAAGAGCCTATGTATTCAAACAAACCACAAATCGTACTTTCACAGCGAGTTGATAACAACCTCGTGCGGTGTGTCGTATTCGATGCATCCATTGTAGTCGGCGTCATTATTTGTCCTGCTATTATGAGCAGGGTTTCGACGGTGTAGGGCTAACAGGAAATTGAATTTACTAGCAAGCCCTGAGACCGACAGGAGGTCACAGGGTTTTTTTAGTTAAGTAGTTTATAAAACAAAGACGATAGTAACGAGCGAAATCGCTAAGTGGAGAGCAAAAATGACAAAACAGATTCAGATATACGACACAACTTTGCGCGACGGGACTCAAGGTGAGGGTGTAAGTCTTTCGCTGCAAGACAAACTCGAAATTGCCAAACGACTTGATGAAATTGGAGTGGATTACATCGAGGGCGGTTACCCGTTGTCTAATGAAAAGGATCAGCAGTTTTTCCAAAAAGTACAACAGTTAGGGTTACTGCATGCAAAGGTCTGTGCGTTTGGAATGACTCGTCGTCGCGGGATTGCGGCGGCCGAAGACCCAGGGATGTTAGCACTGCGCGACAGTCAAGCGCCGATCTGTACGATTGTTGGCAAAACATGGGATTTTCACGTCACGGATGTGTTGCGAGTGGAGTTGGGTGAGAATCTGGAAATGATCGGCGATAGCATTTCGTTTCTAGTCGCTGAGGGGCGGGAGGTGATATATGATGCCGAGCACTACTTTGACGGCACAAAAGCGAATGCTCAGTACGCGGCCAAGACGATTCAAGCAGCTGCTGAAGCGGGTGCGTCTTTAATCGTGTTGTGTGATACCAATGGGGGGTCGATGCCCGAGGAAATTACCGCGATGACCGCGCAGGCAATTGAATTGCTTTCTCAATGGTCCGTCCCCGTAGGCATTCATTGCCACAATGACTGTGACGTAGCCATCGCAAACTCCCTTGCTGCAGTAGTCGCTGGAGCGGTCCAGGTCCAAGGCACGATAAATGGCATTGGAGAACGGTGTGGAAACGCAGATTTGATCAGTGTCATTGCGAATTTGGCATTTAAAAAAGATGGGTTCGAAGTCATTGGTAACACGAACTTTGAGCGTTTGACGGAATTGTCACGCTTTGTGTATGAAACCGCCAATATGAGACTGCGGCGGGAGCAACCGTTTGTAGGTCGCAGTGCATTTGCTCATAAAGGTGGAATGCACGCTCATGCGATTGCTCGCTCAGTGAATTCATACGAACATCTTGACCCAGCGGTTGTCGGCAACGAACGCCGGATTCTGATTAGCGAATTGTCAGGGCGTAGTAATGTGAAAGCCTTGACGGCGGAATATGATTTGCCTGATGACGATCAAGTCATGCAGGACATTTTGGCTGAAGTCGTTAAGTTAGAGAACGAAGGGTATCAGTTTGAAGCTGCCAAAGCATCATTCGCATTGTTGATGCAGCGGTGTGCTGGTACATTCAACGCGCATTTTGAAAGAGTTAAGTACCATGTTGAAGTTGGGGCACAAGAAGGAAAGAGTGTTACGAATGAAGCCACTGTGAAATTGCGAGTAGGGGGCGAGACACAGCATGTAGTTGCGGAGGGAGATGGCCCAGTGAACGCTTTAGACGCTGCGATGCGTAAAGCTTTGCAAGACACCTATCCAACGTTGGAAGCGATGCGGTTGGTCGACTATAAAGTTCGTGTGGTTAATTCCGAAGCAGGCACGGCGGCTCGGACGCGGGTTTTTATAGATTGCCAAGATGAGCATGATATCTGGGGAACCGTTGGTGTGAGTGAAAATATTATCGAAGCAAGTTGGATCGCATTAGTAGACGCCATCGAATACAAATTGTATAAGGATGAACAATAAGTAGCCCATCGTATCAACTCCAGATTCCACTCAAGCTAACCTGAAAATACATAGAAAATTGAACGTATGAGTTTTGAATTTACCCCAGAGTCACTTCCTAAGAACTTCGATCATAAACAAGCGAGTCAACGGACTTTTGACCGCTGGAGCGACAGCGGCTATTTCCATGCGGACCCTGAGTCGGACAAGCCAGCTTTTTCGATTGTGATTCCTCCGCCGAATGTAACGGGTGCCTTACATTTAGGGCACGCATTGAACTCAACGTTGCAAGACATTCTTGTGCGGATGCGGCGGATGCAAGGATTTGAAGTTTTATGGATGCCGGGGACGGATCATGCAGGGATTGCCACTCAGGCTGTTGTCGAACGGCGGTTGCGCGAAGAAGAAGGGTTGTCGCGGCACGATTTAGGGCGGGAAGCGTTAGTCGAACGAATCTGGGAGTGGAAGGGGCAGTACGAGAAACGAATCATTTCACAGCTCAAGCAACTTGGATCGAGCTGTGACTGGGATCGAACTCGCTTTACGTTGGACGCTATTTGTGCCCGCGCGGTGCGACACACGTTTTTTGACTTGTTTAAGAAATCCTATATTTATCGTGGCAAGCGGTTAGTAAACTGGGACACATTTTTGCAAACGGCGGTTAGCGATGACGAAGTGTTTCATGAAGTCGTCGAGGGTCATTTCTGGCATTTTCGTTATGCGGTCATCGATCCTCAACTGGGTGAGCCAACCCATGTTACGATTGCCACGACTCGGCCAGAAACGATGTTGGGCGATACCGCTGTTGCTGTACATCCGGATCCGGCCAAAGCGTTTGAAAAACTCATCGCGAATTTAGAATCAAAGATTAGTGAGGCGGCAGATGCGGATCCCACTGAATTGCAAACTGAGTTAGATCGGTTACGGGAACGCCAAGTCGATGTGCTGCCGGCATTGGAACAATTGCGAGATATGGCTGTAGCGGGGCGAATGTTACAGTTACCGTTAATGGATCGCGAGATTCCGTTGGTGGTGGACGTCTGGGCTAAACCTGAATTGGGTAGCGGTTGCGTTAAGATCACGCCAGCACACGACCCCAATGACTATGAAGTTGGTCAGCGACAATCGTTGCCGATGATTAATGTCTTATGTCCCGATGGTACGCTCAACGCAAACGCAGGAACGTATCAAGGTCAAACGATGAGCGAAGCTCGCAAAAATATCGTTGCGGACTTAGAGGCTCTGGGGCTAATGGGTGAGATCGAAGATCGCGAAATTGACTTGGCACACTCGGATCGCAGTAAGACTCCGATTGAACCGTGTCTGGCGGATCAATGGTTTGTGAAAATGGATGTGCTAGCACAATCTGCGATGGACGCCGTTACGGGTGACCAAGTGCAGATCTTTCCTAAACGA
The DNA here is from genome assembly GCA_018660825.1 of Planctomycetaceae bacterium. Lineage (GTDB taxonomy): Bacteria > Planctomycetota > Planctomycetia > Pirellulales > Pirellulaceae > UBA721. Next base: position 9,981 of record JABJJO010000086.1, on the reverse strand, counting down.
TACCGCCGCGGATATTTGGATTGGTTAGGTGAAAAGCGAGATTGGCCTGTGAGTAGGCAATTATGGTGGGGTCATCAAATTCCGATTTGGTCGAGACATTGTGAAACGGAAGAAGATTTACAGCAACAACAAGAAACCCTTAATGGGCATGTTCAGATTCAGGCGGGTGGTGTGGCGTACCAGGTCGAGTTTACAGCGGTTCAAAACGAAGCGACTCGTACTGACGCCACCCAAGCGGAAACTCACTTTGCCGTTATTCATGTGGGGATCGAAGTGGAAGACAGTTCGTTGGAAGCGGAGTTCGAAGCATTGGGTTATCAACGAGAAGAGGATGTTTTAGATACATGGTTTAGTTCCGCCTTGTGGCCGCATAGCACCTTGTCTTGGCCAGATGAAACACCAGAGCTAGCCAAGTTTTATCCTTCGACGACGTTAATTACGAGTCGCGATATTATCACGCTGTGGGTTGCGCGGATGGTGTTGATGGGGCTAAATAACTTGGGCGAAGTCCCTTTCAGTGAAGTGTTTATCCACCCGAAGATTTTGGATGGATATGGCGAGACAATGTCCAAGAGCAAGGGGAACGGAGTTGATCCGTTAGACGTGATTGAGAAGTTTGGTGCGGACGCTTTGCGTTTTGGCTTAGCCTATTTAACGACGGAGACTCAGGATGTACGGATGCCGGTGCAATTCGAGTGTCCACATTGTGCAAGTTCCATTGAGCAGACGAAGAAGAATCGTGAGTTGCCGCGCGTTAAATGTCCACAGTGTGCTGAAGAGTTTCATACGCAATGGGCACGCAATGACGAAGACTTGGCGTTGCCTCGCGGGGCTGTGTTGAGTGAGCGGTTCGAGATTTCGAGGAATTTTTGTACGAAGCTGTGGAATGCTTCGAGGTTCACGTTGATGAATCTTAGTGGCTATGAAGCGGCCGAGGTTGCTGAGGAAGATCTAGCGTTTGAAGACCGCTGGATTCTGAGCAGGCTGGCAAGCGTGACTCAGCAAGTGACCGAGAAGCTAGAACACTACGGCTTTGCGGAAGCGACGCGGGTGCTTTACGATTTTGCTTGGGATGAGTTTTGTAGTTTTTATATTGAGATGACGAAGAGCCGAATGCAGGACGATAGTTCGCGTGCGGTTGCCCAGCGAGTAACGGCGTATACGCTGGATCAGTTGTTGCGGTTGTTGCACCCGATTATTCCCTTTGTGACCGAGGAGGTGTGGGGTTTGTTGTCACAGATTGCTCCGGAGCGTGGATTGAGTGAGTTAGCGGTTGCGACTGAGTCGATTATGCTGGCCCAGTGGCCGGTTGCCGATGGTGCGCGGATCCATGTTGAAATCGAGCAGCAGTTTTCACAATTTCAGGAAGTATTACGGGCGGTTCGTGAAATCCGCAGTCGTCAGAATATAGCACCGCGTGATGAGATCGAATTTTCGATTCATTGTTCTGCTGCTGATGAGCAGTTGTTACGTCCGCTGGAAGGGTATTTTGAATCGATGGCCAACGCTCGATGTGTCGCTTGGGGCGAGTCAGTTGAGACTCCAGAGAACAGTGCTAGTGTTCGAGTGGGCGAAATGGAAGTCTTTGTTGACTTGAAAGATTTCATTGACGTGGATGCTGAGATCGAGCGTAACACGGCGTTGGAGCAGAAATTATTGGGTCAGATTCAAGGTCGCCAAAAGAAATTGGCGAACGAGCAATTTACAGCTCGAGCGCCGGCGGAAATCGTCGAACGCGAACGGGCTGGATTAGTGCAGCTTGAGGAAGAACTCGCCGCGGTACGCAAATCCCTCGAGGCACTGCAGGCGTAGCATCGATCTTGTTGCTACCGCTCTTAGGCATAGCCAGAAAATGACTTGCGGTCTGGGGACGATTGTGTAGTTCACACCAGTTGTTATTGTCGGATAAACCTTTTTCTTGGGTTCATCCTCCTCCTGCGGAAGATGTTGCCCCTACTTAATTGTGGGGAATCCCATATAATACTAGCGACACATACGACACCAAGAATCGACCTGAGAGGGATGCGGCCTATGCCTGTGGAAATGAAATTATCGCGGATTATTATTAGCGATATCAACGATCATCAGGTGATCTATCTGAAGGAAGTCGGCGGCGAGCGAACATTTCCAATCGTGATCGGGATCGCCGAAGCGTCTAGTATCGATCGCCGTGTGAAGAACTATAAAACATCGCGCCCGCTTACGCACGACCTGATCTGCGTCGTCGTTGATGCACTCGGCGCTGAGCTCGATAGCGTTCTCATTAGTGATGTTGAAGGACACACGTTCTACGCTCGATTGCGGATGCGAAAAGATGGAGAAATTGTCGAAGTAGACTCGCGCCCCTCCGATGCAATTGCGGTCGCGGTCAGTTGCGATCCACCATTGTGTATCTATGTTGAAGAAAAAGTGCTCGAAGACGCCATCGCGGAAGCTTAATGATGCACGTCCGCAAACACTTGAGTTAACACCAACTCCGCCTGCTGCGCGTGTTCGCTGTCCACTACAATGCTCACTCGCATTTCACTCGTGTTCATCATCTCAATGTTGATTTTGGCGTCGGATAATGCTTTGAACATCCGCAAAGCTACTCCCGTATGACTGCGCATCCCGATACCACTAACCGATACAATTGCTATTGCTGGATTGCTCACTATTTCCTGTTCTCCCTGGAAATCACCCGCTAACTGCTGTAGGACGGTAACTGTCTTTTCCACATCTCGGCGAGGTACGGTCAACGAAATACTGGCAATGTTATCTTGGTCCAGATAGCTCTGGATAATCATGTCTACAATAATCCCCGCTGCAGCAGTTGCGTCAAAGATCGTTGCCGCGACACCGGGAGTGTCGGGAATGCCTTTGATGGATAGACTCGCCTGGGATTCGTCTAATCCAATATCCGTAATTGATAACTCTTCCATGTCGTGTAAACGATTTGCCGCCTCTGCGGAATCGGCAATGGGAGTAATCGCTGGCGACTCAGCCTGACTGTTCGGTCGTGAAGCTTGCTTCAATTCAAATTTGGTATGCACTGTATGGATAGCTAGTTCTGCCTGTTCACGAGCTACCAAGGCTGAAATTTTGATTTGACTGGTCGAGATCATGAAAATGTTGACGTGCTGGTCTGCTAAACAGCGAAACATGCGATTAGAAACGCCGGACTGTACTGCCATTCCCATACCGACGACAGAGATTTTCGAAACGTCGTCACGATGGGTGACACGCTCCACCGGTAATGTATCTAAAGCCGGTTGAATCAATTTGAGGGTCGATTGTAAATCACCCGATGGCACAGTAAAGGAGATGTTGGATTTCCCCAGTTTCCCCGCGTCTTGAACGATCATGTCGACGGTAATGTTAGCTTTGGCAAGGGACGAAAAAATAGTATTGGTGGAACCTGGTTGATCTGGCACTCCGCTTAAAGTAATTAGCGCTTCATTAAAAGTAACCGCTGTACCACTAACCGCGCGGTTCGGATCTTCGGAAATGTTGGAAATAATTGTACCGGTTGATTCGCTGCTGCTACTACGAACATGAATTGGCACGGAGAATTTCTTGGCAAATTCAATCGAACGGCTATGCATCACACCAGCACCCATACTGGCGAGTTCGAGCATCTCGTCGTAACTCGTATGCGACAGCCAGCGCGCGTCACTGACGATCCGTGGATCGGCTGAATAAACACCGTCGACATCCGTGTAAATTTCACACTCAGCGCCAAGTACCGCCGCTAATGCGACGGCAGTCGTATCACTTCCGCCGCGGCCCAAGGTTGTGATATTGAAATCATCGTCGATGCCTTGGAATCCAGCGGCGATGACAACATTGCCGTCATCCAACAACTTTTGCATGCGGTCGGTCGAGATTGAAATGATCCGCGCTTTTCCAAATACATTGTCAGTTTTAATGCCAATTTGAGCACCCGTTAAGCTGATTGCTTTGTGCCCTAGTGACGTAATCGCCATTGCCATTAAAGCAACACTGACTTGCTCACCCGTGGACAACAGCATATCCATTTCGCGGGCCGGAGGTTGTTGCATGATTTCGCCAGCGAGCGCAGTTAGCGTATCGGTGTTTTTCCCCATCGCGCTGACGACCATGACAACTTGGTGACCCTGTTGTTGAGCGCGAACGGCAGTTTGCGCAGCGGCCATAATTTTTTCGGTAGTGGCGACGCTAGTGCCACCGAATTTTTGAACGATAATCGACATGTGGAATAGATTCGTAAGGGTGTGTAGTTGGTATGTTTTAGGTTGCTAAGTGTTGCTGTTAACTTGGGCTATACATCTATAAATGTCTTCATTACCTCAAAACCTTGAGGAAACTGGTGATCGGATGCTTCCGCTTGTATCTCGTCGTAGCTAGTTTGAGTGTCCGCTGTGATGCCCGTGCCGGCAATGGTAAACGGAACAATGCCATGACTATGCGTTTTGGTTTGCACCGGTGTCGGATGGTCTGGCGATACTAGGATGCGGTAATCCCCTTGTTGTTTAAGTGCCGCGTGGATAGGGCCGACGATATGCAAGTCGATTTCCTCGAGCGCTTTGATCTTCGCTTGAACGTCGCCTTCGTGGGAGGCTTCATCCGGCGCTTCGACATGCACGCAAACTAAATCTACGTCAGGCTCGGCGATTGCTCGAATTGCAGCCGTACCTTTAGCCGCATAATCCGTGTCGGTATAGCCTGTTGCACCGGTAACTTCGATACGCGGCCAATCTAACAGCGCTGCGATTCCTCGTAGCAGATCGACTGCCGTTATCATTCGCCCTTGTTTCGCGTAAATATCCGTGAAGCGAGGTAGAGCAGGGGTCTTTCCTAAGCCCCATAACCAAATGTTTGTTGCCGGTAGTTTACCCTCGGCTATTCGTTTTTGATTGACCCGATGGTCTTTAAAAACCTGAACGCTAAGATTCATGAGATCACTCAATAGGTCACAACCAAGACCACGCGGGAAATCATTCACGACGGTGTCATCTGTTAAGTCATGTGGCGGTGTCGACCGCGTGTCCTGGCTAAACGGAGCTTTGTCGTCACTAGCACGGTAGAGTAATAAGTTGCGATAACTGACCCCAGTAACAAACTCGAGGTCGCCGCGGTCTAGTTCTGTTTGTAGCGACTCCAGTAGTTCAGCCGCTTCGCTGTCTGAAATATGATTCGCTGTGAAGTCACGCATGATCTGGTCTTCAATCGTTACCAAATTGCAGCGTATCGCCCAATCGTGTGGTCCTAATTCGATGTTCTGTGCCGCTGCTTCCAGAGGCGCGCGCCCCGAGAAATACTCGTTAGGGTCAAATCCTAAAAGACTCATGTTTGCGACGGCCGATCCCGCTGGAAGATGAGGCGGAACATGATTCGCCGCTCCGACAATACCCTTCTGGGCAATCGCATCCATGTGTGGGGTGTGGGCAGCTTGCAGTGGGGTTTGCCCGCCGAGACTTTCTTGGGGAGTATCTGCACATCCATCCGGGATGATAATAACGTATTTCATAGCGTGAATTTTCTATTGTTTGGTTAATCGTTCGTGTTGGTGCAGGTGTTAGTGCGTTAAGGTGCTCGTGTTTTGCAGTTTAAGTACTACAGTGGCAGCGGTCATGGCGTTAGGCTATGAATTCATGATTCGCATCACGACGGGACTTCCCTTGATGTTTGCTGAGGTTTCGAGTTCGTCGGCTGCCGCTTGAATAGCTCCGGCGGTAGTCGCATGACTCATGATGACCAACTGAACTGTGTTATCTGGATCATCAGATTGTGTCTGTTGTTGGTTGATCGATGCGATTGATACACCATGGCGACCAATGATAGTTGTCAGGCTAGCCATTACCCCTGGGTCGTCGTTGACTTGGAGACGAATATAATACTTATTGACGGCGGCGTCTGCAGGTGCCATTTGTCGTGGTGATTGTGTGTCGGACCAGAGTTCGAGGTTGCCAAATGTCAATCGAGTTCGCCCGACGACGGTGTCGATGATATCGGCTACGACGGCAGAGGCGGTTGGCATTTGCCCCGCACCTTGGCCATGGAAAAAGACGGGGCCGACCGCGTCACCCCGTACACGAATGGCGTTAAATGCATCTTCGACTTCGGCTAATGGATTCCCTTTGCGAACAAGCGTCGGAGCAATATTCATTTCGACAGCGCTGCCATTGAGTTTTGATTCGGCTAGTAGCTTGATGCGGTATCCACAGCGGTCTGCATTTTGAATATCGCGTAGTTGCAGCGACTCGATGCCCTGTAGTGGAATGTCTTGCCAATGTACGCGAACACCAAATGCAAGATGGCTCAGGATCGCCAGTTTTTGCGCAGTGTCACTGCCGTCGACGTCTAACTTGGGATCTGCTTCGGCATACCCTAATTGCTGGGCTTGCTTGACGGCACGCTGATAATCCGTACCGTGTTGTTGCATTTGGGTGATGATGTAGTTGCAGGTGCCGTTGAGGATACCTTTGAGCGATGTGATTTGATTCCCGGTGAGGCATTGTCCAATGTTGGTGACAATGGGAATGCCACCGGCGACCGAAGCTTCGAAGGCAATGCAGCGATTGAGTTCACGGGCGCGGTCGAATAGTTCAGCACCATGTTCCGCTAGCAAGGCTTTGTTTGCGGTGACAACATCTTTGCCCGCCTCAAGCATTTGTAGCATGATTGTTTTCGCAGGTTCTGTGCCACCGATCAACTGCGCGACTACTTTGATTTCGGGGTTGTTAATAATGTCCTCGAGATTGTCGCTTAATACGCCTGCGGGTATTTGAGCGTTACGTGGCTTTTTGAGGTCACGGACGATGATTTTTTCAAGCCAAGGGATACGGCCGGCGTGACGAGCTGTACGATCACCGTGATCCAGTAATAGCTTGGCTACGCCGGTACCGACAGTTCCTAAACCGATGATTGCAATTTTTGTCTTTTCCATGGGAGTTTTGTAACTTGAATTGATATCTATTCGTATGGAGGTTCGCGGGTTTGGCGCCCCAAATTTGTTTGAAGCTATTGTAGCTACCCATTACAGTGTTCGGCATTATTGACTGGTGCGTGCCACATGCAATGGTTGGGATTTTGTGAGAATTCTCGAGCCGTTCTGAGGGACTGCTTGATAGTCGTCGAGCGTCAGATGCGTTAAACTACACGCGTACGAAGACTGTAAATATGAACAGGCACCTCAGGAAATTAGCAGAACTCATACTAGGGTTCGTCTAAACAATGGTCAAGACGAGCCTGATTGTTAGATGCGTCACATGTCGGTGATATGAGAAGAACTCGGTGCACAAGAAGTAATAAACATAATAGTTGCAACAGACATTGACCTTATATAAGAAGTCGAGGAAAGAATCACGATGGAACCACAGGCCCAAGAATTCTTAAAATGCTTACTGCAAACGCCGGGACCCTCAGGTTTTGAAGAACCCGTGCAGCGTTTGGTGCGTGAATATGCCGAGTCGTTTGCTGATGATGTGCGGACGGATATTCATGGGAACGTGATTTGTGCGATCAACACCGACAATGCAACGCGATTGATGTTTGCGGGACACTGTGACCAAATCGGAATGCTGGTAAGTCATGTTGATGATGACGGATTCGTTTATGCTCAGACCATCGGCGGTTGGGACCCTCAACAATTGATTGGTCAACGTCTGGTGATTTGGACAGACAGCGGCGAAGTGCCTGCAGTGGTTTCCCGCAAGCCGATTCACTTGCTGACGGAGAAGGAGCGCACGGAAGTCGTGAAACTTACTGAGATGTGGTTGGATATCGGCGCTAACAGTAAAGAAGATGCTCAGAGCGTTGTTGAGATTGGTGACCCGATTACACTTAAGCTCGGCATGCAATCGCTGCGCAATGGCTTGATTAATGGTCCGGCCATGGATAACCGAACGGGTACTTGGGTTGTGATCGAAGCGTTGCGGCGAGCTAAGTTGGTGAATCCTGATTGCGGATTGTACGCGGTATCGACAGTGCAAGAAGAGATTGGCCTCCGCGGGGCTCGCACGAGTGCCTTTGGAGTTGACCCACATACGGCCATTGCTGTTGATGTGACCCATGCGACGGATTGCCCGACAATCGACATGAAACAACTGGGCGATATTCAATTAGGGCAGGGACCGGTGTTGTTTCGTGGCCCTAATATGAATCCAGGCGTTGTGCAGCGACTGCGTGATATTTCCGCATCACACCAAATTCCTTCACAACTCGCAGCGCTTGGTCGCGGTGCATCAAATGATGCCAATGCGTTGCAGTTGAATCGAGCGGGAGTGGCCACTGGATTGGTCAGTATTGCGAATCGATATATGCACAGTGCGGTTGAGACGATAGCACTGGACGATTTAGACAATGCCGCTGAATTGCTTGCTCAATTTGCATTGGCCTACACGGCAGAAGATGACTTTACACCTTGCTAATCCTCGCGCTGTTTCAATTCCAACTACAAATTTACGCGAATTAACGGGAATTTGGAAATTGGCTATGCTGCGGTAATTCTTCAGCGTTGAAAATTATAATTCCTGTCAAAATGGCACCAAACGAGTGACGGATATTGTGGTACTGCCAAATTGGCATCACTTGGCAAGCATGCAGCCGCTAGCGGGGGAATAATAAAGATGTAAATGCCGCTAGACGTCCTTGTGTATTCTTGGTTTGTGGTTTATTTTCGAAGGTTTGGCACGCGTATTGCGTTGCTTTATAAGAATTACCAATTCATAGAGATCGTAAAATACCCAATTCGATGGTTCACTTCATCAGAGATTGGGGTTGAAATAAAATAGGCGATTTGGACAACTCGCGAAGGAGAATCCGGACGTGGCAAAACAAATGGTTTTTGATGATAGGGCAAGACAATCCCTGTTAACTGGCGTCAGCAAACTAGCACGAGCTGTACGCAGCACATTAGGTCCTCGCGGACGAAATGCAGTTTTAGACAAAGGTTGGGGATCCCCCAAAGTAACCAAAGACGGCGTGACGGTTGCCGAAGACATTGAATTAGACAATGTCTTTGAAAACCTTGGCAGCCAGATGGTAAAAGAAGCTGCTAGCAAGACGAATGACGTTGCTGGTGACGGAACAACCACAGCTACCGTTTTAGCCGAAGCGATTTTTCGTGAAGGTTTGAAAATGATTGCGGCTGGTGCTGATCCCATGGCTTTGTCGCGGGGAATGGCCAAAGCGGTTAGTGCGTCGTGCGATAGTATTACGAAGTTAGCTACGCCGATTGACCCAAAAAGCAAAAAGGAAATCCAACAGGTTGCTGCAATTGCCGGCAATAATGACGCTGCTATTGGTAAAGTGCTAGCAGACGCTTTTATCAAAGTTGGAAAAAACGGTGTTATCACCGTTGAAGAAGGTCGTGGAAACGAAACAGTCGTTGATGTTGTTGAAGGCATGCAATTCGATCGTGGCTTCCTTTCTCCCCACTTCGTGACCAATGAAAGTGAAGTGATTGTTGAGCTTGAAAATTGTCTGATCCTGTTGTTTGAAGAAAAAATATCGTCAAACAAAAAGATGATTCCACTGCTTGAAGCAGTCAGTCAATCGAAAAAATCATTACTGATTATCGCCGAAGATATCGAAGGCGAAGCACTAGCGACCCTCGTAGTTAACAAAATGCGCGGCATCTTGAATGTCTGTGCTGTTAAAGCTCCAGGTTATGGTGACCGCCGTAAAGCGATCATGGGCGATATTGCAGTGTTAACCGGGGCCACTCCAATCTTCAAAGATTTGGGAATTGAACTAGAAAGTGTAAAAATTGCTGACTTAGGAACCGCTAAAAAAATCAAAATCACCTCGGAAACGACAGTGATGGTTGGTGGAGCGGGCGCTAAAGTGGACATTACGGGTCGTGTGGATCAAATACGCAGTGAAATTGCTGTTACCGATAGTGAATATGATCGCGAAAAGCTTCAAGAACGGTTAGCGAAACTCGCTGGCGGTGTGGCTCAAATTAACTGTGGGGCAACGACCGAAACCGAAATGAAGGAACGCAAAGCATTGCTCGAA
>JABJJO010000150.1 GCA_018660825.1 Planctomycetaceae bacterium | reverse complement strand
ATGGATGGTTTGCTTTCGGGTTCTGAAATCAGTGAACGCATGCAATCGCGGGTCGCGGAAATGGATGAAGATAAGGACGGCGCTATTTCTAAAGATGAATTTGTTAAGGCGATGACTGCGATGATGGCGGCCCGTCGTCAAAGTGGTGGGGGCGGTCAACGTGGCGGCGGTCAACGTGGCGGCGGTGACACGGAAAGGCCTGAGTTGCAAAACGGGCAGCCTCAGGTTGACAATTAGACGTAGCGCGTTATTCGGAAAAATGTTCCATTAACAACATGCTAATATTGATTTAGGATAGGCGACAAATGACCGATCGAAATAATAACCAAAACGAGGCGACCCCCGCTGGTGACAGAAAAAAAGGTTTTTGGACCCTAGATCGGATTATTATTTATTTTGTTTTAGGGGTAGCGGTTCTGGTTGGGGCAAATGACTATTGGGTACGTAGCCAGTGGGAGTCTGACTACGAACAACTTGTCGCCGCAGTGACATTCGTAAATACGCCTAGGACAATTGATGCAACTGATGTTGATTTGGCTCTCGTTGAGACGATTCGAAGTGGCGGCGGAGTAAAAGACTGGATGATAGATCACGGATATACGGTTGATGATTTGCAATCGTCGGAATTTGAACAGATCTACCAGACTTCCAGTGGGGTCCGTACGTTTTTCGTAAACATTGATGTCCGTCGAGACACCAGCGGAGATAAACATCTGGAGGTGATTACTTCCGTCAGTCGCGATGAGTTATACGCCTGGAACGAAATGCCTGGGGGCCAGCAAGTGGGTGGCACCGACGAAGAAACAAGCGGCGGTCAATCTCGAGGTGGACGACCACAAATGGAAAGTATGGGGGGCGGCGGTGGTGCTCAACAAGGGGACGGTCGTCGCAGTTTTGATCCGGCACAAATTTTTGCGGATAGGGACGAGGATATGGATGGTTTGCTTTCGGGTTCTGAAATCAGTGAACGCATGCAATCGCGGGTCGCGGAAATGGATGAAGATAAGGACGGCGCTATTTCTAAAGATGAATTTGTTAAGGCGATGACTGCGATGATGGCGGTCCGTCGTCAAAGTGGGAGAGGCGGTGGCGGTGGCGGTGCCGGAGGCGGCGGAGCTTCAGAGCCTGGATTGATGAATCTCCCCAATGACCCTTACGCGGAAGGTGAGTTAGGGTTTCCAGATCCTAACAGTTTACCTGAAGATGTTGAAAAACTAAAAGAAGCAAAAGCAGTCAATAGGTAAGCAATCGAACTGTTGGCGATAAGATTGTATTTATTCGAGATGCGAAGTATTAAACGGTGGGAGTGGGATGAAAAAAATTACAGATAAGAACGGCAATATTGGTAGTCACGTTGGCAACATTGAGGTTGACCGTAGGCGGTTTATCGGTGGCGCCATGGGAGCTGTCTCGGCTGTGCCATATTTTGGTTGGCAGGAGTTAGCATTCGCTAATATTAGCCAAAACGATCGACCCAATATCGGTTGCATCGGTGTTGGCAGTATGGGCTCTGGTGATGCTCGCCAGCATGCAAATTTTGGGAACATAGTTGCAGTGTGTGATGTTGATGAAGCCCATGCATTACGGGCAAAGAATGACGGCAATATCGGGCGAGGCAAATCCGATCACTATGGTGATTACCGGCGAGTCCTCGATCGAAAGGACATTGACGTCGTGAGTATCGTCACGCCTGACCACTGGCATATTAAAATTGCCGTTGAGGCATTAGAAGCCGGGAAACATGTGTTTTGCCAAAAGCCACTCACGCTGACGTTGGAAGAAAATCGGCTTATCCGAAATGCCTGCAAAAAACACCCTAAGCAAGCTTTTTTGGTCGGAACACAACAACGTAGTTCCCGAGGTCGATTCTTACGCGCCGTTAATATGGTACAAAAAGGATTACTGGGCGACATCAAACGTGTAACGGTTGGGATTAACGGATCACCGACGGGTGGCCCTTTTCCGGTTGCAGAAATTCCTAAAACACTGAACTGGGATATGTGGCAAGGACAAGCTCCTGTCAACGAATATCGGACGCGCCGCTGTCATTACGAATTTCGTTGGTGGTATGAATACTCCGGAGGTAAATTTACGGATTGGGGCGCTCATCATGTCGATATCGCTATGTGGGCCTTAGATCGTAACGCTGCCGGTGACGGACCAGTTGAAGTCGACGGCACAAACTGCCAGCATCCGGTTGATTACAAGGATGGTCACGCGGTGGTCGATGACGCCTATAACTCGTCGCACGTATTCTCCGTATTGCATAAATTTGCCGATGGCGTCGTGATGGACGTCACAAGTCACGGCGATAATGGAATTACGTTTGAGGGTAGTAAGGGCAAGATATTTGTTAATCGAGGTAAGATTACGGGAGTGCCAATTGAAGAGAACTGGGACAAAGATCTTTACTCCGATGAGGATGTTGTCGCGCTATATAAAGGCAAGCCTTTTGAACCGCATAAGAATAACTTTTATCGGTGCGTCCGTGAAGGCGGGTTGACGGTCTCCGATCCGTTTAGTCACCTACAAGCGATGGCAGTTTGTCACCTCAGTACACTCGCGGCAAGACTAGGTCGCAAAATTCGCTGGAACCCTAAGACGGAGCAAGTTGTAGGGGACGAGCAGGCCAACTCGTTTACGAGTCGTGAACGCCGCAAGGGATTTGAAATCCTAGAAGTTTAGATTGGTGTCAATAGCCTGCTGCCCGCTAGGCTGGTAACGGCGGCGCGGCAGTAGGGCTTTTGTCTACCGATCGTCAAATAAGATGGGCGACTGCGAAGCTATTGCAATTTACCGAGTTTGATTTCAATGACGCGTTTGTTGTTCCCGTCGGCATTGCGGAGTGTGGTTTGAATAAGATCACCTGGTTTGTGACTGCGGATATTTTCAACAAAAGCGTCGCGGGTTTCGATGACCGTGCCATCGATGTGCGTCAAGAGTGTATCTTTGGTAACCTTGGCCGTCTCGAGCGGTGATGCTTTCAATATGACTTTGATAACGACGCCGCGTATGTCATGTGGAACATTTTTCAGAAATTCCGGCGTTTGCTCAGACAATTCTTCGACGGCGAACCCCGCGGTGGCAGTTTGCACTAGGCGAGGATCGCCCAGTAAATCTTTGATTGCAGAATACGGCGCGGCAAAGGCAACACCTTGGGGTGCTTTGTTGGTCCACAGCATAGAGGATTGTATTCCAGTGTATTGACCCCAGCCATTGACCCATACGGCGCCGGAGGTTCCGTGAGGTGAAGCGGACTGGATGTAAAATATTTGAATGTAATGAGGGTTAAGAAACTCTGCTGATGGTTTCGCTTTGGCTACAATCCCACTGAAGAGTAGGCGATGTCGAAATAATGGGGTGCCACTCATGTAGACGCGGCTACCCGTTGTTAATGGGCGTTTGGCGGGCAAGAGGTGAGGGTACCCTTCGGTGCGCGATTGCATCTTTAGCAATAAGACATCGTGTCCGGCGTCTTTGGCATGAACGCTGACGGGGATGCGTTTATTGTCGAACATCAGGACTTCGATTGTAGCATCTTGATTGGGCATGACATGTGCGGCCGTAGCAACGATCCCTGTTTGCGAAATGATTGCCCCAGAGCCGCTCATCCTTCCATCCACCAGAATCTCGACGACAGCGGGAGCAATCCGTTCGGCAATCCGTTCCGCAGTTAGCTCGCGTCCTTGCGCTCGTACCACGGAGGGGTGAACCGAAATTAAGAATAGCGTTGAAATTGTAATAACAAGAGAAATATTAGGTTTGCGCGACATGTCAGTTTAATCTCGGTTGTTGGTGGGGCAGGGGAGGGTAAATGCTGTGGTGACATCGTGTAGAAACAACCACAAATCCAACGGGTAGCTATATTAATCTCATATATGGATATCCTAGCAATGTGTCAGTGCAGCGACAAGACAAAATTACAACGCCGTTGTCGGACACTGTAAACGAATCACAAAAATTGGTAAAATTAGAGAAGGTAGGGGTTTTATGTCTACTAAGAGGCATTTTGCTGGCAAAAACGCCTAGTACGGAGGACACCATGGATCGAGATAAGGCACTAGATTGCTTGCGGGAAGCGTTAGGGGATGAGACCGCAAAATTTCGCGATGGCCAGTGGGAAGCCATTGATCGCGTAGTAAACAAACGCGAAAAGTTGCTAGTGGTGCAGCGAACCGGGTGGGGCAAAAGCGCTGTTTATTTCGTAGCCACGCGGCTTTTGAGAGATTCCGGTTCAGGACCTACTGTAATTGTTTCGCCCTTACTTGCGTTGATGCGCAACCAAATTGATGCTGCTCGGCGTTTGAGCCTACGAGCTATTTCCATTGACAGTACCAATCGAGAGCAGTGGGGCGAGATTATTGAATGCATTGGAAGGGATCAATATGACGTAATCTTAATATCTCCGGAACGACTCGCAAATGATCAATTTCGGGAACAAGTGTTGAATTCAATCGCTAGCGGTTTAGGGTTGTTGGTGATTGATGAAGCGCACTGTATCTCTGATTGGGGGCATGATTTTCGCCCAGATTATCGGCGGTTAGTAAATGTACTAAAGATGCTTCCGCAAAATACACCAGTGCTGGGTACGACCGCAACAGCTAACAACCGCGTCGTCGAGGACGTGCAGAGCCAACTTGGTGAAATGGGGGTGCAACGGGGTGAGTTGATGCGAGAGTCGTTAGCACTTGAGACACTCGACGTGCCGGATCAGGCTACGCGACTCGCGTGGCTAGCGCAGTTTGTACAATCGCAACAAGGCACAGGAATTGTTTATACCCTGACAAAACGTTCAGCCGACCAGGTTTCAGTGTGGCTTTGTAATAATGGGATTGATGCCAAGCCTTATTACAGCGGTGTATCGTTATCAGGTTTTCCTGAGTCCAACTCATGTCGTGAACATTTAGAAATGTTATTGTTGAATAACCACGTGAAAGTGTTGGTAGCCACGATCGCATTGGGAATGGGCTACGATAAGCCAGATTTGTCTTTCGTAGTCCACTATCAGTCGCCGGCATCCATCGTGGGCTATTACCAACAAGTAGGAAGAGCAGGTAGAGGGATTGACAGTGCGGTAGGCGTTTTACTGCGCGGGAACGAAGACTCTGAAATACACGAATATTTTCGCCGAGAGGCATTTCCAAATAACGAGGTGGTAACACGGTTGTTGCAACAACTGTCTCGTGGCGACGGATATTCTATTCGTGACTTAGAAGGATACTTCAATCTTAGCTACACTCGTTTGGCGCAATTGTTGAAGTTCCTTAGTGTAGAAACCCCATCACCCGTCGTCAAACGAGGTACAAAATGGTTTAGGACACCCGTACCCTTTGAGCTTGACCAAGAGCGACTTAAGTTTTTGACGCACCAGCGTGAAGAGGAATGGGATGAGGTCTGTGAATACGTAGTGACGGATCAGTGCCTGATGAAGTATTTGAGGAACGCACTTGACGATCAAAGTACCGCGGATTGCGGGAAATGCTCCAATTGCTTAGGGCACTCAGTCGTGAATGTGTCACCGGATTCACAGGCGATTAGGGACGCGATGCTATTCTTGCGACGGGCGGAAATGCCGTTGGAATTGAAGAAGCAGGCCGCACCCAACGCGTTTGTAATATATGATATTACATACAATATTCCCACAGGGTTGCGAGGGAGTGAGGGGCGAGTATTAAGCCGTTGGGCTGACGCCGCTTGGGGGCGCAAAGTCAAAGAAGGGTTTGAGGCGGGCCATTATTGCCAAGAATTGGTGGAGGCGGTTGCTGATATGATAGAACAACGATGGGATTTGTCAGCGTCACCGCCTCAATGGGTCACTTGTATTCCGAGTTTGCGGGCGCCGACGCTTGTTGCTGATTTCGCAAAACGACTCGCGGATAGATTGGGTTTGGTGTTTTCCCCGGTTATCAAGAAATTGTTGGATAATGCGCCCCAGCGAGAACAGGTCAACCGTTTTCATTGTTGTCACAATTTAGACGGTGTGTTTGCGGTGGATGCAGATATGCCCAGTGGACCGGTTCTGTTAGTTGATGATACGGTGAACTCTGCATGGACTTTAACCGTTGCTTCGTATCTATTACGATTAAATGGCAGCGGCGAAGTGTTGCCGCTTGCTTTGGCAAATACCGGCGGCGGATAGGATATAGCGTGAATATTTCTCCTTCAACTCAGTCTGTGTTAATGTTGCGATACCGGTTGTCAGTTCAAGATTCTGCGGCGGTCTTGTCGGATGATCAATGGGCTGCATTTGTCCACGAGTTTAACGATACTGGGGAGGGAATTGATCGGTTATTGAGCAACGATTGTGCGTCGTTAATTGAGTCGCTGCCCCAACAGGGATTTGATGCCACGCAGATTCAAGTGTTATTGAAACGTGGAGTGGCGCTTGCTATTGCTAGTGAACAATGGATCGGTGTTGGCGTTTGGGTTCTCGGCCCGCATGATGATCTTTATCCCAAATCGATCGTTGATAAACTTGGTTTTGCGAGGGCCCCGATTTTATTTGGCTATGGTAACATTGGTCTGCTCGACGGCAAAGCAACAAGCGTCCATCTGGGGGACAAAAAACTGACTCGCAACGAGCAAATGTGTGAGCATCTCGGCGCGTTACTGGCTGTTCATGGGCAAACGGTGATAGTGAATATTGATCGAACTCAGGCGGCGTCTGTCTTGAATGGAGTGTTGAGTCGAGAAGGCTGTGGCGTGGGGCTTGGTATTGGTGATTTGATCGAAAAAGGCAGTTCGCATTATTACCGAGACGGTGTGATGAATAACTCGTTAACTCTTTTGTCTTTGACTCCACCTAACTGTGATGGTCATATACGGGTGGATGTTGTTGAGGAAGTAATTGCTGCCTTATCGGGGAACCATTTGCATTTCGCTTAGCGCAACAATGCCTAGGAATTGGACGGAAATTCCTCGACTGTCGTTGTTTGGTAGTATAATGTTGTTACTAATCTGATCTCCACCAAAGCTTGAGAGGATGCAATATGGAAGTCAATTTGAAGCCGGTCGTCCTAGCGATTCTTCTGTTGTCGCTATTTAACCAACCCGTGACTGCTCAGAATTGGGAAAAGGCGACCAGGCCGCAGGTCGAATTGGCAAAAAACCTGCACCAGTGGTTCAAGAGCGGTAATCAAAAAGCGGTCTTGGATAGCTACTTGCAATCTGTTGAGTTGACCAAATTTGTTAAGGATCAACAACGTAATATCAATCCAGACTTGGCCTCGTATGTCCTTAATGCGGTTGGCAATGTTCCTCTTAAGAAAGGTGATAAAACACTCACGGACCTTATTGGTGGCGGTGATAAAATGATTGATTGGACACGGGTTTACTTGAAATATGTCTGGCAGGCATCGATAGTAAACACGACAGGGTTTGACATCGACATGATCATGATTCAATTTGGTCATGGCGCCGCTAAAGTGTGGTTGCAAGCGGTCGTTGCTCAGTATGATGGTAAACTCCATTTGTGTTTGCTCAAGGAATGGAAAATTACGCGGGATGGCGTGGTTAACCTTCCGATTCCGGAGTCGACGAAGGATCTATCCAAATTTGCCGCGCTGAGGAAATCAATGGAGCTGGAAATTGATTTGGCTAGGTTTCCAAAGCCGATAAGCAAAGCGGTTGATAAAGTTCCGAGCAGGGCGCGGGCGTCCGTTGCTGCGTTTGAGCGAGCGACATCTGTGGAAGATTTAGGGACGCATGTATTCAATTGTTGTGTTGCTGGGGATTTTAATGCGGCCGGAAAGGCGCTGGTGCCAGCATCGATTAACACGGGTACCGAGGGCTTGTCGGCTGGGCAGTTTGAAGTGTTGGCTGCATTAGATCTTGAAAAGTTACACGCGAATGCCATGATTTATTGGGGGTTTCATTGGCAGGACTGTGTGCTCAAGTCGGTTTTGAACGAAGACGGAAAAATTGTGGTGACCTTCAACGCGTTGCTGCAACTTAAGGACGGGAAAACGCGAAAGGCTGAACTGGCATTTTCGATTTATGGTTCACAACAGATTGAAGGCGTATGGTATTTGTCCACTAATCCCGATCATCCTACCGGAATTGCGAGCGTTACCATGCAGGGTGTTTCGATTGATGTGAGCGGGTTGATGGTGGTGTCAGGCCGTTTGACGCTTGACGGAAATCCGTTGGATAACGCGGTGATCACTATGACTCCGTGGGTTGCACCGGCCCGTAATAGCAAGGCGGAACGCGGATTGAATTCGCGGATACCTAGTGGGCGCACGAACGCGAAGGGTGAATTCACGATGACGGTCACTTACAACTCGGATATGGGAAAGCCAGTTGTGTTCAGTAAAATTGCAACCAATAAATACATTGTCGGTGTATTTGATGGGGCGCCGGTGGATTCGAAAGACTCAACGCTTGAGCAGTCCTTGACAGACCCCAAGTCGAGTGGTGGCATAAAAAACCCCGCGGCTCAACGTGTGCCCCCACAATTTGCGAATCCCTTCGCTCTTAAAGGGGATGGTAAATTCCTCACGGTGGATAAAACACTAACTACGGTGTTGATCAAATTAACCAGTGACGGCAAGATGGAAGTTGTCGCATCGTCGCCCTGAGGGACAAGTTGCGATTCTATTTGTCGAGCGCCAAGATCTCAACTTTACGGAACTCTATCGGATGGCTTTCGGATTGCAATGAAATATAGCCACCTTCAAGGATCAGTGAGTCGCTTTTGCGATCGGCGATTATTCGTTGCGCATCCGCATCTCTCGGGTCGAGTTGAGGTTTGTTGTACTGCAGTACGACTTTGCCGTCGAGTATGTGCTTGATGACTCCACCTCCACGCACTTCGATTTCGGCGGTTACCCAGCGATCGCCCCGATAAGTCACTGATGATGATGAAATGCAGTGTCGCTGTTGCAACATGTCTTTCATTACAACGTTGGTCCCCGGGGTACAGAGATTGGATGTCGTGCGATCACCAGTGTCGTTACCACCGAGCAGTTGAACTTCAATAGACACGGGAAACTTTTGATCTTTCGTCATAGACTCGGGTGTTTGACAGTGGATCATGATGCCACTGTTTCGATATGCCCACCCGGGACCGCCTTTTGATTGGTCGCCCACAAAACGATATTCAAGCCGCATCCGATAATGCGAATAACTAGTTTTGTAGAAAATGTGGCCAAACCGTTCTTTGTATTCGTCATACGCTTCATATCCGACTTTCATCACGCCATCTTCGACACGAAATGTATTCCCAAAATTATTACCTAACTCATAGCCACGAATTTTTGGAGTCCAGCCATCAAGGTTTTTGCCATTAAAAAGCTGCTGCCATTTCTCTTCAGCCGAGGCGCCGCCGGCCATTACGAAGGTGACGAGTGTCAGGATTAAAAACGTTGTGATGCTGCGGGTTGTTTTTGTCATGTATCAATAGATTCCGGCTTAGATGAATGGTGATGGGCCAATTAATAGACCACGGTTCGTGATTCCAATATCATACGTATCCGCCACCCCAATTGCAACTGCTGGCGGGTGTCACCCCATTCCTGGCCCCTTCCGACATTTAAATCTGGTAGAATCTAATCGTTCTCCAACGAGGGCATTTTTCGCTTACTTCCAGAAGACAGAGGCACAATTGACGGTTAATCGCAAGCTCTGGCAACCAGCTGATGATGCATGTGTAACAACCCATATGGGACGTTACCTGATGCACGTGCAAGAGACGTTTCCCGAGGAGGGGGTCGTTGATTTTGACACTCTGTTTCGCTGGACGGTAGGCGAGTATCAGCAATTCTGGGCGGATTGGTTGGAGTATAGTGAAATCCTTTTTGAAGGATCTGCAAAACCAGTGTTAGAGCAAGCTAAGATGCCTGATGCTAGGTTTTTCCCAGGGGTTCGATTGAATTTCGCCGAAAATCTTCTTAGGAACGGGGGTGGAGGTCTGGCAATTCAGGGGATATCGGAATCCCGCGCGACAGAGAAATTGAGTTGGGATGATTTGCGTCACCGAGTTTCGCAGGTTGCTCAGGCTTTACGTGACGAAGGAGTTGGCGTTGGTGATCGAGTGGCTGCGGTTTTGCCGAATATTGCTGAGGCGGTAATCGCAGCTTTAGCAACAGCGAGCATAGGTGCCGTATGGTCGAGTTGTTCTCCTGATTTTGGTCAACAGGCGGTGCTTGAACGGTTTGGCCAAATAACCCCACGAGTTATTTTGGGCGTGAATGGGTACGTCCATAACGGAAAGACTATCGATTGTGGCGAAAAATTCAAGGCAATTGTCGAGGAACTACCAAGTGTAGAACAGGCGATTGTGCTGGAGTTGGTCCCTTCGAGTGACACGTTAAAACCCGACGATAATTCGAAGATGCGGTTGTGGGATGACTGGATTTCGAGCGATCCGGTTGAAATGGTATTTGAACGTTTCCCGTTTGAACATCCGCTGGTCATTATGTATAGCTCTGGTACAAGTGGTCCGCCCAAATGTATTGTCCACGGCGCTGGAGGCACCCTGTTGCAGCAAGTGAAAGAATTGTTGCTGCATTGCGATTTGCGGGCGGATGACAATCTGCTATACGTCACGACGACAGGCTGGATGATGTGGAATTGGATGTTGACGGGTTTGTACGCGGGTGCAAGTATCACTCTTTTTGACGGTTTTCCGGCTCGCCCGTCATTAAACCGTCTGTGGGATGTGGTGGCTGATTGTGGCATCACTCATTTTGGTACCAGCCCCAAGTTCTTATCTGCGTGTCGGCGGCGACTGGACCCGAAATCAAGTTATGATTTATCAAAGTTGAGGGTTATTTTAAGTACAGGAGCGCCGCTAGCAAAGGAAGAATTTGAGTGGGTATACGAACACGTTAAGTCAGATATTCAGATGAGTTCTATCAGTGGTGGGACGGACATTATTTCGTGTTTCATGCTCGGCAATCCGTTATTGCCGGTGTTTTGCAGTGAGCTACAGTGTTATGGATTGGGTATGGATGTGCGGATAGGCGAAGGTGATTCGTTTAAGGGGGAACTCGTATGTTGTACCCCATTTGTAAGTATGCCCATTGGGTTTTGGAACGACACGGATGGTAGTCGCTATAACGAGGCGTATTTCTCTCGGGGGGATGGACATTGGTGGCATGGTGATCTGATTGAGCTTACAGGTAGTCAGGGTTCGTGTGGCGGGGTCGTGGTTCACGGCCGCAGTGACGCAACTCTTAAACCGGGTGGGGTGCGAATCGGCACTGCTGAAATTTACCGAGTGGTGGAAGCGTTAGTAGAAGTTGATGATAGTATTGTTGTGGGTCAGCCATGGCGGGGCGACATCCGCGTGGTGCTGTTTGTTAAACTTGCCGAGGATGTGATCTTGGGTGACAAGCTCAAGGACCGCATTCGAAATTGGATTCGTCAGGAAACGTCTGCCCGACATGTGCCGTCATTGATTATCGAAGTGCCGGAAATACCGTATACTCGTAGTGGAAAGAAAGTTGAACTGGCGGTGCGGGCGATGATATGTGGCGATGAATTGTCAAACCGAGAATCGATAGCCAACCCCGCATCGCTCGATAACTTTGAAAAGTTGTAGTTGGCGAGGGTAGGGCGCAAAATCTGTATTAGGGAGATTGGTTATGGAAGATTCAGCGTATCTGAATTGGTGGAATTTGGCCTATGCGTTGATTTTACTTTCGATCTTTATTGGTTGTTGGTCATTGAATTCAATATCTGCGCCGGGCAACTGGTTGATGGTACTGTGTGCAGCGTTGTATTCCTGGTTGATGCCGGAGGCGTCACCTTACGCGTTTGGATGGTGGGTGGTCGCAGCGCTGGCAATACTAGCTGGAATTGGTGAATTGTTGGAAATGACGACCAGCGCCGTTGGTACGCGGAAAGCAGGTGGCAGTCGCAAGGGGGCAATTTTAGCGGTGGTAGGCTCTTTCGCGGGTAGTATTGCGGGCCTGATGTTGGGTATTCCAATTCCGATTCCGGTTATTGGTTCGCTGGTCGGTGCCCTGTTATTTGCTGGATGCGGGGCCATGTTAGGTGCCTATTTAGGTGAACGTTGGGATGGCAAAGAGAACCGAGAGGCCTGGCGAGTTGGTATCAGTAGTTTCTGGGCAAGATTGGCCGGTTCACTCATCAAGTTATTATTTGGCCTAGTCATGATAGCTGTTGCAAGCATTGCAATGGTGTTGTAAGCCGCCTTTAGCGTTGGAAGAATAACGAGGCCCAAACAGATGGGATGGCACTGTCTAGGGCACCAGGCGTTGTGTCCCTTCCAGTTGATTTAGAGCGCGATTCAATACTCGGATGACGTATTTCCCGTTGGCATAAAGATCGGTACGCGGTGTCAATGCCGCTCGCATCTCGGGGACGACAGGTCGCGCCTGTTCATCAATTTCGTCTAGTACGATTGCTGCATGTAGTCGTTCCCATTGACTGCCCTGTTTCAATTCCTTGGCCAAGATCGGCAATGCCACCCTCGGACGTCCCAAGCGGCATAATGCGCGGGCCGCCGCAGTGCGACAGACGGAAGCCGGATCCGTCTGCATCATCTTGGTTAGTTGTTTAGAGGCGGCTTGTTGCGCGTTGTTGCCTAAGCCGATTGCCCCCCAATATCGGACTGCGGCGTCATTGTCACTAAGAGCGTCGATTAACATTGAGTCCGCCTCCGCTCCGGCGGAAGCGAGCAATGCTGTCCTAGCCACCCGTTGATACAAGGTAGGGTCTTCCGAACCTCGCAATATGTCGTATTGATTCCCAATGATTTCTTGTCGGGTGATCAGGATTGGTTCGGCGATTAGTCCCAAATCCTTGGTGTCAGTAACCCATTGTATGTGGGCGGCGCGTAATCGTTTTAGTATGGTTTGGTGAGCGGAATTGGTTGCCAGATTGACCAATTCATGGGGATCCAGCGACACATCGTAAAGTTCCTCAACGGGTTTGCTAGGGCTGAAGAAGAATGCCGCGTGTTCGGAGAGCTGATCGTTTAGATAACCTTGCCGCAGCGCCTGCATGGTCGCGCCCTTTTCGGGTGTATTCATATACTGATAAAAAGTCTTCAGCGGTTCGTAGTTTCGGATGTATTTATAACGCTTGTCTCGCACCATGCGAATGATGTCATATCGTTCGTCCATGCGATCACGAGCGGCGAATACGTACTCCCTTTGGGAACTCAGGCGTTTCCCCAGAAAGGCGCGTCCTTGCACGTGTTCAGGCGTTTCAACGCCGGCCAGTCGTTGAACGGTCGGTCCCAAGTCAATGGAACTTATTAGTTCGTCGGTTATGGTTCCTGGTATTCCCTGATTCGGTTGCCTGAACGGTTCGGGAATACGGACAATTAGTGGAATATGCGTACCTGAGTCATAAAGCCAACGTTTACCCCTAGGTAGACCAACCCCATGATCGGACCAAAAAAAGATAATTGTATTCTCGTAGAGGCCGGCTTCCTTCAGGTCCTGGATGTGTCCCCGGCACCAATGATCCAAAGCCGTGATTAATTCGTAATTTCTTTTCCAGTCCTCACGCGTCGCAGGAGTATCAGGATAGTAGGGCGGCAGCGTTGTCAGCGCGGCAGCATCCTGACGCTCGGCGGGTGAGAGTTTGCTTGTTACGGATTGGTACTTTGCGGCACTCGCAATGCCGCTCTCATGGCAACCAGTAAAATTGAACACCGCAAAAAATGGCGTGGATTCATCCGGCCGGTTTTTCCAATGGGCCTTGCCCGATGAGGAATCCCAAGTTCCTGCTGGGGCAGTAAACTGATAATCCGTTTTTGAATTATTGGTGCAGTAATATCCCACATCCTGAAGCTGTTTTGTGAATGGTTGAATCTGCTCAGGCAGTATAGCGCGACATCGCATGTGGTGCGTCCCTAATGACGTCTGATACATCCCTGTAATGATCCCGCTGCGGCAGGGTGCACACACCCCGGCCGTCGTAAACGCATGAGTATAGCGAATGCCTTCTGATGCGAGCTGATCCAGTGCCGGCGTAATGGCGTGTGGATCGCCGTAACATCCCAGGTGCGGAGAAATATCCTCAGCCGACAGCCACAGAATATTTGGTCGGTCAGCGGCTGGTGCTAACAGCGGAGAAAATAGCAATAGGAGCAGTATCTGGAGTTTCATAAAAAACCTGTACGTTAAATGGTGGATGGTCTACCAGTCTAAAAGGCTTGCCTTTTGCGAGCACCAGCCGGAATCACTAGGGAACACGGTAGCCATTGGTAAAATTACCGGCTCGTTGGCGAACATCGATTCGACCTCGGCCTTCCATTTCAAGAAATGAGGTGTTTCCAGATGTCGCTCGAAGGCCGCTTGGTCGGCATACACCTCGTATAAATAGAATCGCGTTTGGACGGAGACATCACGATGTATATCAAAGCGGAAGCAGTCGGGTTCATCACGGACACTACCCTCAGCATCGCCGTAACTGGCCTGCATGAAGGCCTCCATATCGGCTTCGTTGACGTCAATGGTGACAAAAATAGAATACATTTTGTTAGGTCCAATCACAGACAAAGGTTGTAATGCAATTCAGAAGAAATGAGTTTGGCTATCACCGTAATATTGACCCTACGTCCAGATGTCGGAAATGAATTTTCCATCGGAAACCAATTGAGGCCTTCCTGCAATACCGGGCAACATCCATGCCGGGTTTACCCCCAGTGCCTCCAAAATGGTTCGTGAAAGATCTTCGGGTGTGACCATATTTTCCGTGGCATAGGCTGCATCTCGGTCGGTACGCCCGTACACAAAACCTTTCTTAATTCCGCCACCGGCCAGTACGGCTGGAAAAAGTGTGCTCCAGTGATCTCGTCCCCATCCGTCCTTGGCTTTTGGTGTTCGCCCCATTTCGCCCATGCAAACCACCAGCGTTTCGTCTAACAGACCGCGAGTTTCCAGGTCAAGTACTAACGATGACAGTGCGGAATCAAGTGTGGGAAGGAGGTGTTTGTCCAGTGACTCACAGTTACGGTGGGAGTCCCAACTATAACCGTCGACACAATCATAATGGACCGTCACAAATCTGGTACCCGCCTCGATAAGTCGGCGGGCGACCAACACCGATTGGCCAAAAAGGTGGTTGCCGTATTGGTTTCGCAACTTGTCAGGTTCCTTGGTGACGTCGAACGCGATGCGGGTATCTTCCGAGGAAACGAGATCGAGTGCTTTTCTGCGAAAGTCATTCATAGCCCCAACGCCCGCGTGCGATTGCAATCGATCTCGCTGTCGATTGAATTGTTCTAACAGCGTGTTGCGGTTGATAAGGCGTTCCATCTGAAGATCGGGCAGTAATTGCAAACCATCTATTTCAAAGTTCAGTTCCTCGTCGGCCATGTTCCGCCAATAGGGATTGTCAGCAGTGTCCTTTTTGTCAATTCGTGTAATCAGCGGTTCATCCAGAGGAGGCAAAAACCCAGCTGTTTCTCCGGGCCGTTTTAGACGAACTTTGTATTCCTGCAGTCGTCCTAGAGAATTAGGAAGGACGACATAGGAAGGTTTGTTGCTGGTGGAACCCTGCCGCCGTTGAAAGTGTTTGACGACGGACCCCATGGCAGGCCAGTCCTGTGGTGTAACATTAAATCCGCCCCCAATCGGAACCTGCCAACGGTGGCCGGTTTGCACGTAGTGGCTACCACCGCTATGGTCGTTGAAGTCATGGCTCATTGTTTTGATCACGGTAAGCCGATCCGTTATCGAGGCGGTCAGGGGAAGTTTTTCACAAATATGCAAGCCTGGGGTTTTACAGGGCGTGGGTTTCCATGGTCCGCGTATAGTGGTAGGCGCGGTGGGCTTCATGTCGAAGGTTTCCAGTTGACTGGGACCACCAAACAAGAACAGAAATATCACATTTCTTATCCGCGGAGTCGGCGCTGCGCCAATTTGTTGCGCAGCGAGGATATCTGGAAGATTTAAACCTAGCAGCCCCGCGCCGGCAGCCTGAATAAGGGCGCGTCGTTGACCATTCGGTCTGTTTTGGGTCACGGTTAACATGAATCTATGATGACTAAAAGACGACCTCAAGTTTGCGGAATCACAAAGCTGCGTATCGACTAAGTCGATCTATTTAGCGTTTCCTATACAAAACAAGTGGCTTTCCCCGCGGATGAATAACTGGTCGTGGGCAATGGCCGGTGACGCATAGCAGTATTCGCCGAGTTTGTTTTCGGCGACAACTTGCAGCACCGGTCCTGGTTTCACGATTTTCATAGTGCCGTCGTCTGCCAACAAATAGGCCAGACCATTGGCCTTGAGCAAGGATGCGCTGAAATGGTTTCCTAAGCGATCCTGCCATAAGCGGGTACCGTCTTTGGTGTGAAAGCAGTTTGCTGTTCCCCGATCGTCTGCGACGAGCAGGAACTCATCAATTACAACAGGGGATGGCACATAGCAACGGACATTGGTAACGTGCCACTTGACGTGACTGTCACTGACGTCGCCTGAGCCACGCGGATCAATACCCATTACATGGTAAGTTGGAAACCCTGCACAGACGA
Organism: Planctomycetaceae bacterium; assembly: GCA_018660825.1. Classification (GTDB taxonomy): domain Bacteria; phylum Planctomycetota; class Planctomycetia; order Pirellulales; family Pirellulaceae; genus UBA721. The sequence goes on along the minus strand of JABJJO010000150.1, from coordinate 113,909 downwards.
AAAACAAACTACCGTCAAATACCATGGACGCGACAAATTGTTCCGTCGGCCCTTCGACAATCCAGCGGATCTGACCGGTATCGGGATTAAGGCTGACAACCCGTTTCGAGCCCGAAACGACCAAATGTTGTTGACCGCCGACGTTCCGTAAGAGGGGAGTTGCATAGCTGCGAATACCGTATTTTCGGTCGGTTTTCCAGACGATTTTGCCGGTTTCGTTATTGAGGGCCAATATATAGGACTGGCCGTCGTGATCGCCATTGAGGATCACGAGATTTTTATAGAGAACGGGGCTTGTGTTGAAGCCATGTGCGCTTATAAAATCCCCGGGCTTGACTCGCCACTTCAGATTGCCCTGAAAATCATAGGCTGCGGCTATCATTTTGCCTGGATAAATATTGCGGGCACCGCCTACATTAGGCGCGGGGATTTCTCGATCCTCGGCCTCAAAAAATGTTACATAAATCGTTTTGCCGTCAGTTGCCGGTGTGCTGGAAGCAAAGCTGTTTAAGGAGTGTTTTTTTTCAAGACGGGAGTTCAACACCTCGCGATTCCACAATATCTTACCGGAATGCCGATCTAGGGCAATCAATCGTCTTGACTGAGATTCGATATTACAGGTGGCAATAAAGACATGATTCTCCCAAATTACTGGCGAGGCATGTCCCGTGCCAGGCAGTGGCGTTTTCCAGAGGATATTTTTTCCGGTGGTCCCATCCCATTCCAGTGGCAGCGATTGCGAAATGCTGCTTCCGTCGCCACGCGGTCCCCGCCATCCTGGCCAATTCTCAGCCGATAGTTGCAGCGAAACGGTGATGAGCAAAATTATGGAAAGCAATGGATGGACAGGGCGCATATTGGTCATCTCGTGAAAGCCGGAATGGAAGTTGTAAGTATTCTAGGTAGGCGTTGATTTTAACATATTTTATATAGTGTTTGCAAAGTCGGATGGTCAGCGAGGCGGTCACGCCCAATTCACAGGAGGTTCGTTTTGCAGTCCGCTCCAAAGGAAAACATGGCATTTGAAGCGGTGACAAAATCCGTTGTGTGGACATCGGAGTGCTTAGAGTTGCCGGATCGGATCGGCACGCGACAGTGTATTTTGAATGGCTTGGGGAATTTGTGGCAGAAGCCTAACCTCGCCAGGATCAACCAGTGTGTGGAGGATGGTGGAAGTTAGCTGGGCCGTGGTAACGGCCTCACTGATCGGTTTTCCACCGTTTTTGTCCGATTGTCCAATCACCTGACCCATGTTCAGACCACCACCCGCTAGCAGGAGCGGGCAGATGCCACCCCAATGATCACGACCTGCCTTGTTGTTTATTCGCGGCGTGCGCCCAAACTCACCGGTAATCACAAGTAGAACATCGTCAGACATCCCGCGTTGATCGAGGTCCTCAATAAACGCCGTAACCGCTTTATTGACTGCTCCGCCGAGACAGGGAATTCCGTCATCAACGCCAAATCGATTGCCGTGCAAATCCCATCCCGTGCTGGTGACCGTGACAAAACCGCATCCGGCTTCTACCATCCGCCGCGCTAGCAGCATTTGGCGACCTAGAAAAATTGGGGTTTGATTTTCGAATCCGGCTTTATTTGGTTTCTTTTGAAATACGGATTGGGGTATCTGAAATTCTCTCGTGTCGTATTGTTGCAGGATCGAAGGAGATTCTTCGGAAAGATCAAACGATCGAGCCACACCTTTTAACAGTACATCAAAAGCCTGCTGCGTAAACTGGTCTGCGCCGTCCAGTATGCTTTCGTTGTCCAGACGTCGCCTGAGCGTATCTAACCTACTCAGCAGTGTGCGGCGATCATCCAATCGGGGTGAGTCAATTCCCAAGGTCATGTCGGACTGGAGATTGCCGGCCCCACTAGGGTCAAATGGGCCCCAACTAGCACCGAGTTTATTGGACGGGTTCAAACGAGCTGTATAATCAGGGTTACCGACGAAGTCGGCGCCGGCGGAACGGGGACCAAGGATGACATTATTGGGAATCCCTGTCCGGGGATTGATGGTTCCTGCAATGCGAGCATAGAGGTTTCCCAGATTGGCTTTAGTGGGATTACCCCCAGAGGCCATATAAGCGGTTGCCGGTCCATGAGACGTCATGCCGTTACTAAAACAGCGGACGATTGCCAATTTGTCTGCGTGTTTGGCAAGGCCGGAAAAATGACTACCAAAAGTGACACCGGGTAATGACGTTTGCGTTTCGCCATACATCGCGCGGTAGTCGCTTGTTGCTTCCATTTTGGGATCAAATGTCTCATGTTGCGGGGGACCGCCCCCGAGGAAGAGCAAGACAACCGATTTATTACGAATTACCGAAGGATCGAGCGATCTGGCTTGCAATAGATCAGTTAGTGCCAGTGACCCAATGCCTAAAGTGCCGGCGGTAATAAAGCTGCGGCGGCTGTGTGAATGGGGACTGATGGAAAGCATGGTGGGGACTCTATAGGAGTTCCTTAATAGGTAGATGGCCACTGAGGTATCGAGGGCGACCCGTCAGGTCAGGTACGGTAGTGGCGTTGGGATCAAGCCCCATCTTTTTATACAAGGTCGCGATAACTTCACCGAAGTGCGTAGGTCGATCCGCTGGTGATGCGGCGTGCTTGTCGGTTGCACCGATCACTTGCCCAGTCCGCAGTCCGCCGCCAGCCAGCAGTCCGCCGCCAACTTGAGGCCAGTGATCGCGTCCGGCATTTTTATTGATTCGAGGTGTGCGGCCGAATTCGCCCCACGCCACCACGGACACATCATCCGCCATTCCGCGGTTATGAAGGTCCTGGATTAATGCGGCTAGTGCTTTGTCAAAATACGGCAGGTGCGTGTCGCGAGCTTCAGAAAAATTATTGCTGTGAAAATCCCAGCGACCAAAATTCAATGTAACGACACGACAGCCTGCTTCGACGAGTCGGCGTGCCAAAAGAAAATGTTGGTTATTACGCGGCGCACCGTCACCGTAACGTTTCTCGTGACCTTCTCCGTATAGTTCCAGAGTCGCGGGGTCCTCATTGGTTAGGTCCAACGCATGGGCTAGTTTGCTCGACGTGAGGATGCCCAAGGCTTGTGCGGTGATATCCCCAACTTGTTCGAATACGCGGTCAGCATCGATTTGCCGCCGAAGTTGATCAAACTGGTTTAGTAGTGCGGTCCGATCCGTCAATCGATCTTTGTTCGATCCGTTGAGCACCATGTCACTGCGAGCGGGCCCAGAGGGTCGAAACGCCGCATGCGAGATTCCTAAGAACCCTGGTAGCCCAGGAGAACCATAGGGAGGATGGCCGGCGTTGGGCGCGAGGCCGACGAACGCTGGTACACCTGGACTGGTGGGGCCCTGTAATTTGGAAATGGTTGAACCCACCGAAGGCCAGCCTCCGTTTGGCTCGTTAACTTTAGCGCGGCCGGTGTAGCAAATATAAGAATCATGTGCGCCACTGGGCGAACCAACGACAGCCCGCAAGGGGACACATTTGTCCATGATTTTTGCGAGGTGGGGCATGTGCTCACAAATATGAATACCGTTGACGCTTGTCGAGATTGGCTGGAATTCTCCGCGTATTTCGGCCGGAGCGTCAGGTTTAAGGTCATACATGTCCTGGTGCGGAGGTGCCCCCACTAAGTAGATCATGATGATGGCCTTGTTGGATCCGCGAATGCCGGCTTGCGCTTCCAATTGCAACAACTGGCTGAGTGATAATCCTCCCATTCCCAGGGCACCTGCTTGAAGGAAACCTCGACGGGTTATTCCATTGCAAAGCCTGAATTGTTTGGAGCCGAGCTGTAGCATAAATATTCCAAAGGATAATGGTCACGAAGGGGATCTAAACGTCTATCCAATTATATCGACCATTTAATAAAAGTTGAAACAGGAATGATGCCTTTAGGGCGGCGAGGATCGAACAATTCCGTAAAAGTTCGTTGAAGCACGGCCATTTTGGGGGGCGTGAGGGAGAAATCGCTGGATTTACTAGATGTGTCGATGGTCGAATCAGGCAATGATTTGTTTAATAGGAGCGACGGGCTCGACTCCGACGAGCCGCTGATCTAGTCCGTCAAAGAAATAGGACAACCGATTCGGGTCAAATCCGAGTTGGTTGAGAATAGTCGCATGGAAGTCGCGTACATGGAATCGATCCTCCACGGCGCGGCTACCCAATTCATCGGTCGTGCCTACGCTGACACCTCCCTTGATTCCACCGCCGGCCATCCACATTGTAAATCCATAACTATTGTGATCGCGGCCCGTTCCTTTGGCATATTCGGCGGTCGGCTGGCGGCCAAATTCGCCACCCCAAACGATCAGTGTGTCTTTCAACATATCGCGCTGTTTCAAATCTTTGAGTAAACCGGCAATCGGTTTGTCGGTTTCTCCAGCGTGTAAATCGTGGTTGATCTGTAGGTCGCCATGAGCGTCCCAGTTGGCGTCATTGTGATTTCCGCCGGAATAAATTTGGATGAAACGGACACCCCGTTCGACCAGTCGTCTTGCTAACAGGCACTGGCGACCAAAATCTTTTGATCGAGGATCGTTTAACCCATAAAGATCATGCGTAGCTTGGGTTTCATGCTGTAAGTCAGTAGCTTCAGGGGCGGCGGTTTGCATTCGAAAAGCTAGTTCATAGTTAGCTATGCGGGCGGCGAGTTGGGAATTGGCGGCACGCTGCTTCTGATGATCCTCATTATATTGCTTGATGGAAAGCAGGATTTTTCGTTGGACTTCTTGGCTCATTCCGGTCGGGGGTTCAAGGTTTAGGATGGGTGTTCCTTGACTCCGCATGATCGTTGCCTGATAGCTTGCCGGCATGTATCCACAGCTCCAGTTTTTGGCCCCGGAGATGGGACCCCCGCGTGGATCCAGCATCACAACAAACCCAGGGAGGTTTTGGTTTTCACTCCCTAGACCGTAGGTTACCCACGACCCTAGGCAGGGGTTGCCACTGAGAATGCGGCCACTATTCATCATCAGCATGGCAGATCCATGAATGGGGGAGTCAGCCGTCATCGAATGGAGAAAAGAGATGTCATCGACCATTTCCGCAGTGTGGGGAAAAAGACTAGAAACCCACTTCCCGCATTCGCCATACTGCTTGAAATCCCAACGGGGTTCGACAATGCGACCCTGAGTCTTGTGTCCGCCACGTCCGAATGTTTTGACGTCAATCGTTTTGTTGTCCATTCCCTTCATCGCAGGCTTGTAATCGAAGGTATCGATGTGGCTGGGACCACCATACATATAGAGAAAGATGACCGATTTGGCTTTCGGCGGAAAATGAGGCTTTTTGGGCGCCAGCGGATTGTCCCATGACGTTTGGCCATCGGCAGCCACCAGTTGATTTTCTAGAAATCCGTCATCGCTGAGCATGGCTGCAAGGCTAGTAGCGGTAAATCCGGCACCGGTTTGCCAGATAAACTCACGCCTTGTTCGTCCGCAGAAATTCTTAGTCATGATAATGGTCTCGGCCTGTAGACATGATAGGTGGAAACAGTAGATTAGTTAATCAACGTAAAGGAACTCGTTCAGGTTGTAGCTGACAAGGCAGAAATATTTTAGGGCTTCCTGTTCTGATGCCCCCGTCTCGATAAGCTGGGCTACCAGTTGGACACCGCGGTTTATTTCTTCTCCGGTGACACGGCGTTGGGTCACCTGATTTAAGGCGCGTTGAATTTGAGCGGGAAGATCGTCGGGCGATCGTTTGCGGAGAGAATCAGCGAAAATGTCGGCTTGCCGATTTGCGAATTCGCTGTTGAGTAGGCTAAGAGACTGGGTTGGTTGAGTTGTAGTAAAACGGACTGGACAGGAAGAATCTACATCCGCAAAATCGAAATTAGCCATCAACGGCAGCACCAGAGATCGTTTTACAAATATGTAAATGGCGCGGCGAGCGCGTTGTTCTTCGGTGGACGAACCCCAGCCAGCCCCTGGGCGCGATTGCCCGTGGAGTACCTCGGGTGCAACGATCGGGTAAAAACTTGGACCACCCATTTGGAGATTCAAGGACTGATTTGCGGCCAGAATCGAATCGCGTAGTTCTTCACTAGTCAGCCGACGGGGATTGAATCGCCAAATCAACTGATTGGTGGGGTCTTTGGATTCTCCAGTTTTGCTGGATTGGGAACTCATTTGGTACGTTGTCGATAGCATGATTAACTTGTGCATGCGTTTGAGTCTCCAGTCACCGTCCATGAGCTCATTAGCTAAGTAATCTAGTAACTCCGGATTTGAAGGTGCCAGTCCCCCAGCCCCGAAGTTGTTGGAAGTGGCAATAATGCCATAGCCAAAATGGTGTTGCCAAAGACGATTAACCATGACTCGGGCAGTCAGCGGGTTCTGTTTGCTGGTAATCCATTTGGCAAGCGCCGTTCTGCGACCACTACTCTTGCCATGGACCGATGGCTGGATGTCGGGTTCCGGTGGCGAAAGAACCGATGGAAAACCGGGTTCTACCTTTTCCGCTTGCACATTGGAATTTCCCCGTACCAAAACGAACGTCTCTCGGGGATTTGGGCCAATCTCCTTGATGACGAGCGTTTTTGCAATTTCGTCTGGACGTGTATCCAAAATTTCTTGGCGGCGTTGCACGGCTGCCACATATTTGTCGACCAGTTGTTTAGAAAACCCCTTGCCGACGTAACTCCGTGCGATATCGACGCGAACTTCAATAGCCTTAAAGTCCTCTTTTTCCGGTGCTGACATGAGCCCCTGAAGCCGGTTGTTGACGTTGTTGATGGTGCGGTCTAATTCGCCGAGTTCTTTGTCTAGTTGTTGTCGCATTTGCGACTGCAAAGCCTGGTTAGCATCGACGGCGATCGGTCCAATTGATGCGGATTGCACGGTGTCATGGCCACGCACACCATAGCGTCGGAATCCCGAAAAGAATGCTAAAAATCGATAGTAGTCTTTTTGAGAGATTGGATCCAACTTGTGGTCGTGACAGCGAGCGCAGTTGATGGTCAGGCCTAGAAAAACTTGAGAAGTGGTGAGCAGGATGTCGTCCAGATCATCGTAAAGTGCCTGTTTTTGACTAACCGGTTCATCATCCCAAATGCCTAGGCGGTAGTATCCTGTGGCTGTGATCGAGTCGGCAGTGAGAGTCTCAAATTCGTCCCCTGCCAATTGTTCTTTAATAAAAAGATCGTAGGGCTTGTCGTTGTTAAAACTTCGGATGACGTAATCACGGTATCGCCACGCAAAAGGCTTGGTGCCGTCGCGTTCGTAACTATTGGTCTCCGCATAGCGAACCAAATCTAACCAGTGCCGACCCCATTTTTCTCCGTATTGTGGCGACTCGAGTAATGTATCAATCAGTTGTTCATAGGCGGCGGGGTCGGGGTTGTCAATAAACTTCGTAACGGCCTCGATCGTTGGCGGGAGTCCTGTTAAATCATAATACGCCCGTCGAATCAGGTGCGCCCGATCGGCGGGGCGATTTGGATTGATTTTAGCTTTTTCTAAATTGGACAAGACGTAATGGTCAATGGCGTTGGTGGGCCATGTTTTGTTATTAACCGAAGGGGCTATTGAGGGTTCCACGGACCGGTGTTGCCAGAAAGATTTGGTCTGGTCGTTAATTTCGGTGTTGTACTTACTCTTGAGTGCGACGGGGCGTTCGGTCTCCCGATCCGGTGGAATTTGCATACCATTCGTAATCCACTTAACGATGATGTCAATTTGAGATTGTGGCAACTTGCCCTTGGGAGGCATTTCCATATCCTGATAAAGCATTGCTTGAATGAAGAGACTGTCCATCGGATTTTTAAGGTCGACGGCAGGACCTGTTTCACCACCTTTGAGAATGTCACTGCGGTTGCCCAGATAAAGTTCGCCCTTAACGCTGGAGCCAGGGCCGTGGCAACCGAAACAATTATTGACCAGGATGGGGGCGACTTGATCGATATAGAACTTTACCTGTTCGGCATTCAACGCAGGACGGGTATCTTCTGCGGCAAAGATGGAGTTTACCAAGCAGAGCAATATGGAAAGAGTTGTTAGTTGACGTGACATAATGCCCTTGTGGAAGTGTTCATCGGAAAATGCCGTAGGACGCCTAATGATCGTACGGCGTATTATACAACATTTGAATTTGGAATGGTAGCGATTGGTGTTTTATCAAGGTGTCATCTAGAAATTGGTGACTTATTGGTAATCAAATATGACTACCGACATTTAAGAATACCAAAAAGATGAGCTGGGTAACACGTTCCATTAAAATCCTACTGAACTCCGTGAGCATCGTCGCCGGTTTGGATGAATCATGGTTGTTTCCTCTACGGCTGGAGATGACCCATTTATACTATTACTCCCGTCGGTGGAAAACTTGGACAGACTATTTCCAAATAAAAAATTATCACAAATATTTCCCGCGATGATAATTTCAGCGGCGGGTATAATCCGCGGTCCATTGAGAGAGATCACGTTTCCCCGAGGATAGGAGCTGAGTGAATTTGTTTAATATCGTATTTAGGACACGGTTACAGTACAATCCACGACATTAGTACATTGATTGGTTTTTGCGACGAAGGAGTAACGGGTGACGAGTCTAAAGGATAATAATGGTTTCGCAAGCCTCAATATATTGCAGGCATTTGGAGCAGCCAACGATAATATTTTCAAGCAGCTCGTGATTATGGCCGTGACTACTGGTGGCATTTGGTCCTACCAATTCGGCCTTAATGGTGAGTTCTATATTTCCCTTTTCTTTTCAGCTCCGTTTATACTCTTGGCGGGTTTCTTGGGCCAATTTTCTGACAAGTACAGCAAACGTAACGTTGTGATTGTCGTTAAATTGTGGGAGGTTCTGTTAGCTATATGTTGTATTGGAGCACTCTACGCGGGCAATTTCGAATTTGTCATATTTTGCGTCATACTCCTAGGAATTCAGAGTACATTATTTTCACCAACAAAATTGGGCATTATCCCTGAATTGGTCTCTCAAGGCGAGATATCCAACGCGAATGGCTTGTTGGGTATGGTTAGCAATGTTGCAATTATTCTTGGAACCGTTGTTGGCGGGTTTTTTTATGATCACTACGAAAAGTCCTATGTTGCCCGGGGCATGTTACCGCGGGAGATCCCGATTGGACTGACGGAGGTCTTTGCACCAGAACAGACCACTGGGGAGGTCGGGGTCAATTGGTTAATCGCTCCAGGGTGTTGTATTTTATTGTTAGCCTTGGTTGGCTTGAAATGTGCAACGCGATTACCAAAATTGAAGCCGAAAAATCCACTGCTGAAGATCAATTATGGGTTTCACGGTTTCTTTGGCGTCAACGTAGCGATGATTCGACAAGCGTTTGGTACACCACGGTTAGCGGTAACTGGAGCCTACGCGGCTTTTTTTGTTATTCCGGGAATTGCTTTGCTGAATATGGCCACTTACAAAGACCATCTAGACATTAACGCTTTTTCTGCGTCGACACAGGGGGCGTTCTTGGCGTTAGCGATTGGCGTTGGGGGTCTCGTGGTAGGTCAACGAAGTCGTGGTCGTATCCGGCCGAGTTTCATTTTAATCGGATCGCTGGGGATGACCGCGGCGTTTAGCCTGTTAGCGATAGCGCCGGCAGATTATTGGGTAACGGTATCGCTATTATCGGCCGGTGGTTTTTTTGCTGGTTTCTATATGATTCCCTTACAATCGCTACTTCAGGTGTTAACTACGGATGAAGATCGGGGTAGATTTATTGCGATGAATACAGTCACTACAATGATTGGTTTTGTGGGAGGTAATTACCTTTTTGACCTAGGGAAAGGGACGTTAGAACTGTCACCCCCGACGATATATTTGTTTTGCGCTGCCGTTGGAGCGATCATGTTTTTTCCCTTGTGGTTGCGTTGGGTGCCGTGGTTTGAGCGCGCGATAGCGGAGTTGGCAGAGATGGATCCCAATATTCGCTCAGGTAGGGAACAATAACGATAAGTTTTCGGAAATCGGTTTGCTTGACACGCGGCTAATTTGTTAGAATATAGGCATCTTGCTTCACAGTTTTTTGGGAGACTGACATGGTTGTTAAATCGCGGCGGAAATTCAAGGGATTCACATTGGTGGAATTGTTGGTGGTTATTGCTATCATCGGAATTCTAGTGGCTTTATTGTTACCTGCGGTTTCGGCGGCACGGGAAGCCGCGCGTAAGATGTCTTGCAGCAACAATCTTAAACAGATTGGTTTAGCCATGCGGACCTATCACAATACTTACGGGCAAATGCCCACGAACGGTTACTATCAATGGACAAGGCAGTCAAACAATCCGTATACATGGCACGGCTCAAGCCGAGGGTCGGTTCTGACAAAGCTACTGCCGTTTCTCGAACTTGATCCGCTTTATAATCAGCTTAATCAAGAAATGGCTGGCACGCGAACGAGCAATCCGTACAATGGCTGGTCCCTATTTGAAACGACCGCTGCACCAAACGGCAAATGGGTTCGCTCAGAGGTAATTCCGGTGTTTATTTGCCCGTCGGCCAACATCGATCCTTTTATTGATGGCACTAACCCAGACGTGGATCGCGCCATTACTACGTACGGATATTCGATTGGTGCACAAAGTATGTTACCCAACCACAATAATATGTGTACTTCATACCCGGGCAACATATTCGGTACGGGCCCCAATGCTCGCGCGGATCAAGGTCGCGGCTTCACAACCAGTGGTGTCTTTGCCAATGGGCAATGGTCGGCACGTTTTCGGGATGTGATTGATGGTGAGAGTCAGGTGATCGCTTTTGGTGAAATGTTGCCAAACAAGAATCGTGATCACTCTCGCCACGGGTGGATGTATTTTAATGCTCTTAAAACGGCGACGACATCTCCAATCAATTTTCCGGTAATTGGCATGGGGGAGCCGGGCTTTCCGGGGCCACATGGATGCACCTTCTGGAACAATTGGAACACCGATTGCGGTTTCCGATCGCGGCATAAGGGTGGTGCGCAATTTGTGTTGGTCGATGGCAGCGTACAGTTTTTGAGTGAAAATATTGACTACGTCACTTACAACCGTCTTGGTTGTCGTCGCGACGGAGTGCCACTTGGTGAGGAGTGGAAGAATAACTAGCTGATGGGCATTAGCTGCTAATACGTACACTAGCGAATGATTACGTCGATTCAATTGCGCCGGTCTAACGATTCGACAAGATACGCGTTCCGCATTTAGCGGGCGGTTATATTGCTAAGAGGGCTTGTTATCGGCCTACAGATCTTTCATTCGACGAGTTATTGGGTCCATGCACCTATCCCCCAAGCTTTTCCCGGAAAAAGTTCCATTGCCCGCTCATGAATATCGATTGAATTGACATTTTTATGAAAATTACCGGCATTACGACCTATCGTCATCGACTGGATATCAAACCCAAATACACAATGATCACGGCGCTTGGCGTCAATACGGGCAATGAGTTTGTCGTATTACGCCTGCACACCGATGTTGGGGTAGATGGCTTGGGCGAGGCGACGATTACGGTGCGCTGGAGTGGCGAGGTGCCGTCGGGTTGTGAACAAGTCATTAATGAGACATTAGCGCCGGCGGTTGTGGGATTGGAGATCGGTGATTTTCCGGAACTCAACCGACGTATGGACGCATGTTGCAGTCGCAATTGGTTTGCTAAAAGTGCCATTGAAATGGCATGTTGGGATGCGTTAGGTAAAGATCAGGGTAAACCTGTGTATGAGTTGCTGGGCGGCGCCTGCCGACCGTTAAAAATCAAAAGTCGGTTTTCGATGGGAGCATATGACGTTGAACGTGCCGTCGGCCGCGCTAAAGAACTGGTAGCCGCGGGATTTGATACCATTAAAGTAAAAGTTGGCACCAACCCGCAACAGGATGTTGAGCGAGTTAAGGCGGTGCGAGGAGAAATCGGTTTTGGAAAAGATTTGGTGATCGACGCAAATTGTGGTTGGGATGTGGACACTGCAATCGGTTGTGTTAAGCAATTATCGGATTGTCGCCTGGATTTGGTGGAACAACCGACACCTGATGGAGATTATGCGGGATTGGCGCGGTTGCGGCGCGAAACGGGAGTTAAGATCCTCGCAGATGATATCTGTTTTGACTTGATTCATGCTCAGGAACTTATTCGAAATGACTGTTGCGATGTGATCAGCGTGTATCCCGGAAAAAATGGCGGTATCAGCCGTAGTATTGAGATACTGGATTATGCGCAAACGCACGGCGTCGCGTGCTCAATTGGTTCGAATCTTGAATGGGATATCGGCATATCTGCTATGGCCCATTTGGTCGTCGCGCATAAAAATATGCAGATCGAGGAATTTCCAGGAGACGTATTGGGGCCCGATTATTATGTAGAGCGTACAGTCTCGGAACCGATCGACATTTGCGGGCCTTATACGACGATTAGCGATAAACCCGGTTTAGGCGTTGGTGAATTGTTGATTTGATAATGCAAATGGTTGTTATGGCGGGTTCGAAGTTGATTATCACTGTCGAGCAAAAAAACTGCCCAAGCGACTAATCCAAGGAGCGTCGCCGAATGAGGGAAATTGTTGAGTCATGTCGCTTCCCATTTGGTGCTCGATTACGGGTCGACTTGGACTAGTTCGATTAACAATCCATCGGGGTCTACCGCACAAATGACATGAGCCGCATCGGGAGCACGTACCGCATCAGCCATGAATTCGACGCCGCGAGTTTTCAAGCGTAGGACAGTGTTGGGTAAGTCGTTGATGATAAAAGTTAACCAACGCACGCCCGCTTTGAAATCGGTGTTTCCGGGATGGGGCGGGTTGGCAATCTCCATCAATTTGATGCGTGTGTGTCCAGCGGTGAGGCGGATTTGGCGGAACCCTGTGGGCGCTAGATGCGCACCGCGGGCAACGTCTGTGGGAATTTGGATGTCGAGAAGTTCCTCGAACCCTAGGATATCTCGGTAAAACTCTAACGATGCGTGAAAATTGCTGCAGACGATGCAGAGATCGGCCGCAGGGTGTACTAGGTTCAGCTTAGTGTCCATTTATCGAGTTCCTGTCGAAGTCGTAATAGTGTTTTGAACCGACAACGTCTGATAGATAACGCAATATTTTTCGGTGAGCGAAATCAATTTGTCTAGCGAATCTGGTGATGCATCTGTATCCAAGTCGAATTGTAGCCGCAGGTTCCCAAACCCAACGGACGCATCAGGGTTGACGCCCATTGTGCCACGAAAATCGAGGTCGCCCGTCGCCGTGATTTCGGCCTTGGTGATAGAAATTCGCATGGCTGTTGCAACTGCCGAGAGGGTCACTCCGGCGCACCCAATCAATGCCTCAAGCAGCATGTCTCCACTACAGGCATGTGTTCCAGATCCACCCGCGGCCTGGTGAAGACCGGCCTCTACGTCGCCGGCATGCGTTGGTAATTTAATCGTATAAGTGGACTGTGACACTACGCCGGTAACGGACATCGTATGAACTGCTGTTTCCGGTTGGCCTCGATATTGTTCCTTGAGCTTATTTTGTTTTTCGCGAATTGATTCTGGAGTCATTACTGGCCTCGGTGGTCTTTAACTAAAGTGTAATTATGGGATGATACGTTGAAACGGTCGGTTGGATTAGTACCATGTTTGGAGCGAGTTATGCAATACCCCACAATTAGTTATCTCACAAACGTTCAGTTCGGCGCAGGTTCGTTGGTGGATTTACCGGAAGTGATTCAGCGTGTTGGCATGCAACGACCTCTCGTCGTAACGGATGGGGGATTGTTAAACCGAGGGTTCGTTGAACGTCTAAATCTTAATAATCCAGTGGTGTTTTCCGAGATTGAGACAAACCCCACGGAAGCGTCTGTTTTGTTGGGGGTTGAAGCATACCGACGCGAAGCATGCGATGGGATTATCGCGTTGGGAGGCGGTTCCCCGATGGATGCGGCAAAAGGAATTGGAATTATGGCGACTCACGATCTCGCGTTAGAAGATATGGCGTTTATCTGTGGGGGGCTGGAAAAAATTACCTCGGAGGTCGTTCCAATCATTGCGATTCCAACTACTTCAGGGACAGGCTCCGAAGTAGGTCGAGGTGCATTAATTAGTATGGCAAGTGGGCAAAAGTTGGCGATAATTAGTCCGCACATAATTCCCAAATGGTCGATTGTGGATCCGGAGTTGACTTTGGAACTTCCACCGCTATTGACTGCGGCTACGGGTATGGACGCTCTTTCACATTGTTTGGAAACCTACTGCAGTAATGTATATAACCCTGTTGCTGGCGCTATCGCAATAGACGGTTTACGGCGTGGCTGGTCCAACATTAAAACAGTTGTCGACGATGGGCAGAATATTGTGGCAAGATCAGAGATGATGATGTGCGCGATGCAAGGAGCTTTGTCGTTCCAGAAAGGGTTGGGTGTCATTCACGCAGTCAGCCATCCACTAGGCGCGTTGCGACGAAAAAGACTTCATCACGGGACGCTTAATGCGGTGTTTATGCCACACGCAATTCGCTTTAATTTAGATAGTGCGCGCCAAGAAACTAGAGTGATTTCCTCAACGTTAGGGATATCTTCAGGCACGGACGGATTAGCCGATGCTTTTTCCGAATTGAATCGTGTACTTGGATTGCCGCAAAACCTAGAAGAAATGGGAATCGATGCAGGGGATCTAGATGGCATTGCTGAACAAGCGCTGCGGGACCATTGCGGGTTCACGAACCCCCGTACTTTAACACTTAAAAATTTGGAGTCGTTGCTCAAGAGCGCTTTGTGAATCGATAAGTGAATTGATCAATTTATCGCAATAACTCGCCTCATTCTGGCTTATTTTGGCGATTTGAACCGATATGTTTGTTGCAACAATAAGTTTAAAGTGCAATAATTTAACATCCACATTTGGGTATTGATATTCAGTTGGTTCGCGAGGTTATGTATGTGCAAAAGACAATCTGTATTGGCGTTCGTTTTATTGGGGATTTTCTGCTTGTCATATTGCCAAGTGTCGGTTGGACAACCTAATAACGGCGTAGTGCGTAAGAAGGCGCCCAGCAAGCCTCGAGCTAACGAAATTAAAACGAAGCTTCCACATCAGGAAGACCCATTGGCATTGCCTTTTGAGATGGACAAGGTGGATTCTAGTCAGCTTGGGCAAATGCGATTGGCGACAATACGAATCGACAAAATTATAGATAAACGATTAGAGACCGAAGGAGTCGAGCCAAATGCGCCTAGTAGTGACGGCCAGTTTGTTCGACGGGCATATTTAGATATCACGGGAACGATCCCCACTGGTCGGGAAGCGTATCTTTTTATAACGTCTAAACAATCCAATAAACGTGAAGTACTAATAGACTATTTGCTGGGTCAACCTGGTTACGCTAGCCATTTGTTCAACTATTGGGCTGACACCTTGCGGATCGTTGACCGATCGACGGGAAACACGTACATACGACCGTGGGCGGACTGGGTCAAAGAGTCGTTGCGCGATAACATTCCTTATGATGAATTTGTTCGTAAGATGTTGTCGTCAGAGGGTAAAGTTTGGCATGATCCTGCCACCGGTTATAAATTGCGCGATATCGGTATGCCGCTGGATAATCTGAATAACACAATTCGGATTTTTCTGGGAACTCGCATAGGTTGTGCTCAATGTCACGATCACCCATTTGATAAATGGACGCAGAAGGAATTTTATCAGCTTGCTGCGTTCGAGGCGGGAATTCGTACGTCGGCTCCACGTGCTACGTATGCCCAAAAGAATATGAAAGCCGCTATTACCGAGGTCGGTGAACGTTCTCGAGAGGCAAATCTGATGCGTCGGATCGAGCGTTTCAACCGCTACACGGTAAATGAGACTGCGGCAAATCTTAAATTTCCTCACGACTACGCTTACGATGATGCTAAACCCGGTGAATTGGTAACGGCGAAAATTCTCTTCGGGTCGATTCCCGCGATGGCCCCAGATACTGATCGGCGCGATCTGTTTGCACGCTGGATGACGTCCACTGACAATCCACGGTTTGCTAAGGCGATCACCAATCGGATGTGGAAGCGCGCGTTTGGACGGGGAGTCTTCGAGCCAGTGGACGACATTATGGATAACACCCACGTTTCCAACCCAGAGTTGTTGGAAGTGTTGGTGAGGGAGATGCGACGCGTTAAGTTCGATATCAAGGAATTCATGCGGATTATCTACAACACGGAAGCTTATCAGCGGCAGGTGACCTATGATGACGTTAACGCAGTTGACGATTATTTTTTTGAAGGTCCGATTTTGCGGCGGATGACCGCTGAGCAGATATGGGATAGTGTTTTGACGTTAACCTTCAATAATATCGATTACCATTTACGACCGGATGACAAAGATTATATCGAGGCGATCAATGCGGATCCTGGATTAAGTATCTTTGAAATCAATTTGAAGATCGATGACATTAGCAAAGCGGAGGCCGACAAACGCACCTATAACCGCAAGCATAGTTATCAGGGATTATTACTACGGCGGGCGTCCGAGTTGCCACAACCGCTTCCGGCGTCGCATTTCTTGCGTCAATTTGGTCAGAGTGACCGCGAAATTATCGGCGACGGGAGTGTCGAGGGAACTGTTCCTCAGTTGTTAGCACTTTTCAATGGGCCCATTACGCACATGATGCTTGAGTCTGGTTCGGTTGTGCACCGAGAGGTGATGGGCACCAACGAAGCAAATCGCCTTACGGTCGTGTTTTTGAGCATTTTAGGCCGAATGCCCACCGAGGAAGAACGGGGTGCCAGTTACAAAGAAGTTCGTGATTTTGGTCCCGCTGGACTGGGAAACGTAATTTGGGCGTTGTTGAATACACGTGAATTTTTATACGTACAGTAGGAATTGCTATTTGGCCCGTTTAACGTGCTTACAGATAGCCTTAAGGGAAAGTTACTCATGGTAGATGCGAAAACGTTAGATGGTTGTGCCCGCAGGCGATTTATGGCCCAGGTAGCTAGTTCTCTCCTTGGCGTGACGGCCCTCACGGATGTTTCGCTAGGCATCGATGGCGATAAAACCAAGGCCGTCGCTCCAGCGAAACAGATTGTCTACTTATTTATGACAGGAGCGATGAGTCATCTTGATACGTTTGATCCCAAACCTGGGAGTAGCGTACAGGGAGACACACAGGCCATCAGTACGAGCATCAGCGGCGTGCAATTTGGACAACACTTGCCCAAGTTGGCAAACATGGCCAATGAGTTGGCGGTGGTTCGCGGAATGTTTCAGGAAACGGGTGCACATGGACCCGCCCAATATTTGCTCCGAACCAGTTACGATGAAATTGCTACAACGAACCACCCCGCCCTGGGGCCATGGATTCACCGGCTCGATGGTCGGATCAGTCAGGCGTTGCCGGCTAGTGTGAATATCGGTAGCAAAGGTGGTGGACCGGGTTACTTAGGAGCAAAATTCGCACCCGTACCTATTGGCGATCCCAACAAAGGCCTGGAAAATACGAAGATGCCGAAGTACTTAGAAGACTTTCATTTCAATAGGCGACTGGGGCTGTCGCAAACGTTTGACAAGGGTTTTCGGTCTCGAGCCAAGGAAAACTCACACGTCAATGGTTACGACGATTTGTATCGCGAGGCGGTTGGTCTATTGCGGAGCGATGCCATTAAGGCCTTCGACATTACCACCGAGGAAGATTCGATCAAAGAGAAGTACGGGCAAAATCGATTTGGGCAAGGCTGTCTGTTGGCACGCCGCCTGATCGAGAGTGGCGTTCGATTTGTCGAGGTGACGACGGGGGGGTGGGACATGCATCGCGGTTTGAACGACGCAATCACCAATAAGGCCGCGGAACTTGATAATGCTTTGAGTTCCTTGATCGCAGACCTTAAGCAGCGTGGTCGCCTTGAATCCACGTTGATTGTCGTGGCAACAGAATTTGGTCGAACGCCTAAAATTAATGTTAATGCAGGACGAGATCATCACCCGGCCGCGTTCTCCACGTTGTTAATTGGCGGAGGTATTAAAACGGGCCAAGTTTATGGGGTGAGCGATGAGGACGGATTCTATGTTGAGGACCAGAACGTAAGCGTACAGGATTTCAACGCGACGATCGCTGCTGCTATGGGCTTACAACACGATGAAGAAATATTTTCACCAACGGGTCGGCCCTTCACTATCTCTAATGGTGGAACTCCGATTGCAGATTTGTTAGCATAGTTGCATCATCGTAAACAGCGAATTCTCATCGGGGCGACTCGCTATCGTAATGCTATTCACAGGAGAAGTGTGTTGAAAACGTTCAAGCAATTGTTAAGCGTGCTCGGGTTGTGGTTATTCAGTGTGGTGGTTAGTCGGAGCGCCGAACAACCCAATATTCTATTTGTTTTTGCGGATGACCAATGTTTCGAGACGATCGGGGCATTTGGGCACACGGAAATACAAACTCCAAACCTCGATAAATTGGTTGCCCAAGGCACCACGTTTACTCACGCCTATAACATGGGAAGTTGGAGCGGCGCGGTTTGCGTGGCAAGTCGCTGCATGCTCAATACTGGCCGGTTTATATGGCACGCAAATTCGATCTATC
The DNA here is from genome assembly GCA_018660825.1 of Planctomycetaceae bacterium. Taxonomy (GTDB): domain Bacteria; phylum Planctomycetota; class Planctomycetia; order Pirellulales; family Pirellulaceae; genus UBA721. The sequence continues at coordinate 95,428 of JABJJO010000150.1, read as the reverse complement.
CGACGACGGAAAAAGAACGGCAGGAGGGTCGGTTTTGGTCTGAATATATGAAAAAAGCTGGCTACCACACATACATGTCGGGAAAATGGCATGTGCGTGCTGACGCAACTAAAGCGTTTGACACGACGGGGTTTGTTCGAGGGGGAATGCCTCAGCAAGTACCGGAGGGATATAATCGACCGCTGAGTCCCACCGATCAGCGTTGGTTGCCCAACGATCCTAAATGGGGTGGTTACTGGGCCGGTGGTAAACACTGGAGTGAAGTCGTTGCTGACGACGCAATCGGATTTTTGGATCAGGCAAAACAAGATGACAAGCCGTTTTTTATGTATGTTGCTTTTAACGCGCCGCATGACCCTCGTCAGTCTCCCCAGGAATACGTCGATCGTTATCCCTTGGGAGACATCGCTGTGCCGGAGAATTTTCTTGAGGAATATCCCTATAACAACGCGGCTGCGACTGGACGGGGCTTGCGTGACGAAAAACTCGCACCCTTTCCTCGTACGGAACATTCGGTGAAGGTAAATCGTCAAGAATACTACGCGATCATCACCCATATGGACCACCAGATCGGACGCATTTTAGAACATTTGAAGACGACGAAACAACAACGGAACACCTACATCTTTTTTACGGCTGATCATGGACTCGCCGTAGGGCATCACGGATTGATGGGCAAACAGAATATGTATGACCATAGTGTACGAGTTCCGTTTATGGTGGTTGGTCCGAGGGTCGGGAAGGGTGTTACCGTAGATACGGAGATATATTTACAAGATGTTATGCCCACGACATTAGAATTAGCAAAAGTTGTGAAACCAGACCATGTTGAGTTTAATAGTATTTTACCAATCCTCAAAGGCGAACAGACGGTGTCCTGTTACGACGGAATCTATGGTGCTTATTTACAAAATCAACGAAGCGTACGTTGGAATGGTTACAAGATGATTTTGTACCCGACGATCAAAAAAATTAGGCTCTATAATTTGGATACTGATCCGCTGGAACAACACGATTTGTCCGACGACAAAAATACAGTTGCTATCCAAAAGAAGATGTTCGCGCGGCTCTTGGAATTACAACAAGATGTCGGTGATAAATTGGATCTCGAGACCAAATTTTTTGGCGGGTAATCCTGCACGTGAATTAACACGTATTGTTTTAAGGTTGGTCAACGTTGTTATTTGACAACTTTACGATAGTATGAGGGTTCAGTGCGATTGAAGGCAACGGAACCGAATTTGGTGAAATATTCGCGTAATTCGGCTGTCGACGATTCGATGATCACATTTTTGATTTCGGTCTTTTCTTTTCCCTTACGGATGACCACCTCTTCTTCGATCACCCCGGACAAACGTCCTTCTTTGACTGCTTCAATAATATGTTCATGGTCGAGCATGAATATAGTTAAAAGCGTGTCGTTGTTTTGTAGCGTGTATGTGGTAACCGTGTAGGTGGTGTTGGTGAGCATAGACTTATCATCGTGGTTACGTTCCTTGGGGTGTAGTTTCCAGGCAATGTAGTATTGATCATCCAGGCGAGTTGCGATTCCGATTCGCGACTCGTGGTCCACTTTCCCGTCCGATGTTAGTTTAGTTTGTGCGGCTATCATCGCCTCTTTTTGTTCAGAGTGTCGCCCCAGTACGATGTATTGCCCGAAAACGTCATCGGGGGTGGTCTGCGATTGCACGCCATTTTCGTCGATTTCGATCGGCGCCCAGTGTCCAACAAGTCGTTCGTCAATGATTGAATCGTCTTTGGTTGAAAGGGGATTCAGAAACTGAGGTATCACACATCCGGTAGAATTACTGAATATAATAAGAAGGAATAATGAAAGTTCGCGTGGCACTGGAACTAAACCTTCAATAAATGTGAATGGGTTTTCCGTAACTTGGCGAGCTTAGGTCCAATTACAGTGGAGCAATAGGGTTGCGCGGGATTGTGAGCGTAGTAATCGTGGTGATAAGCTTCAGCGGCATAAAACGTCACAAGCGGTGCGATTTCCGTTACTATGGGACTTGGCCAAAGCTTAGATTGTGCGGCTGAATTTCGCACTTGGATCGCGACGGCTTCCTGTTGGGCATCGCGGAAATATATTCCACTGCGATACTGGGTCCCCAGATCATCGCCCTGCTGATTGAGGGTGGTGGGGTCGTGGCTATGGAAAAATACTTCCAGCAGTTGGTTATATGCCAATGTGAGTGGTTCGAATTCAATTTCGATCACTTCGGCGTGTCCTGTTTTTCCGGTGCAAACTTGTTCGTACGTAGGGTCTTCACCTATACCGTTACAGTACCCCGGCCGAATTGCGTGTACTCCTTTTAACTGAGTGAATACCGCCTCTACGCACCAAAAACAACCAGCACCAAGAACTGCTATTTCAGCCATGCGAAAATATATCCGTGAGAGTTGGTCGAAAAAGGTTCAATGCGGTTGCTGCACTATATGATACACAAAAAAAGATAAATGCGCGTTGCTTTGCCTGCGCAATTGACAAATTGTTCGGCACGTTAAATATCGGCGATATCGAAATTCAGTAGATCATCAGGGAGCGCGACGTTGGGTGCGTTGTTGCTGGCGATCCAAGCACCCATTCGGTTTGCCAATCCGACGACGCGAGCGAATTCGAGATTTAGTGTGAGTCCGGCCACAATTCCGGCTGTACAGGCGTCGCCGGCGCCCACACTACTTTGCACGACCACGTGAGGTATTTTGCCAGTGTAGGTTTGGTCCGCGGTCACGATCGTTGTGCCTTTGTTACTGGCGGTGAGGACGACAGCGCTTAGCGAGAAATGTTCGAGCAGTCGCCTGCAGGTAGCCAATGGGTCTTGGTGGGAACGAATATTGTCGGCCTCTGCCACTGTTGAGAGTTCATGGAAATTGAGTTTCAAAATTGTCGCGGCGTTACAACCGTCCCTGATTATCTCAGCATCGTAGTGTGGATCGCGAAGGTTGACGTCAAAAATCCGGATTGCGTTGGGGCACGCAGAGAGAAACTTGTAGATGGTTTGGCGACTCGGCGCAGAACGTTGGGGGAGTGTTCCATAGACAACACAGGAAACCTGTTTGGTGAATTTCTGGAGCGGTACGGTCCAACGCAGATCATCCCAAGCAACGTTGGGTAAAATGTCGAAACTGCATTCTGCGTCGTCTTCAATACTTTCGCGTATCCGCGCTTCCCCTGTTGGTAGTGTGGGATGTGTTTGGAGGTGAGTAGTATCAATTGAAGCGTTGGCTAATTGGCATCGAGCGTTAGCCCCCTGCTTGTCGTTACCGACGGCTGACACAATCGCAGTTACGAAGCCTGTGGATTGCAAAAGTTGATTTACCATGACACAAAAATTCAAGGGTGCACCGGCAAGGGCTCGCTGACTGCCAATCACGTCAAATAGTGTTTCGCCAATACCGACAATTGTATTTTGATGGATCAATGGGCGTCATTCTGGAAGAGGGCGTGGTCGGAGGGGTAAGTCAGTGTTTGACGGGATCAACACCCCATACTTCCACTAGTGTCTGATACATTTTGGGGTCGAATTGTTGAAGTTCAGCGCGAACGAAGGGATAAAAATCATTGGTTGCAAAAAACGCTTCGGTGCATTCGGCAAAATATTCTTTTTCATTGGTGAGTGCGTAGTGCCTAACCTGTTTCCCACGAATGCCGAGTACGGATTCGTAGTTGCCGGATTTTACTGCCTGTTCGTAGGCGGCGATAACATTGGGGTCGTCAAACCCGAGAACTTGATCGTGATAAGCGTGTGCAAGTTCATGTAATATTACAGAAGGTTGAGTTTGTTCGCTGCGAATGATGTTGTTTACTTGGCTAATGTCCACCGCTTTAGCCTTATCGGGGTTATAGCCGTTTTTTACTAACCATTCACGTTGCGGGTGGTAGTGAATGGGACCGTCGGATCGATCACAAATCCAAATCGGAACTTGCCGGAGGTGCTTAAGTTGTTGGGCAGGGATCGTTCGCGTAAGCCGGGATAACTGGTCCGTAACAATTGAATAGGCACGAGCGCCGGCTTCGCGTTTTTCACGCAAAAGTCGTTTTTGCATATAGACAGTCCAGCCATGGACGTTACGCCCGCGATAAGTAGCGGTTGCGTCAAATTCGACACTTTGGGAATAGAGATTCGGCGAGGGAATTACCAATAGAGTTAGCAGGAGAAGCGAGAGTTTTGTAAAAGTGTAAGCGTTCATGTTTTACCGATGGGTGATTGCTGTTAAACCGTTGCCTCGTTGGTCGGTGCTGTTGTCTCAGAGAACTGTTCCTCAATCAAAGGGCGAATTCGCAGTAACCGAGCCACGATGAAGGCCAGAATGGCTCCGAAAAAGCTAAACACAGCACCCATTTTGACCTCATCTAGAATTTGGGAGCTCGGGTCCTTAAAGGCGGCTGTGGAAACAAACAATGCCACGGTGAAGCCGATTGAAGATATTACACCGACGACAACCACGTGCCGCGCGGTCATTCCAGCCGGCATTTCCAAACGAAACAGTGCTTTTGCTATCCAAGTAAAGAGGCAAATTCCCAACGGCTTACCAATGATCAAGCCCAGTAGTACAAGGTACGTTCCTTGACCGATATGACCAAACACAACGCCAGCATTGATCAAACCAAACATTCCTAGAATTAGCTCAACTGGGTTTTTCCACCAATGCATCATTTCGTTGAGCGTGTCATGGCGTTTGAGTTCCTCCCGCGCAAAAATTCCGAGGTCGGTATGGGCATGTGGTAAACAGGGGATAATCGGAACGAGTCCCAAAGCGGGGTGGATGCCCGCGAGGTCAAAAGAGAGCCAACAGAGTGTACCTGGGATTAGTAAATAGGCCCAGAAACTGTGGATTTTCTTTTTACGAAATAACCAACAAAGCAACATGGCGGATAGTGTGAGCAAAAACCAAACTGGCTCGATCGGCTTGCTGGGATAAAAAACGGCTAGTATCAACAGTCCAATTGCGTCGTCGGCGATGGCGAGTAATAGTAGAAACGCGATCGCGGGATGAGATCCACCGAATATCATTCGCGCCACGAGATAGGAAAAGGCAATATCAGTCGCGCAGGGGATGGCCCAACCGTCACCATAAATATCGGTTGAATCCAGGTACATTGATGCCAGCATGTAAAGGCCGGCCGGACCCAGAATGCCTCCAAGCGTTGCTAGCAGAGGTGTGGCCGCTTTACGAGGGTTTGATAATGAACCGCCAGGCAGCAAGGCTTCCCAGACCTCGCCAGCAGCGATTGCAAAAAACATCGCCATCAAAATGTCGTTGATCAGAAAGTGTACGGTTATCCCGTGTTGATGACCGGTATCGTCTGGTCGTGATACAACACGGGTAAATATTTGAGAGATCTTGCTCGTTTGAACGCCGTCTGCCACGGACTTTGGGGGATCGGCGGCGTGATCGGTTGAGGCCTCGTGCTGTTCTTCGAGCCCTTCCTTATCGGAATCGTGATTGTCACTGGAATTCGCGCCGACGAGCGGAAAGTGTACAAAATGGTTGTAGGTATCAATAGAGCCTAAGTTAGCCCAGAGTAGCGCCGCGACTGTGCCAAAGATGAGAAAGAGTGAATTCTCGAACAAGAAACTTATGGGGCGCCGCATATGGTTTCAAAAGGGGGACGAAGGACGGTGTTGCACTAAACCAGTCTCTAGTTTTAACGGAAGTTAGTTTGTTGTGGTAGTCGGGATTTGGGCAAAACGCCGCGGGTTGGTGGTGAATGAGTGCAAGCGACGGGTTCCTCAGCGGCTTAGATTATTCCAAGCTGTTTCAAAGACGAAACGCAGCCGATGAATAAGAAAAACAGTCCAGCAAGAAACAGAGCAATTTGCATACTAGTTCTTGCTTGGAGTTGACGTGGCAAGAGGCTACGGTTGACGTAGAGCGTGTGCAGGCAGCTGATTCCGAGCGCGTAGTTGTAAATCGCTGCAGCTATCTTTAGGAGCGTCGCGGGCTTGATCGACACGAGTGTGACGAGCCCTAATAAAGCATAGACGATTAGGACGCGGAAGTAGACAGCCTTAATGGCTCCGGGCGGCAAGTCGCGCAAGCGATCGCTGGTGGTCCAGAAAACGTCCACCCAACGCCGGATTACGCCATCAGCAGATGTGGACATACTTGGTGCTAGGACAAGAAATCCGCAAAATACCGTCATAAACCAGAAAGCGTTCCCCAGCCCTCCTTCATTTGCCTCTTGTGCGGCTAACGCTTCCTCTGTCATTTTCGCCGGATTGTCGGTTGTCACGACTCCGTTCACCCGGTCTCGCACTCCTTCGGCAGTCATGGTAGCGGCAACCCACTTGTCGGGCACTGCTGCACCGCGATCAAGAAACTCGACGCTGAGCATGCTCGGTAACGCTAAACCGATGAAACAAGCTGGCGCCCAGACTACCCATTGGTCTCGCATGATGTGTTTATACCAGCGTTTCCAGCGGGGCATGGCGCCTGGAGCGGTGGGGTCAAATACGGCGCCTTGGTGTGACAGTTGTAAGTCGAGTCCACGGACCATCGATGGAATAGCGCCGACGTGCCGCCCCATGCCCCAACCTTCATCGCGGGTGTAATTACTAATGGTTGTGTTGGTCAGGCCGCCGGAACCGGAAATCGCGACTAATGCTGATAGGGCCGCAATAAGCGTCCAGTCAATATCCGGCATACCGTCACCTGTTGCCAACGACGTAAAAACGTTAGTAACTTGGTCGCCGTCACGTTCTCCGTCGCCATCAATATCGATAAAGCCACTACCGTCGCTATGCCGGACGATAGGGTAGTAGCCGGCGTCGATGCCAAGGTAGTCTGGGATGTCAAAACCCAATAGCTGATGAGGTTCACTACTAGTATCCCACACGACTACGAAGGGGACCGGAGCGGGCGGTATGTCATCTTGAAGATTGAAGTCTATGATGATCGGGATGTCTGTGTTCGTAAAGGTTGGTTCAATGACGTCTGCCACTAGGTCGCCGTCCCAGTCGTTTTCGTTGGGGTCGAGTTCTCCATTCATGTTGACATCTTCGGCCAAAATGGTGGGAACGGTTCCAACCTTGAAAAAACCACTCCCAATTTCTACCCAAGTGCTCCATGAACTCCAGCCGATTGCCAGAACCAAAAGGAACCCAAGTACGAGTATAATTTTTAGGCCCATGACCCACTTTAAGGCCACGAGAATCTTTCCACCGAAGATGAGGGGAACGAGTGACAAGGTAAAAATCCCGACGCCCATAGCGCGTAACCAGAAATAATGAGAAAGTTCAATTCCCATAATCGTTTGCATTTTAGAGTGATCCTCAGGATCCGGAACTATTCCGGCTAGGGCTGCAAATAACGGAATTGCCGCTGTTAAGGCGAGGTAGGGAAAGATGGATCCGAGATCTAACGCCATGTAGACAGGCATCCAGAACTTTTTTCCAGGTCTGCTACGAAACTTGCCGGTGAAAATGGGTTCGCCGCTATACAGCGTATATCGACTGATTTCTAGGTTGTATAGGACTTGGCCTACGATACTTAGCGTTGCCAGCCATAACAGAGCTCCACCGTATTTCGCGGTCACTTCAGGGCCGACCAGCCACTCACCCCCTCCAATTGCCGCTCCGCCTAAAATCAAACCCGGTCCGAGCATGCCGGCCCATTTTTTTAAGGTAAATTTGGGAGCATCGCCTAGTCCTGCCGTATCCCACTGAGGCATGGATTTGTCGCCAGGCCACGGTGCTTCAAACCCCTCACGATTTTGGGTCAATTCAGTGTCTACTTCGTTGAAGTCGATCGGGTCGGGCATTACGTTGTCTTCCTCTGGATTTGATGCGTAGTCCTTACACCTTACTTGATTAAGGACCAAGATGCGAACATACAAGCAAAAAATAACGTTGAGAAGGCGGCTTAATTAAACTAAATCCGCATTGCGGGTAGGTTATGGATTTGGATAATAGGTTTATAGCAATAAATGCGGGGCGGCAAACACTTAAAAACGCGCCGCGTCAAAAATTACCACGGAAATGAAACGGGGACATATAATGCGAATATTTCATAACCCACGATGCAGTAAGAGTCGGCAAACGCTGCAACTGATCATGGAAGCTCGGCAAGAGGTCGAAGTAATTGAATATTTGGAAAATCCACCCACTTTTCAGGAGTTGCGGAGTGTGGTGACGGCGCTGGGAATCGCGGCAAGTGGGCTTGTTCGGACGAGCGAAGCAGTTTTTCGTGAATTAGGTGTCGACTTGGCTACACTCAGTGACGATGCGGTAATCGAATTGATCGTCGCCAACCCTATTTTGCTACAGCGTCCAATTGTCGTGGATAGCGACAAGGCTATTATTGGACGGCCTCCTGAAAACGTGTTGCGGTTGTGGAGTTAGTCATTACAGGGACTTGATTCCTGCGGATAATAACTTTTTCACATCAAGTGTGTCTGGGAGACCAGCAAGGATTAATGGATTCCAGACTTTAAAGGTGTTTTCTCGGATTTGGCGTCTGGCTTGGTTGAGTACGTCGATTTGGCGTTGCGCGACCAGAGCTAACATTTCAAACACTTCCATTACCAATAAATATGCCTTGGAACCGCGCACAGGCAGATAGTGCATCTTCTTTAACCAACCCACAAGCATGTACGCATTGTCGATAATATCTGGCACGGTTTCGCATTCTTCGGTGAGATTGTATTTGTTAACAAACTGATCGGATAACCGAGCTGTTGGTTGTATTTCGATTTCCATACTCGCCTGAATTTGATCAAGAGGTACCATTCTCTCAAAAACGCGAAAGGCGGCCCACATCGAAACCATGCGGGCTTTGGTCATGTCTGCTCCGTTGTGAATGAAGGAAGCGTTTCTTGCCAGAGTTGTGATCCTTAGTGACTGAGTTCGCAAACGGCCTTCAATCCTATGCATCCGGCGTAACGCCCCCTCTAGTTCTTGTGCCACTTGGGCCTTTATACGGGCGAGGGCCAGTTGATTAGAGGCGACCGCTGCTACGAGTGAACTCTTGGCGGCATTCAAGCGATATACTCCTAATTCCCTAAGGAAGTCTATTTGAATCTTGAATACGTCGCGCCACATTTCAAATTGTTCTTTAAGTTCCATATTGATCGTTCCTCATTTTTTATTGTGTTACTTCGGACGTTGGTGAATTAGTTTCTTAACCGTACGTTTAACTGCGCATTAAACACGCAAACGGCAGAAATAAACTAAAACCGATGAGAGCATTGGAGTTATTGTCAGCAGAGATGGTATAGTTAGAAATTACCGACGGCAAAATACGCTAGTCTAGGGACTGCGACCATGAATATTGTTACCAGTGATGTTTCTCGGAGTGTTGGCGACGTTAAACCTGCGATATGGCACCCAGTGATCGACTTTTTGTTAGTCGGCGGGGCTTCAATCATCGGGGGGTTCATCTTGATTGCTTGTTTCAGTGACAATCAGGAGTGGGTTGAACAGTTTAACCGCGATTCTGAGAGTGGCTCTTACCACGACATTAGTAAATTCTGGCTTTTCTCGCTGCTGGCATTGGTCATCAATTTGCCACACCAGATGGCATCGTATCGCCTTCTATATCGCTCTAAAGTTCAGATAGCCAAGTTTCGCTGGTCGGCAATATATGTTCCGTGCATTCTGTTGATTTTGTGTATCGGTACGGCGATTTCTGTGGAGACGCCGGTCGATACCTCTCATGGCGTGGAGAAGCAGTTCAAATCCGTCTTAGATTCCAACAGTGGTTTAACAACCTACATTTTCGCTGGTTTGTCGGTGATCCATGTTGTGTATCTTGGGTGGCACTTTAATCTGCAAGGTTGGAGGATGACTGCTACGTTTGCCCACCTAAATGGGATCGAGTTTTCCAGTCGAGAACAACGGTTGATTAAGAGTGGTTTTTTAGCAATGATTTTCACCCATGCAGTGTTATTCCTAGCGTGGACACCGTTGAAAGACTTGGCAGTGTTCAAGGGGTTGTTTCCGCTGCTGATACTGGGAATTCCGGTGGTTGGAGGGATTGCTTTGGTGTTAGGTGGGCTAGGGTTTTATGGCGTTTACCAACGAACGGGTCGACGAATCCCAATTAATGCGATGACTCCTTGGGCGGCAAGTTTTTTTTGGTACTACTTTGTCACGCAATATCATTACGTTTGGGGAATTGCGATCGTTGTGCATGTCGCACACGCGTTGCAATACTTGAGTTTTACTAATCGCATAGAGAGAAATCTACAGCTTGCCAGAAATCCAAAGGCTAGCGTCTTGAAGTCCGTGTTTCTGATGTTGTTTTTTATCCTGTGTGGGTATATGGTTTTTATCGTTCCCAAGGCGGTTATCGAGATTAATAATTGGTCGCTGCATCTACTGGTAGCAGTTGAACTGTTAGTAATCGCGCTCAACATTCATCACTTTTTTGTTGATGATCAAATTTGGAAAACAAGCAATTTGGAAATGCGCCGTACGTTGTTGGCGCACATACGGGAGTGGTAGTTGATGACAAGCGAGGCAGGAGATAAAGAACGTTTAATCCAGGCCCTGCGGGTCGAAATAAAACGGCAACAATCGTCTCGGGTTGAGCTCGAGGCATCCTTGCACGACGGACCGATGCAACGCGTGATTGCCGCTCACATGCAATTACAAGCAATCATGGCTGAACCTGAATTGAAGGAACAACGCCTTCAGGAACTGGAGTCGATTGATCAAATGCTGAAAACGGCAATTGAGCAAACTCGTGAAATTATCAGTGGTGTAGTAGGCCCAGAAGTAGCTATGGATGGAATTGATGATTTGGAAAAGTTATGTTTGGATTTAGCATCCGAAAACTTTTCGGTACGTTTATCCGCCTCCGACCTGTGGCAGCGAGTCTCATTAGCATTGCAAACACCGGTACTATTGCTGGTGCGTGAGTCCGTCTGGAATTCGAAAAAACACAGCGGCGCGGAAGAGGTGTTTGTGGCGTTGTACAGCAAGTCGCGAGGCGTGGAAATAACCATTGAAGACAAAGGGTGTGGTTTTATCGTTGAACACGTGGATGTCGATAAATTCGGATTGTGTACAATGATGCAACGAGCGAAAAACAATGGAATTGATTTGCAAATCGATTCCACACCAAAACTTGGGACGAGGATAGTAATTGAATGCTAGGGCTAGAAAACTTGTCAAAACGAAGTCGATGTTCATGGTGGATATTAGCGGCTACTTTGATGGCAATGGACGCCCAAACGTGTCCCGCGGCAGATCCTGTGCCAGACAAAGTTGTCGTGTTGACATTCGATGATTCAGTACGTAGCCAGTTTGAGGTGGTGCGTCCCATCCTAAAGCAATATGGCTTTGGCGCTACGTTTTTCATTACGGAAGGATTTGAGTTTGAAAAAGACAAACGCAATTATATGACCTGGGAGCAGATTGGTCAGTTGCATCGTGATGGGTTTGAAATTGGTAATCACACTCGCGATCATAAAGCATTAACTATCGAAAACTATAAGGCACAGCTCGGCAGTATCGCCGCGCGGTGCCACGAACATGGTATCCCGGCACCCATCAGTTTTGCGTATCCGGGTAATACATTTACCTTAGAGATGCTGCCGTGGCTCGCGGAGCAAGGGATACGATTCGCTCGTCGGGGTGGAACACCAGAATTTGAATATAGAGCAGGAAAGGGTGTCGCGCTCGAACCTGGTCTGGATCACCCACTGCTGATCCCCACTGCTGGGGATGCTCGCCCGGACTGGATATTCGACGATTTCTTGCGGGCAGTGTTGCAGGCTGAATTAGGGCGCATATCCGTTCTGCAGTTTCATGGCGTCCCCGATGGAGCGCACGATTGGGTTAGCACGTCGGCTGACAAATTCCGTGTTTACATGCATTACTTAAAGGTAAATGGTTTTAGGGTCATCGCGTTACGTGATCTAGGCCAATACATTGATGAGGGGATGGAACCCAAGGACCCAAAGGGGGTCATTGCGGATAGGCAGGACATGTTGGCCAAAGGTCTCTTACGCAGTGAGGCGCGTTTACCGCTGACTCGCCGCGAAACCTCATACTGGTTCGATATCATGAAACGCCACGGTTATACGGTTGCCGAAACAAGGATGGCGAGCGGGCTTGATGCGAGTAGTGCAAAGTTGGCATTGGCAAAGGCACGCTCAGGGCGAGTTAAGGGAAATCATCTTGAAGTGTTGCCATATCCAGGGGGGCGGCATCCACGAATTGGTTTTCGCGATGGCGAAATCCGTCCCCATCGTGAAACTAAGCTGTCGGTGTTTTCACCCTGGAGCACGACCGACTATATAGTGCTTGATATTCCAGAAGCTATTTGGAATACCGCGCCTAGTGGCAGGGAGTTGCTGTATTTGGCGCATAACCACATTCCAACGATGTGGGACAAACGGGATATAACGCTAGCACACGGGGAATGGCAGCCGATTCGGGGTGGTCATGAATCGCGTCGAGTTTTCCCAAATGGCGTCGAGCTGCAGACAAGAGTATGGCCTGGCACCGCTGGCGTAAAGATGGAAATGCGTTTGACAAATAACTCGAAGAACAAATTAACGGGACTGTATACGCAGAATTGCGCCATGCTAGGGAATATGATGGGTTTCAATCAACAGACGATCGACAACAAGGTGTTTACTCCGATGGCTGTGGCCTGTGGTGATCCCAGCGGCACGCGGTGGATTCTTTATGCTTGGCAGGCTTGTGTCCGTGGTTGGGGCAGTGAACTTTGTCCGTGTTTACATAGTGATCCGCACTTTCCAGATATCGCTGTTGGGAAGAGTGCCGTTTTGCGAGGGTGGATGGCTTTTTATGAGGGGACTGAGATCGACGAGGCCCTTGAGAACGTCAACCGGATGCCTTGGCTGCGGGTTGAATAGCGGTTAATTGTAATTTGTTATATTGTAATATAGGGGAATAGATAGATGCCAACGATAGATGTAGAAGGTGTGGGCGAATTCGAAGTTGCGGCAGGTAAGCGTTTGGTGTTGGCTTTAGTTGATGAGGCGAATGTTGACCAATTGCATGCGTGTGGTGGTAACGGAAAATGTACTACATGCCAAGTGGAAATTCTCGACGGTGACGTAGGAGAAATGAATTCTCGAGAGCAGGAAACGCTGACCGAACGTGAGCTTTCCGGTGTGCGTTTAAGCTGCCAAGTGCTGTGCAACAGCGATTTGCGGGTGCGTGTGTTGAAACGACTCGAAGGTAGTGGCCGGGCTGACGCCGGAGCGAGACCAGCGAATGATATTTCGTAGTAAGCTAACGAGCGATTGATTACTCGGCCGGCCGCAGACCTAACGTGCAGGAAGCGGTTTCGGGGGCGCCATCGCGTATGTACGTAATGGTAACTTGATCCCCATTTTGTTGGGCACCCACGAGTTGGATCAGATGTGACGTATCCAAAATATCCGTTGTGTTAAATCTGATGAGAATATCACCTACAAGTAATCCGGTTGCTTTTGCCGGTGATAGACCCTGTGGGAAACTAGTGATTACAGTTCCGTGGATGGGATCGAAGTCGATTTTAGAAACGCCGCGTTGTTGTAGAAACTCTGCCGTGACGTCTTCCAATGCGAGTCCCAGCCAACCGCGTGAGACGACGCCGTTTTCCTTTAGTCGTTCATAGACGGATTTGACGACGTGCGCGGGCACGGCAAAGCTAATTCCCTGATAGGCATCACCCACGATGGCCGTATTGATACCGACCAATTCACCGTGTTCGTTAACTAGTGGCCCGCCACTATTGCCCGGATTGATCGCCACGTCGGTTTGCAGGAACTCTTGATACACCGTCCCTACCTTGGCGGTGCGTCGTGTGGCGCTGACTATTCCAAAGGTTAGTGTTCGTTCAAGGCCAAAGGGACTGCCAATCGCCCAAACCATGGTGCCGACGTTCGTGGTCGGCGTTGTTGGCCATTCAATGGGGGGCATCGACGTTGGTGTTATTTTAAGTAATGCTAAGTCAGTTAATCGATCAACGCCGACGACAACGGCGATTTGTTCTGTTTTATCGTGCAGTTGGATATGGATTAACTCAGCGCCCTGAATGACGTGGCGATTGGTGATGATGTATCCCTCGGCGTCCACGATTACACCGGAGCCCTGACCGCGTGAAGGAAAAAGGTTGGATTGCGCAAAAGGATGTTGAAAACTCCGGCGGGAAACGGTTTTAGTGGTCGAGGTGTGAATATGGACGACCGAAGGTGTTACCTTATAAGACACCAATTCCGAAGCAAGCGAAATTGATTTAATTGATTGACTGTCGATATGGATGGCGGCAGCATCATATTTGGCAATAATGCGGCCGTATTCAAGCGAATATTGAATCTGTTGTACAAGGAAGGGCGTGCCAAAGATTATCGCGAGTAGCGCCACAGTGGTCGTTAGAAGTCGTGCAAAGCGATATTTAATCGCGGCTGTGGCCATGTCGCCAGACGTTTGGGAGGATGTGACGAGTGTCAACTCTGTTGGATTTGGCCGCTGCAATTCAGGCGATTCGATGGCGTCGTTAAGAGGCGGTGTTTGATCATTCATACCCAGTAATAACCTTTAGTGTGCGAACCGCTGTGACAAGTTTATGTCTTCCCTATAGTAACATTTACTATAGGGAAGACAATTGTTTCCTCCCAGTCAACTCTGAAGCTATTATACTGCGTTACAAGGGTCGAGTATTGCAGGAAATTGTTAAATTGGCAAAACGGTTTACGCTATGGCTATATAACGGACGATGGGCCTCGCCTGTTGGTAAATTTTGATTTGGCTTATATGTTGGATTAGGCAACAAGAATATATGGATAAAATTACAAATGCTAGCATCGGTAGCGTCTGGCAGGAGGCCCGAAGAGAAAACATCTTCCCCAGTGGTCGTGAGGCAAATGAATACGGGGTTGTTGCGGTCGGCGGAAAGTTGACGCCACTATGGGTGTTGAATGCATATTCCAAGGGAATCTTTCCGTGGCCGTTGGATTTGAGTGAAGATGCCGATGAAAAAGTTCTGGGTTGGTTTTGTCCGGACCCTAGAGCGGTCTTAATTCCTGCCCAACTCCACATTCCACGTCGATTGAAGAGGAAGATTCGCTCAGGACGTTTTCGCGTTAGCAGTGACCAAGCGTTCGAGGCCGTGATTTCGGAGTGTAGTGGTCCCCGAGTAATCGAAGGAGAACTTGAAACGGGAACCTGGATAACGAGTGAGATGAAATCGGTTTATGTAGAATTGCATGAAAAGGGAATAGCACACAGTATAGAGGTATGGCGAGATGACACGTTGGTTGGCGGACTTTATGGAATTGCAGTGGGCTCGATCTTTTGTGGTGAATCAATGTTTCATCATGTGAGTGATGCGTCACGTGTGGCATTATGCGTTTTGGTTCAACACTTAGAGTTGTGGGGTTTTGCGATGTTAGATGTGCAACAAGCTACGCCGCATTGCAGTGCCCTAGGAGCGGTTGACATTCCGCGGGCAGATTATTTGGATGTGCTAAAGACGGGATTGGAGGCTCCTGCAATTTTCGGTGTCGTGGGTGGTCTAGACAAAGAACAATAAGGAGCTAAACTAACGCAATTCACCATAATCGGTGTTTTATAACAATAATTTGGAGAGTGACTAACTGATGAAAGTAGCAACCATTAAAACCAACAAGGGCGATATTCAAATTGAACTCTACAGCGAAGAAGTGCCAAAAACGGTCGCCAATTTCGAAAAACTGGCCGTGGAAGGTTTTTACAACGGAATAAAATTCCACCGAGTGATTGCTGATTTCATGATCCAGACCGGATGCCCGGATGGTATTGGTACCGGCGACGCGGGCTATAAGTTTGATGATGAATTTCACCCTGACTTGCGGCACGACTCTGAAGGTATCTTGTCGATGGCCAACGCGGGACCGAATACAAATGGCTCGCAGTTCTTCGTTACGCATGGTCCAACGCCCCATTTAGACGGGAAGCATAGTGTTTTTGGTAAGGTAATTAGCGGTATGGAAGTTGTGAATGCAATTGAACAAGGCGATGTAATGAACTTAGTTACGGTAGCTGAGCAGGCGTAGGTATTGCGAACACGGCAAAACGTGACCTTAATTAACAGGCCCTAAAACGACTAAATCGTGGGTTTGCCCCCCGACTTAGGGATATACAGCAGTTTGTAAGTAGGAAAAGGCGAGAATTTATTGCAACTGAGCTTGCGGGCGGGTGCAAAAGTTCGCAACAATACGCAAGTCTTGGTATAATTCATACACAATCAGTCAACCATTTTTCTGAGCACCTTCCGACTTTGGATTCCTTGTCCAGTCAGGTGCATTGTCATAGGGAAACGCAATGAATAAATTCTTGCCACTAACATCCTGTCTGTTACTATCGTTTAGCGTTTTGCTAACAGCTCAAGAAGATAAAGCGACTCCTCCAGGATTAGGTGATCCTGGCGCGTTGCAGTCGATCGACATCGATAATGTCGACGATAATCAAACCACGATTATTTCAGGTCGTGATGCAGGCTTGCAAGTGATCGTGACTGGTAACTATGACAGTGGTCAACATCGAGATCTTACACGGGACGTCGTTTACAGTAGTGCGCCAACTGGCTTTGTTGAAGTCAGTTCAAGTGGATTTGTATCGCCTATTGCTGAAGGAGCGGTAGTGATAACAGCGAAATTTGATGGTAAGTTGTCCACCACAGTATCGATTCAAGTCACGAATATCGTCAAAGATCTCGCCGTTAATTTTCCAAATGAAGTGACTCCCGTGTTTACCAAATTCGGCTGCAATGGTGGTGGCTGTCATGGCAAAAGTAGTGGGCAGAACGGGTTTCGGTTATCGTTACTCGGGTTTGAGCCAGAAGAGGATTACGAATTTCTGGTCAAAGAAGGCCGGGGTCGCCGCGTTTTCCCAGCAGCTCCCGAACGCAGTCTGCTCCTTCAAAAAGCGGTTGGCGTCGTGCCGCACGGTGGTGGTGCAAGATTGTCGGGTGACTCACCCTCGTATAGATTGCTTAGTCGCTGGATTGAACAGGGGATGCCGTACGGGCAGCCGGAAGATCCGACGGTGACGCGTATTGTTGTCTTGCCAGAAGAACGATTGATGCAGCGAGATGGCGCTCAGCAGATATCGGTGTTCGCCTACTTCTCTGACGGCAGCATGCGCGATGTGACAAGGACGACTGCTTTTGATTCCAACAGTACGGAAATGGCTGAGGTTAACGAAACAGGATTGGTTACCACTAGTCAATTGACTGGCAGTGTAGCGGTGATGGCTCGATATCAAGGACATGTTGGGGTTTACCGCGCAACGATACCGTTGGGTATCAAAGTAGACGCGCTGCCGAAGAAAAATAACTTCGTAGATGACTTAGTTTTTAATAAATTAGTTCAGCTGGGTTTGCCATCATCTGTGGTGAGTGAAGACGCTGTCTTTTTGCGTCGAGTCACGGTTGATATTGCGGGTCGCCTCCCTACCTTAGGAGAGGCGCAAACGTTTTTGGAGGACGCTGATCCGGACAAGCGTCTTAAGCGGATTGATCAGTTACTGGCAAGCACTGATTATGCGGACTATTTTGCAAATAAATGGAATGCAGTTTTACGGAACAAGCGGCGAGTAGAAGGTGACAAAGCTGCAACGTTTGGCTTTTACGACTGGATTCGTAACAGTTTGCATGACAACAAGCCTTACGATGAATTCGTATCCGAGATTATTACCGCTACGGGAACGGCAGGGGCTAATCCAGCGGTTGCTTGGTATCGCGAAGTGAAGGATCAAGCTGCACAAGTAGAAGATACGGCTCAGCTTTTCTTGGGTTTGCGAATACAGTGTGCTCGCTGCCATCATCACCCGTTTGAGAAATGGAGCCAAGAAGATTACTACGGATTCGCCGCTTTCTTCAGTCGTGTTGGTCGCAAGAAGAGTGCTACACCAGGGTATGACCGAATTTTCCACAACCAAGGAAAGCCGAGTGCGAAAAACCCCAAAACGGGCAATAATGTTCCACCGACAGGCTTGGGGAGTGATCCATTGGATCTAGCAGTTGAAGATGATCCGCGACTACATCTTGCAAGTTGGATGAGTGACCCTACGAACGAGTTCTTTGCGAAGGCGTTGGTTAACCGGTATTGGAAACACTTCTTCGGTCGCGGTTTGGTGGATCCGGAAGATGATATGCGTATTACCAATCCGGCGACCAATCCAGAGTTGCTTAATGCACTGGCAACGGATTTCGTCAAGAGCGGTTTCGACTTAAAACATTTGATACGAACGATTGCGAGCAGTTCGGTGTATCAACTCAGTAGCGAGCCAAACGATTGGAACAAGGATGACAAACAGAACTTCTCCCGCTATTATCCTAAACGTTTAAACGCTGAAGTTTTGCTGGATTCGATCGATCAAGTCACCGGAACAACCACGACGTTTCCTGGTGTTCCAGTGGGCACTCGAGCTTCGCAACTGCCAGACAGTGGATTTAGCTCGTACTTCCTCACGGTCTTCGGTCGACCCGAATCTAGTTCGGCTTGCGAATGTGAACGGAGCAGCGAGGCAAACTTAGCGCAGAGTTTGCATCTTTTGAATTCTGGTGAGATTCAAGGTAAATTGACAAACGGCAGTGGTCGAGCAGCATCGTTGAGTAAAGACGCTGAGCGAGAGCACGCGGACAAGATAACCGAATTATATTTGTTGTCGTTTTCTCGTATGCCCACGGCTGATGAGCAGGCTATTGCGACGGCTCACATCGAAAAGGTTGGCGACGCCAAGATAGCCTACGAAGATATCGTTTGGGCGTTGATTAATACAAAAGAATTCTTGTTTAATCACTAGCACGGTACGCCACGTAATAGTTTAAACGGTCAACACTGTTTCATTCCTTAATGGCTGTGTTTGGCCGTTTTCTAATTGGGTTTAGCCCCTTTTCTGATTGATGTTGCGTCGACAATAGTGAACACGGTTTGACACCGTTTGACGTGAGTTGAATAAAAAGTGTGTCCAAAAAGAGTGTCAACTTTCTACGCGATTACTTCTTCGCGCCAACCACGGTTCGCACTCCGAATACATAGAAACCCACAGCAATCTATGCCATAATGAACGCGTCACCTCATCTGGGTCCTTTTCACTATGCAAATCCGCTGTCCCCACTGTCAAAACGGTATCGAATTGGTCGATGAGTCGGACCTGCAGAGCGTCGATTGCCCCAGTTGCGGAAGTCAATTTGGTCTGGTGGATGTTGATCAGGAGAATATTGGTACGCTCGATTATGCTGGCAACTCTACCATCGGGCATTTTGAACTCATCAATGAAGTTGGCCGTGGCGCGTTTGGCAGTGTCTGGCAGGCACATGACTCCAAGCTCGACCGCAAAGTAGCCGTAAAGGTTCCCCGCTCGGGACAGTTTTCCACGAGCAGTCGCGAACAGTTTTTGCGAGAAGCTCGGGCGGCCGCTCAGCTCAATCATCCCAATATTGTTAGCGTCTACGAGGTGGGTTTGGATGATGATCAAATTTACATTGTTAGCGATTTCGTTGATGGGGTCTCGTTGGCCGATCTGTTGACGGCCAAACGATTATCCCCACGTCAGGCGATTGGGCTGTGCGTGAAGGTTGTTCTGGCACTTGAGCATGCTCACGAGAACGGTGTGATTCATCGGGATTTGAAACCGGCTAACATTATGCTGGACGAAAACAACGAACCGTTCGTGATGGATTTCGGCCTGGCCAAACGGGACGCCGGTGAAATCACGATGACGCTTGATGGCAAGTTGTTGGGGACACCCGCCTATATGCCCCCAGAGCAGGCTCGTGGTGAAGGACATCACGTGGACCGGCGGGCGGATGTCTACTCAGTGGGCGTGATTTTATACGAGCTATTGACCGGTGAATTACCTTTTCGCGGAACGACACGGATGCTGCTGCATCAGGTGTTGCATGAAGAAGCTCCCAGTCCTAGGAAACTTAATAACTCCATCCCACGTGACCTGGAAACGCTTACGCTCAAGTGCCTTCAAAAAGAACCTGACAAGCGATACGACTCCTGTGCGGCATTGGCTGAGGATCTTCAGGCCTGGCTGGATCACAAGCCGATCAAGGCACGCCCCACCACTTGGATGGAACGGAGTTGGCGGTGGTGTAAACGTAAGCCAGCTATGGCAGCACTCAGTACTGGGAGCTATTGGTTTTACTGGGCGCCGCCGTGATTTCGACGGTATTTGCAGCCGCGGCGACACGCGAGGCCCGCGATGCGGATGTGCAGCGCGGTCTGGCGGAATCACGGATGGTCGAGGCTAGGCAAGCTCAGAAAAATGCAGACGAGGAGCGAAAGGAGGCGGAGGAACAACGTGCGGTGGCCGAAATACGTGAGGCGGATGCGAAGTTGGCTCAGAACAATGAGGCGGAATTACGCAAGTTGGCGGAGCGGCAAGCTTACACATCCGACATGCTGTTGGTACAGCGTGACTGGGAGGACGCAAATGTATTGCATATGCAGGATTTGCTTGATCGACACCAGAACAATGAATTAAGGGGATTCGAATGGGATTACTGGAATCACAAATTGCACCATAATGTTTATTCGCTCAAAGGCCATTCAAACAATGTCTATAGCGCCAGTTTCAGCCCTGACGGAAAACGGATTGTTAGTGGAGGGTCAGATAATGTACTTAAGATTTGGGATGCCCGTCCGATTGAAGGGCAGCATTAGGTGGCCCTGACCGAGTTGGCATTAACCCGATCAAAAAAAGTGTGTAATTGATACGCTCCGTGTTGAGAAAATCGCCTATGTATTGGCGTTTTCATTCTATGAGGTGATGTTTAATCGCTAGAACTCATGCCAATCAGGATGCCTCTGCGATTGGCAAACCTCCGCTTCGGCAGATTGTCCGATGGGCATTCCTTGTCTGGGAATTGCCGTTTAACCGGTCAACAACGGCAAGTGGCAGTTTTGGGGGGTGACTACTTGAAAGAGACGGTTGAACCTGGCTTGAGGGCATGTTTTGGTACCGGGTGTTGGTTGTCAAAGACTCGCATCTGCGCAGGTGTCTCCAGTGTCGTCTGAGCTTCATCAAAAACGCCCGTCTTAGCGTCAATAACTCCCCGCGCGTCGAGTCGCAGATGCTTAACCATAAAGGGATACATGGCCTGCCGTTTCGACAATTGATAACCGTGCCCCTCTTCAGCGAAATGGGAGTTTTGCACGTTCTTATCATCACCAAAAAGTCGATAGACGTTACGGATATAAGGAAGCTCGACCTTTGGGGTGTTCTTGGTCCAGTCCCCGCCGACAGAAACCAGCAGCAGGGGCCGCGGTGCCGTGAGAGCCGCAATTTCGGCATTGTTCGTTTCCAGGTGAGAGGTTTTGTGGATCGGCATGCCACTTTCACAGTGGCAGCCGCCGAAGAAATGGGCAGACACCATCACGACTGGTACTGCTACTCGGACGCGGGCGTCGAGGGCCGTCAGGAGGAAAGTTTGCGTGCCGCCCCCAGAACAGCCGGTGACTCCAAGCCGCTCCTCATCGACATCTGCCAATGATTGCAAGAAATCGAGCGCGCGAATACTGCTCCAGGTTTGTAGAGTGAGCGCCTGCGGGTGATTGTGGTTCCAGCCCAAATGTTCGCTGTCACCGAAGCCTATCATATCGTAAGAAAAAACAACGGCTCCCATACGGGCCAGCGTCGCACAGCGGTTCTGCTGGTCCGGTCGCAGTCGCCCCCCCTCCGGACCGCGAGCATGACCATGAGGACAAAGGATTCCTGGATGAGGTCCTTGTTTCCCCAGTGGCCGATAAAGGTTTCCGTAGACCATGTATCCAGGGCGGGCTTCAAAGGCAGCCGACTCAACCGTGTAGCCTTGATAGACCCGTTTTTTGTGAATGAGCGGTTTGAGAGGCGTTCGTTTTGGCAATGGGTAAAGCTGGGCCCCCATTAAGATTTGTTTACGAACCTTATTCGCCCGTTGCTCCCACTGATTGAGCGTGGAGTAGGTGGCCGCCATCCGTGCCAGTTGTTTGACAGCATCGTCTTCGGAGTGGTAATGTCCGACACAGAGAATCGGCTTGGCTGGTTCTGCGGCGACGGCGGTTTCGTCTGGCAGGACGAAGAGGAGACAAAGCAAAACAAGGGATAGGTGATTCATAGAATTTCACTCCTTGGCAGATTGGTCGTGGTTTGGCGTAATGGTGGAAATCTTAACGGGTGCCCTGGTGGCCTGCAAGCCTCGTTAACGAAAATCAGCCCCGGCACAACGGTTCGTAAGCAACGAATTCTATTTTGTTTGGATGCTGGCATAAACCACATAGCCAACGCCAAAGGCCGGATCCACGTCAATGGAAATCGTGATTTTCGCATCACGTGTTGGCTCATGCAGGTGAATAATATTGGTGCCCACGGTGAGCGTCGACATGGGCAGGCGTGTTTGCCGTTCTCCGTTGGAGAGAACGACCGTGCCACCCCCCGCTTTTCCAAGAACCTTTAATTCTACTATGTTTGAACCAACTTTCGTATCCTGTAATAGGACTTGGATGGCTCCATAGTCCTGGTTCTTTGTGTTCAGCCCGAAAAAGTTCGGTTGATGAACAGGGGTATATGTTTGGTTGTTGGGTCGAAGACGAATCGCGCCTTTTCGGCCTCGTAGAATGTCTACATTTATATGGTCGACATAGATCAATGGGTCATGTCCGGCATCTTTCCACTGTAAATACCAGAGGTCCGATTGATTGGTGACGGCCCAATCACGTGATTTTGTGCCGGATTTCCGTATTTGTTCAATCGAGGCAACAACGTTCTGAAACACGAAATAGGTGCCCCATGTCACGTCAAAAAGGTGCCACCGTTGGTTGTAGTAGACTTCGACGCAGATATGGGAAGTATTATTGGCTGACGATGGGCCGGAGATATAGAACTCAACGGGTCGGGCTCGGATTCCGAGTTGGTCTGCTACCGTCAAAAATGCTGCAATGTGGTTGCCGCAGATGCCCGCCCGGAGAGCTAGGCATTCTTCTGTCGAATTGGGAGTGGGTTTGCCCTGTCGTTTCAAAATGGCATAGTTAAGAGAGCTCAGTCTGGACTGTACGCCATTCATGATGGCAACGGCGGTGACAAATTCTTTAGGCAGTGTTTTGCTGCGTTGACTCAACTGGGCAACCTGAGCTTGGACATCACTGACAAAACGCTCGGTTTCCGTGGCCTGAGATTCCGCTCTGGACTCAAGACAGATCAGCCAATAAATCAAAACAGTTACATAACGGGCAAGGTTGTTCATCCGGCACACGAGATCCTGTTAAAGCCTCTGTTGCTGTGTTTGTTGTGGCGTAGTTTGGGTATGCGGTTGGAGTCTTTATTATACATAGCACTCTGCCTTTAGCTTGGGATAAAAATTGACATTCGGCATTTGAGAGAAATTCGGCGTCGCGCCGAAGTCTGTCGTCGTTTTCTTTAGCGGCAACTCTTTTTGTCAGTGATAGCAGATCCGGTTAACATTCCCGATAGAACGTGGCAGTAATTTGTGGCATAATAAAAGGGTTCTATTACTGTTTATAGAGGTTCACAAAGGACATGATTCGATGCGACACAAACTTGGTTTTATCTTAGGATTGCTTCTGATACAGCATTCGCTTGCCGCTGCACCTCGAAAGGCTACACAGCCCAATATCCTCATCATTTTTACTGACGATCAGGGCTGGGGTGATTTGGCGTGCTATGGGAACGAAAGTAATAAAACACCCCGCATGGACCAACTTGCCCTCGAGGGGACACGGTTCACTCAGTTCTACGCTCAGCCCGTCTGTGGGCCCTCGCGATCCGCGCTGCTGACCGGTCGGTACCCGCTTAGAAGTTTGGGTTGGGGCATGCCAGCCTCGGAAATCACCTGGGCGGAGTTGATAACCCAAGCAGGTTATCAAACGGCCTGTATAGGTAAATGGGATGTTTCCAATCGCAAGGCGATTGTCGAACGCATGCCTAACGCGCAGGGATTTCAATATTATTTTGGTGCGTTGGGAGCTAATGATGGTGGAAAGGTTACTTTCCACGAGAACAACACCGCGGCGGGTTCGACCACGGATATGGGAAGCCTGACCACACTCTATACGGATAAGGCCATTGAATATCTGAAAAGTGTACGTGATCCGAACAAACCGTTTGTTCTGTACGTTGCTCATACAATGATGCACACCATCATCGATGCATCGAAGGATTTTCGTGGGACAAGCGATGGCGGACTGTATGGGGACGTAGTTGAGGAATTCGATTTTGAAACGGGACGTCTACTCGACACGATCGACGAACTGAACCTGCGTGATAACACCATCGTAATTTACACAACGGATAATGGTCCCTGGAATCAACCAGCCTATACGAACAACAAAAAAGGTCATCCGGAGGGCTCGATCTTTTGGGGCGAGGCAGGGCCTTTACGAAACGGGAAAGGATCCTGCTATGAGGGTGGTTCTCGCGCACCCTGTATCGTCCGCTGGCCGGGCAGGGTAACGGCGGGCAAAACGTCGGGCGCACTCTTTGCGACGGTAGATTTCATGCCGACGTTCGCGAGTCTCGCCGGTTTTGATGTTCCCACCGACCGCAAGATCGATGGCGTTGACCAAACGGGTTTATTGCTCGGAACGAATAAACAGGGCAACAGGACTAATTTCTACTATCAAGGCAATGGTGTGCGACAGGGGAAATGGAAATATCTGGTAGCGGATCAAAAGGTTTATGGTTATGCGCGGGATATGGAACGCCCCGTCGTTGAAGAATTGTACAACCTGGACCGCGATATTGGGGAGACAAATAGTCTGGCTGCCAAACACCCCCGGAAAGTGGAAATGCTAAAAGCGTTGATGAATTCAATCAAAGCGGACGCCACGATCAAGCCGGTACAAAAATTGCGTTAGCAGTCTATTGGCGGTGCGAGATCAAGGAATAATTGCAAATCGGTGGGAGTCAATCTTAGATAGTCCAGAACTCTACGACGCTAGTCGTCGATCTGGGGTAAGGTTGGTTCACGACTATGATTAATTTGTATTCAGTGATGCATCTACGGACCTGCACAGAAGTGTCCCTAAACGTAGTGCCTCCGACTCGGCGATTGAGTTATGAGCTGAGGCCAGTAGCTTTGTTAACACATCGTTGAATTCCGCTCGATTCGGGGTAGCACCGTATTCGCCGATCTGTCGAATCATTTTCAGAATCCGCAGGCGTTTGCCCTCGTGTGTTGGCAGAAGGACCCGAAATGTTCCGGAAGAACGTTCGCCATCACCGCCCACATATGACTCAATTGAAAAAGAAAGGTTATCGCTCGACTTCACATCGAGTAACGCGTACGCGGGAATGTCTTCGCTTGGTTTTACTGGCCAGCGGCAGGGATGGCAGTCGGAAATAGTCAATTCCACACTGATGTGGTCACGTAATTTGAGAGTCGCAGTTCCGGAAAACCCGACAGGGTTGGGTGAATCGGCTTGGCATATGCGGTTTGGGTCGCTTGGTTCATGCAGCGGTCCTTCAAAGAGTTCCAAGTTGGCCTCCTTTAAAAGTTTTTGGTAGGCTGCAGCGGAAGCGGCATCGATCTGGCGCAAATCTAGAGCCGTAGTATCGTGTCGGGACAGGTCAATTATCGTTTTACCGGCGAGAAGGGAAATGACAACACATAGAACTGTTTTTAAAAACAAGGGCCTCGTAACGCGACGGGAAGCATCCTTAATCTTGGGAGGGCGCGTCATTTCTGAGTCCTGGAAAAAATGAATTCGCAATAATTAGTCAAACGCTGACGTGACTCCTTGTAATACCCGTTAATTTTAATAATACCACGGGGGATACGATTCATAAATAGGGTACGACTTTCCTTGACAATCGCGAGGTCATACGTGGTAGGTTACAATCAACGACTAATATCCCTAAATTTACATCAAGGTTCGCATGATGCTTCGGTTTTATATTATTGCGACGTGCATTTTGTTTGCACACAGCTTATCTAGCGTCAGAGGTGCTGACCAATACATGACGATTCGCGTCATCGACGAGCAAACAGAGCGAGGTATCCCGTTAGTCCGACTGACGACTGTCAATCATCGCCGTTTTATTACAGACAGTCAGGGCGTGATTGCATTCGCTGAAGCGGGAATGATGAATCGACGGGTATTTTTTCATGTATTCAGTCACGGTTATGAGTTTCCTAAAGACGCATTTGGCTATCGTGGTCAATCGATTTTAGTTCAAGCCGGTGGCACTGTCACTTTGAAACTCCGGCGGATCAACGTAGCGGAACGGCTTTACCGGGTTACGGGCCAGGGGAAATACCGCGACAGTCGTTTGTTGGGACTCGACATACCAGTGCGGGAGAATTTACCGGGTGGTGTTCTTGGTAGCGATAGCGTCCTAACGGAAACGATTGGCGACACGCTCTATTGGTTTTGGGGTGACACCAATAGAGCGGAATATCCTTTGGGCAATTTCCATGTTCCAGGTGCACGTTCTAAACTCCCTAGCAAAGGTGGTTTAGATCCGCACATTGCCATTGATCTGGATTATTTTATCAATGAAAAGGGTTTTGCAAAGGAGACCTGCAAGATGCCGGGCAAGGGCCCAACTTGGTTGGATTGCCTGATGAAAATCGAAGAGAAGGGGAAGTCGGCCCGGCTTTTTGGGATGTATGTGAAAGTCGAAGCTCCTTTACACATCTATGAACGTGGCATAGTGGAATTCAATTTAGCCAAACAAATCTGGGAACATCGTATGACATTCCCGGATTCTCAAAAAGTGGTTCCCCATGGTCACCCCTTCAGGCATCGTGACAGGGATGGGCAGTATTTATACTTTGCAGGTGGTATGCCGAACACACGAGTGCCGGCAACGGCCAAGGATATTTTGGATCCTACCCGTTACGAAGCTTTTACTTGCCTTATCCAATCTACCAAATCACTCCCCGAAGTTCGGCGTAACAACAACAAGGAACTCTCGTTTAAATGGACGACAACCGGTCCCGTATTAAGTGTGGATCTTGCTCAGAAACTTATTCAGGCTGGCAAACTCGCTCCTAAGGAAATGCCTGGCTTAATTGACATTGAAACTGGCAAACTAATTTATTCTCATAACGGCAGCGTCTATTACAATGCCTACCGCCGTAGATATGTAATGATTATCAGTCAGTCTATGGGGCGCAGCATGCTGGGTGAGGTTTGGTTCGCAGAATCCCCAACGCCTTCTGGCCCTTGGAAATACGCGCGGCGAATCATCACGCATGACAATTATAGCTTCTACAATCCCAAGCAGCACCCGATGTTTGACGTAGAGGGTGGTCGTGTTATCTTTTTCGAAGGTACTTACACCACGAGTTTTTCCGGCAATCCACATCCGACGCCTGGTTATGAGTACAACCAGATCATGTATAAGCTGGACTTAACCGATAGCAGGCTCAATCTTCCCGTTCCCGTTTATTTCAATCCATCCCAATCCGGTGGGAGTTCTAGTCAGTCCTTTGAACTCTCCCCGTCGGAAAAAGTTCAAACACCTATGTTCTACGCGCTTAGTCGAGCGGACGAGGAATCTCTTGAATTGCAAATTGGCGGGCAATCCTTTTGGATTTCCAAAAAATCCGGGCCCCATTTGCTACCTCTCTGGAAATGGACTCAAACGGACCATATTTCCTTGCACCTACCCGCAGGATCAAACGCACCGGTAGGATATAGAAGAGCTCAAACAGCCAGCGGGTATGTGTGGAGTAAATAAACACAGGTGAACTAATCTAGGCATGGTTGTGTACTAGGCGGTTAGTATTAGATCGAGACCGAGTGAATCACAAGTATCTTGAATCATATCGATCGTCGTTTGGGATAATTCAATACCTTCGATACGGCGTTTGGTGCGGGTGTTATGTTCGATTTCACCTGGCATCAAGATCTGGTTATCTTCGTCTATTAGCTTGGCGCTGCGTACGTAGTCGCAATACCGTTGAACTTCGTTGAAGAAATAGTCTTCGGTTTGCAGTTTGCTACGATCCATTATTATGGACAACATCCCGTTGCTGAGTCGATCCGCTCGTGCTGGATTCGTGCATGAACCTCCTGTAAGCGCTCCTGCAAACATTTCAATAATCATACTAAGCGCATATCCTTTGTGCCCCGCAATCGGCAGAATCGATCCCGCGGGAGGGCCATAGAAGATCTTTGGATCTGTCGTTGGGTTTCCCTCACTGTCAATAATACATCCTTTCGGAACCTGTTTCCCGGCGTGCAGAGCGACCCTAATCTTCCCTTCCGCGATGGTGCAGGCGGACATGTCAAGAATCAACGGGAAGTCGCCTTGGGTAGGCACGCCTGCGGCAAACGGATTGGCTGAAAGTCGTCGCTCGATAGCACCATAAGGAGTCACGAGATTTCCCATCCCACTGGTATTCACAAAATGAACGGACACCATTCCCGCCTCGGTACAAATTTCCGCCCAATCGCCAATTCGCCCGAGATGCGCGCTGTCTTTTAGAGCTATAACTGCGACACCATATTCCCGCGCTCGTTGGATACCCAATTGCATGGCTTGCTGCCCGATAGATTGGCCAAGACCAAATTTGCCGTCGACGACAACCATGGATCCGTTGTCGGTTTCAATATCGATTGTTTGATTGAGAAGTGTTTTGCCCTCTTTGATCCATTTAATGTAAGTGGGAATGCGGATGACACCGTGTGAATCGTGACCTGAAAGATTGGCGTTGACCAGGCGTTGGGCAACGACTTCTGCCTCATCGTCGTTTGAGCCAACGGCTTGGAAGATACGACGAGTAAGGTCGATGAGGAAGTCAGATTGGAAGATCATTATGAATTTCCTTTTGGTAAAGCGAGTTTGCGGAGCTAGATGCGAGTGAGTTTTTGGAGTGCGGAGCAGCCTTGTGGAGCAAGTCCTCGATCTCCACCAGCAGCCCAGACAACTTCGGTTAGGTAAAGGTCGCCAACGGCATCTACACGCACATTGTGAGGGGCATAAAAGTCCCCCGCTCCGTCCGTAGCATTGCCTCCGCCGATTCGGCATAGGACGTCACCTCGCTCGTTGATCACGGTCAAGCGGCCACCCGATGCGGCGTCGGATGGTGGTTCATTGCCGGGGAACATGCCCGCGCGATAACCCAGCTCAAAGACATAGATTTCTCCGTCTGGGCCGAAGTCGAACGAAGCGGGTCGCGCAAGTCCGTCAAGTAAACGAATAAAATTTCCGTAAGGACTAAAAATTTGGATGCGGTCGTTTTCTCGATCGGCAACCCAAATATCGCCGTTTTCATGAATTCGGATGTCATGAGGTACGGCAAATTGAGCAGGCCTCGTGCCGGGATCTCCCCAGCTGCGGAGGTGGTCTCCCGTTGCCGCAAAGTGGTGAATACGCGCATTCCCATACCCATCGGAAACGTAAAAGCTTTCGTCACTAGCGATTGCTAAGTTTGTTGGATAATTAAACGGCCCCGCGGAATACTTAATCTTTCTATAGTCGACGTCCACTGCACCGGTTTCAGATTTGCACCCTCGTGTACCTAAGGCGAGCAATAAATTTCCTTGCAAATCGTATTTAGTAACCGTATGTGCAAAGTCATCTGTGCAGAAAACTTCATTTTGTTTGGAAATTGTCAGTCCGTGCGGACGGGCGAAATCTGTTTCACCCCAGTCACCCAAGTAATTCCCCTGTGAGCAGAAGTAGATCATCTCCCGGTCGCCGCGGTTGTATACGTAGACATCGTTTTCAGCCGTAAAATGAACTGCAACAACATCCCGCCAGTTGACTCCGGCGGGTCGTTGAGCCCATTGCGAGTTGGCTTCGAATTGAAAGTCATTATTTCCGACGGTTTTGGTGGTGTTCATGTGTTACTCGAGTGGTAATTTGCGCGGCATCGCGGCGTTGGTTTTCAATAGCCATTCACTGAGGTCAGCATTAAGACGTTGGGCTAGTCTGGCCCGCGTCGAGGACAAATTATTGGTTTCACTTATGTCCTCAGTCACATTGTAAAGCTCTATCTCACCGGTTGCGTAGTGACGGATCAATTTGTAGTCCCCGCTGCGTACGGCACCAGCAAGTGAATTACTACGATGCCACGCATAGTTCGGGAAGTGAAAGAATATGCTGGACCTGTCAATTTGTTTGTTGTTAAACAATGGGGTTAACGAGACGCCATCACAAAGAGGCTCCGCCTCTAACTTACAGACATCAAGAATTGTCGGGAAGAAATCCATGCTAATCACCGGAGTGTCATTGAGTTGGCCAGGACTTATGACGGTGGGCCACCGAATCATTAAAGGAACCCGAATGCCGCCTTCATAGATATGTCCCTTGGACTCCCGCAATGGCCGGTTGTCAGACACGCCTGCGAAGCCGCCATTGTCAGAGGTAAAGATAACAAGCGTGTTATCTCGCAAACCGCGTTTGTCTAAATGAGCCATAATTTTCCCAAAAGAGGCATCCAACGCTTCGATCATGGCACCGTAACGAGTGTCATTGAGTCCTGGGCCGGTTTTGGATTCGTATTTTTTTAGGAGGTGGTCGGGGGCTTCCATCGGCCAGTGAACGGAGTAATTCCAGAGACAAGTGAAAAATGGTGAGTCGTCCGCCTTATCGATAAATTGGCAGACCTCGTCGGCCAAGCGATCTGGTAGGTACTCACCTTCTTTGCGATTTGTAAGGTTGTGGATTCGATAGGGATCGAAAAAGGTCGGGGGGCCGCCATAAATACAGCCGCCAATGTTGACATCAAACCCTTGGTTCTCTGGATAGTATTTTGCGGATCCCCGCCCTAGGGGGCCAACGTCCGTACCCGCAATATGCCATTTGCCAAAAAAACCAGTTGCGTAGCCGGTCGCTTTAAGTCGTTCGGCAATGGTTGTATAGGATGGAGCAAGATAATCAAACATTTGTGCCCCGGTATATGTGGCGCCGTCAGGTGTAAACTGTGGACGGTCGGGAATGTGGTTAGTGATTCTAAGTCGAGCTGGAGCTAAACCAGTGATTAATGCCGCACGAGTCGGCGAGCAAACGGGCGCGGCGGCATAAGCGCTAGTGAAACGAATCCCTTCGCTGGCGAATTTGTCAAGATGCGGCGTTTCCACTAAAGGGTTACCCTGACAAGCTAGGTCCATCCATGCCAAATCGTCTGCCATGACCAAGATGATATTAGGAGGTGAGCCTGACATGTTTTGGCGACCTTGCAGTACCGGGTCGTTCTGTGGTGTGTAAGTCTTGTTGGGCGTTGGCAGTTGGGCCTTGATGTCTTTTAGATATTGCTTGAGCTTGGTATTCATTTCGGCAGCTTTTCTCGGATTGGTCTCTGCCAGATTATTGGTCTCTGCCAGATCATCGGCGAGATTGAACAATTGCATTTCCCCAGATTCCCAGAAGTAATGCAGTTTGTAATCGCCGTCAATAATTGTCGAATCAGGTTTGCTCAGTTTCTGGTGTTGATAGTGTGGCCAGTGGAAGTAGAGTTCATCACGAGGTCGGGTAACTGGACCGGTTTCGTACAACGCCGGGAGTAGACTTCCGCCCTCGACTCTCTCATCAAGATCGTGGATGCCCACAATGTCACAGATGGTTGGGAGAATGTCATAGCCAACGGCTTTCTGACGTGAAAGGCTGCCTGCTTTAATCCCAGGACCGGAAATCATCATGGGCACCCGCACACCCGCCTCCCATAAAGTGGCCTTACTGCCGCGTAGGGGGCCATTGATATTTTCGGGGTCAGTCGTGGGGTAAGTACCATTGTCAGCGGTATAAATAATATAGGTATTGTCCAGAATTCCCAACTGATCAGCGGCATCTAACAGCTGACCCAACGATGTGTCTAGGTCTTCGATCATGGCACCGAACTTGACGTTATCATGGCGTTTTCCCGGTTTGCGAGATTTGAGTTGAGCGGTTGTTTCCGGTTTTGATTGATAACCCAAATGGGTTGCATAATGCGAAACCTGTAAATAGAAAGGACTACCTCGGGAAACCTGCTTGTTCATCCAGTCAATCGACGAGCGAGTTATGCTGTAAGCCCTTTTCGGGTCGTCCGGCAGGTTTGTCTTTAAGCCACCCTCACGATTTCCGGTGGCACCGTCGCCCGTGTCGAAACCGTGTGCTTGCGGGCCTCCGCCGTTGAGATGCCATTTACCAAAATGTGCAGTCATGTAAGCGGAGTTATATGCTTTGAGCCGCTCAGGAATTGTTACCGTGCCTGAGTCCAGATGATTGACATGGACAGGTGGGGTTAAGCGGTTACCGATGTAGTATTTTCCAGTATTACGATCGACAATGTCGCTGAAGTGCAACGCCGCTGGGCTGATACCAGTAAGCAGTGCCGCGCGGGATGGCGAACAGTTAGTATGGGCTGAGTAGGCCTGAGTAAATCGCATGCCAACAGCGGCCAGTCGTTCCATATTGGGGGTCTGAAAAAAGTCACTTTTGGATTGCTTGATTCGAGGATCATACGGGATCGATGTGGTTCCCCAACCTTGATCGTCTGACAGGATAACTATAAAGTTTGGAGCGTGTTTTTGTTCGTTGTTGGATCGATGGGCCTCTTTTGTCGATCGTTTAAGAGGGCCAATCCGGACCTGGGTCACCTTTCCTGCATAGCGGAACGGGTCGCCGTAGTTGCCAACATTACTTTGATCGTCGTCGTTAACACTTAGGCCATCCTGTGGCTGAACTGGTATCAGACCATCCGCCTGCCCTGTAGCTACGATCATTCCGTTGATTTCAAGTGTCATCTTTGCGTCTTTGGCAAGAGTTGCTTCGATAACAAGGGGTCCCTGTTTTGCGACGGTCGGGGAAGAGATCGACTTCAATTCGCCGTTGCTGCGGACGCTGAAGGTAAGCCGGGCTTGTTTGATGTGCAGCGCAACTCCATGTTGGCTACCTCCCAAGGCAAACAGCACCCCATCCCGTTGTCCTGATGAAGCGGTGCACGATAGAGAAAGCGCGCGGTTGGCGATTGGTGCGGTTGCTGACTTGGATGAAGTTTTAGGTGCGGAGGGCATCGTCTTAAACCAATCATGCCAGCGATAGGAAAGCTCCTCTAGGCGGATTGGTTGCTGGATCGCCAGATTGGTCGTCTCTGCTGGGTCCTGTTGAATATTAAACAACTCCCAAGGTTGGCCGGAGAGGGCAGAGATCTTCCACTGTCGATATCGAGCGGCTCGTCCCCCCATATGTTCAAAGTAAAGCATACGATCTTGATTGACTTCGCTTCGTTGTAGTAACCCAACCAGACTCTCCCCATCCATGCTGAACGAAGCATCCTGTTTCGCTTCGGCTAACTCCAGGCAGGTCGGCGCAATATCCATAACGTGACCGATGTTAGAGGTGATTTTACCCGCCTTGCCGCCGAGTCCAGCGGGCCAGTGCACGATCAAGGGAGTTCGACAGCCACCCTCAAAACTTTCTTTTTTCCAATATCGAAGGGGACTGTTGGCTGCATTGGCCCAAGCCGGTCCGAGGCCAGTATAGCTTTCAGCAGATCCGAGTTTACTGAGATGCTCCGGTAGTTTCAGCTCACGCTCGCGATGGGCAATTTTACCATCACGGGTTTGCCCGTTTCGATCATAGCCGGCATATCCGGGGATTTCTGGTGATGCCCCGTTGTCCGAGAGGAAGAAAATAACCGTGTTTTCTAGCTCCCCCGTCGCCTTCAACGTATCGATAATACGCCCAATTCCCTGGTCGACACTATCGATCATTGCTGCGTGTACTTCCATCTTTCTGGACTGATACGACTTTTCTGCCGCGGTGAGATCATCCCATGAATTACCTCGATCAATTACCGGATCGATAGGGGTGTTCTGCGGGAACAGTTTCATATCTTTTTGCCGCTGAAAGCGGTCGGCTTTTAACGCATTCCATCCCGCATCGTATTTTCCCTTGTATTTTTCTATGACGTCGGGTTTAGCATGCAATGGCCAGTGTGGCGCGGTATAAGCAACGTAAAGAAAAAAGGGTTTCTCGTTGTTTTTATTGAAAGCATGGATGTAATCAATCGAATAGTCGGTGATGGAATCGGTCAGATAAAAATCGTCCGGGACGTCTTTAACTTCGTTTTGTCCGTGAACCAGACTGAAGGGATCAAAATAGTCGACGACGCCCCAGATCACTCCGTAGTAATGGTCAAACCCGCGTTTGCGGGGATAGGAGGCTGGATCTGCGAAGGGGATTCCCAGATTGTGTTGGTGATCCATCCAGCGAATGCGTTGTTGGCTGTCAGTGGTGGGTGCCAATTCGGAGAGGTGCCACTTACCGGTCATCCCCGTTTGGTATCCTGCGGGCTTTAGAAGTTCGGCTAGGGTGGGCGCGGTCGCGGCGAGCGTTTTACCGTTACGTGCCAGACCAACTCGGTGTGGGTAGGAACCGGTTAGCAGACTGGCTCGCGTGGGGCAGCAGCGGGCGCAGTTGTAGAACTGGGTGAAACGCAGTCCGCCGTCGGCCAGGTCATTCAGATGGGGCGTGTCAATTTCGCCACCAAAGCACTGGGGATCGGAATAACCCATATCGTCGACCATGATGACGAGAAAATTGGGTTTGTCGGCAGATTGTAACGTACCTGAGCATAGAAGGGAGATCAACGAAAGATATAGTGACACTAGGATTCGCATAAGTGGCCAATTATTTTATGAGTGGAAAGTTTAAGCCTGCATTATACGCCAGTGGCGTCGTTTCGTTCGTGATTTGGAGCTACTCAATTTTCTATGATGAGTTGCTTATTGTGACGATATGGCCGATTGCAAAGTCACGAGGACTTGTGGGTTTGGAAAACGTCATTTCGGTAACTGTGGTGAGTGGACCAACGTTTGTAATGCCTCAGCTAGCTTATTTCGGAGGTGCAGGCTGGCTTTACTGATCACATTGGCGGTTTCATGTGGATCTCTTTTGTGATCGTATAGTTCATGAGCAAGGACCTTCCCGGACTGAAAATCACGCCATTCGGTATAGCGATAGCGGTCGGTACGAATGGAATAGCCAATTGCCTTTGGGTCTACACCATTGGCTGGGTAGGCGGGTCGGCAATGTTGAGTTAAGGCAAGATCTTTCACGGTACGACGGGGATCTTTCAGAATGGAAACCAAGCTTTCGCCAGCGAGATCAGGCGGCGGCTGTAAGTTACACAAATCCGCGAGAGTCGGATAGATATCCAGCAATTCCACCAGTGAATTCGTTCGCTGGAATTTATTGTGTTGGGGAGTGGAAATGATCAACGGTACACGCGCATCTAGTTCAAAATTAGATGTTTTCGCCCAGAGCCCTTTTTCGCCAAGATGGAATCCGTGGTCCGACCAGAGTACTATAATCGTATTACTGCGCAGATCAAGTCGATCCAACTCGGAGAGGACTTTCCCAACTTGCGCGTCCATATACGAGATATTGGCGTAATAGCCCCGCCGCATTTCACGGCTTTGCTGGTCTGTTGGATACTGATTGGGCGAATTGGTGTAGGAGCGGAGTATTTCTCGGCTGTCATGTAAGGCGATTACAGGTACATCGGTGGGAGGCTTTTGATTGGCTGGAAGCTGGATGCTAGCTGGATCATACAGGTCCCAATATTTCTTAGGTGCGTTGAAATGCGAATGGGGTTTCCAGAATCCAACGGCCAGAAAAAAAGGTCTATTTTGAATTGCTTGCAGGGCCTGGACGGCATGTTCCGCCACCCGCCCATCAAAATACGCGTTGTCGGGTACGTCTCGAATCTCGCATTTTGGAACGTCAGACAGATCAGGTGGCAACTCGCCGGCGACAATCGCCTTGTCATTACCGTGAGAATTATAATGCATCATTTCTGGTACTGACCAGGAAACACGATCTCCTTTATATACGTCTTGTCGCCAGTTGTGGAAAATTTTACCAATACACTGTGTGTGATAACCGTTGTTCAAGAACATCTGGGGAAGCGTGATCGCATTTGGTCGTCGTTGCCGGAAGTGGGTTGGTAGATCCCAGATTTTGAGATCGTCGAGCCTTAGTCCGGTGAGCATCGAACTGCGGGAAGGATTGCAAACCGCCTGTTGACAGTATGCACGGTTAAACAGGGTGCCGGAGGTTGCTAAAGCATCGATATTTGGAGAAATTATTTGAGGGTTGCCGTAACAGGCAAGGTCAGCACGGAGATCATCAATCGCGATGAATAATACGTTAGATTTTGCCGCACTGCACAAAGTAGTTGCCAAGGTAGATAGCAGTAGGCAACAAAAGGGTATAAAACGGAGTATCATCTATTCTATCGCCAAGTTCAAAGTTGTTACGTGGGGTAGATCACCGACGGGGCACAGTTTGACCCGCCGGTGTGATGGGTGTTATCACTGTGAACGTCTGATTCTACGAAGAAAAATCCATGACCGCAACCAAAACAAACTCTAACCAGCATCGAATTCCGTGGGCTACAGTGTGGACTATTTCATGGAAAACTAGCCGCTGCCTGATTATCGCCTATGTAGTCGTTTTAGCGCTATTGCTCGTATTTGAAAAACAGTTGGTCTATCCGCTGGAATTATGGGATCCGCAGGTTCGGTTCGGAGAGGGTTCATCACTGCAGGAAGTTCATTTTTCCGCGTCGGACGGCACGAAGCTTCATGCGTTATACGGACAGCGAGATCATCCGCGAGTTGTGATTCTTTACTTACATGGAAACGGTGGCAATATTGGACATCGTGCGGGACTATTACGTTTCTTGTCGTCTCAGTACGATGCGTCTGTGCTAGGAGTCTCATACCGTGGCTATGGCAAAAGCGAGGGCCAGCCGACGGAAAACGGGTTGTCTCTAGATGCGGAGGCTGCGTTGGAATACCTGCTTGAAAAGGAACGAGTAGATGTAGATCGGATCTTAATCGTCAGTCGCAGCATGGGCGCGGCGGTGGGATTAAAATTGGCGATCGACTATTCCGTCCCCGCCCTATGTATTGAAAGCACGTTTACCTCGTTGCCCGACGTGGCGGCCCGTCATTATCCTTGGTTTCCAGTGAGGTTACTGATGAAAAATCAGTTTCCGAGCCTAAGCCGTATCAGCCGATATCGTGGCCGTCTGTTGCAATCCCACGGTAGTCAAGATGAGTTGGTTCCACTCTCCATGGCTCAAGAACTTTATGATGCCGCGACTTGTTACAAGGAGTTTAGGGTCATATCTAATGGTACACACAATAGTCCGCAGAGCGGCCAATATTACTCGCTTGTTGATGCGTTGATCACGCAGGTTTACGATTAACAACCGCATGTTTTTATCTGCAAAGGCAGTTACGGTTTGGTACCGCGACTTATGCAATACACGCTTGACGCAGTACGCAATAGCAGCTTTCCCTGACTAATTGCTGGCGTAGCAATGGACAATTCGTCCAATGCATTGGTCGATTCTATTTTAAACTCGTTGCCGGCTGGCATCACGTGTGTCGTACCGTTCTCGTCGAGAAAAAACAACTTACCGTTGTAAGCCCACGGCGATGCGGTAAAACTGGCGCCTTGGGGGAATCGCGTTCTATTAAACACCAATTCGCCTGTCAAGGCATTGTGGCAAGTCAGCATGCCACGATCGAGAAGTGTATAGTAATTTCCGCGGTAGACAATCGGGGAAGTATTATATGGACCCATGCGTTGCAATGACCATGAAATAAACTCATTCGCCGTCTCGTCCGCCTTCAGGGAAATGTCACCGCGGGCACCTGGCCGAATTGCGTATACGGGACGTTTGTTGTCCTGAAAATATCCGGAAGTGATATAAAGTAAATCTTTGAAGATAAAGGGTGACGGAATTGTCAGGACGGACATCTTTCCGTCAAAGTGCCAAAGTAATTCACCCGAAGTTGAGTAGCCACGATTTTCCTTCCGACCACAGACTACAATTTCTACGCCGCCTGTATGTTTCCACACAAAAGGCGTCGCCCACGTGCTCTTTTCATTGCGAGGAATTTTCCAGCGGATCTCTCCAGTCACGGCGTCGTGAGCAGCTATAAACGATTCTTCTTCATTGTCATAAACCATAATGACCTGATTTTCATGGACAACCGGTGAGGCGGCGGCGCCGTAACCAGCCGCGGTTTTACGAGGTATCAGCGAATGCTTCCAGAGTGGCTGTCCGTCTAGATCAAGGCAATATAAACCGAGGTCACCAAACAACACATAGATACGGTCACCATCGATGGTCGGTGTCTCTGCCGCATAGGTACTTTTGGGATGGCGGGGAACCTTCGGTTTTCCCTGATGTGCTTCATGTTTCCAGATAATCGTTCCGTCTTCCAAGTTCAGGCAATAGATCATCCAGTGATGCACTGCATCAGGTGGTGCTGGCCGCCCTTGTCCCAAATAGAGTCCTCCTTTGGGTTTTTCATAGTCGAGATCACTATGTACAGCGGTAACAAACACACGATCACCCCAGACGACTGGGCTGCCCCAACCCCACCCTAGAATTTTCGTTTTCCACTGGACGTTTTCCTTGGCATTCCAGCGCACAGGTAATCGAGGATCATCCGGAACAACCCCGTTACCATTTTTTCCACGAAATCGCGTCCAATGATCTTGGGCGCCTAACGGCGATGTTACCAGTGGCACTAACAAAAAGCTAAGTACGATGGTAGAAAAAACATTCCTCATTTTTGCCTATCCTCGTTATCAATATCCAGTGCCGACGGCGGGCAGATGTTCTACCATTTTAGCATCCGTACGGCGGAGTTCGTCGATCGTTGCGGCGCGCAAACGCCGGGTTAAAGAACGATATTTTTTGTCGAACGCTAGGTTGTGTAATTCGTCTGGGTCATGCTTGAGGTCGTACAATTCCTCCGGTTCATTCACTACCAATGTACGGATGTATTTGTAATTACCTTCGCGCAGTGAGACCCACCAAGGAACCCCATTAAGATCTCGGATTTCCGGATCGGAAGGAATGGTATCGGTATCTTTTCCATAACTGCGCCCGGTAAGGGTTTGCAATACGGGATGCTCCCATTTTGTTTTTGGATTGTTTAGGAGCGGTGAAATATCATGACCGTGCATTTTCCACGGCAGATTAATCCCGGCAAAACTAAAAAAGGTCGGGGCGATGTCTACCCCTGCAACCGGTGTTTTGCAGACGGATCGTTTTGGTATTCTGCCGGGCATGCTGACGATCATCGGCGAGCGAATCGTTGCATCATAGGGAGCCAGTTTCATACGAAATCCGTGTTGCCCCCATCCAAAACCCTGATCCGACGTAAACACGACAAGAGTATTTTCCCTCTGACCGGAAGCATCAAGTGCTTCCATGATGCGACCAACCCCTTCATCAATCGCACTCACACCCTGATGGTATTGGCGGACCCAATCGTTGAGCGCATTGCCATGGATGCCTTTTGTGTCAACGGTTCGTGCCTGAAACCCGTTCCCGGCCATTACGGGCTGACCATCTTCTCCTTTTTCCCACTGATCAATTTTTTGCATCCAATTGGGTTTTCCGGCACGTGGAGGATAGATGTCTTCAGGTATGGGAATTTGAACATTGGGATAGTCCTGCTGGTGGCGATCAGCGGGTGTAAAGGGTCCATGCACTGCTCCGTAACAAACCCATAAATACCATGGTTTGTCTGGGTCGCGATGACCGCCGTCAATAAAGTCAATGGCCCAGTCAGTGTAGTTGTCGGTTGAATAGCCAGTCACTAGCTTGCCTTCTTCACCATCGATCTGGATTAATTGATTGTCATAGTAGTTCCCTGCGTTGGCCGGAAATGCTGGGCGATTCCAAACCTTTTGATGGTCCCAGTCGCGGCCAAATCCATTATCCGTTCCAGTATGCCATTTACCAATCTGCGCGGTGACGTAACCGTTTTGACGAAACACGCTCGGCCAAAATGGACACTGTTGAGGGTCATATTTACTGCCAGGATATTCGCCTTCCATTCTCATGGACTGGATACCGTATTGGTGATGCCCAGTAAGCATGGCTGCTCGACTAGGCATACACCATGTTCCAATATAAGCGGCGTCGAATCGCATGCCTTGTCTGGCTAACTGATCAATATGTGGAGTTCGCACAAAATCATAGCTATCCGGATAACAGCCGACTGTACGATATGATTGATCATCAGAGTAGATAAACAAAATATTGGGTGGATTGGAAGTATCTTCGGCAGTACAACCGGGCTTAGCGAATGCCATACAACAGATGATTACAGACAGCAGGTATTTCATAATTAGATCTTTCGGCTTTTTTGGGATTCTCAGCGGATTAGGAAATTGCCTAGCTTGGTGTTGGTGCCCCGCATCATTTAGTGCGCAACGGCGATCAAGCTTGCTATGCGCTACGATACGTTACCAAGCAATATAACTTATGTAAAGGGTTTAGGTTGTCGATTAGGCATGAGCAATTAGGAGATCGAACTTGGCGTGGCGGTTTTTATTGAGCGTCGAAAATGTCGCTAGTTGGGATTTCAATAATCGAATGACAGCCCGCGTTGCACAAGCTCAAAGAAAGATACATCCTCCGAGTGTTTTTCGAATAGTTTATCGTTCGATACAGATTAACTCCTTGATGGTATGTGCGTAAATACGCCCATCCGAAAAGGACAGGCTCGCCCGTGTCCAAGACTCGCCCGCGGTTCCCAAGTCATTGATACTCTCCAACGCGTGTTCATCCAATTTGTCGGCGGCCCAACGCACGACATAAACGGTACCGTTCATCACGGGTATATAAAGATGATCCCCAGCAACGGAGGGCACTGGGGAGGCAATGTGCCCCCAACCATTTCCGCGCGAACGCTTATCACCACTGACGACGAATCCAGATGAATTCGTCATCGAATTAGAGATGAATGACTGCTGAGTTAAACCCTGTGCTTTCCCGGGCAGGGGTGGATGAT
Source organism: Planctomycetaceae bacterium (assembly GCA_018660825.1). Classification (GTDB taxonomy): domain Bacteria; phylum Planctomycetota; class Planctomycetia; order Pirellulales; family Pirellulaceae; genus UBA721. The sequence continues at coordinate 54,693 of JABJJO010000150.1, read as the reverse complement.
ACCAAAGCAGATCCGTTCCAACCGCAGTTGTGGTTTTTATTTGCAGAGGGAGTTCTAGATACTCCAGCGTGCCATTGTTAATATTGATACGTCCCAACCATGGTCGGGTATAGCAACGAAAATAATGGTACTCCCCCACCAGTAAGTTTGATGTCTGAGTGATCATGCGATTTTTGTTGCCCGAATTCAGCGTGTCTACGCTAGACACATATCTTACACCGTCCCATTTTCGCAAGTTTACGTCACCTACAATTGACAGTCGTTGTAACACCTCCCCCGTAATCGCGTTGACCGATAAGTGTTCATCTCGGTGGAAGATGTGGACTTCATCGTCTCGGATGCGATAACTCATCGTGCTCATGAATCCGGGCAAAGGTAGGGACCAGAGTGCACGACCGGTTTTAAGATCAATCAACGAGATGCCCTCAGGTTTTTCCGGGGGGCCGTGACCGCCGCCCCGTCCGACCACTGCAACTCGACGACCATCGTTCAGGGTTTGAGGCAACACAGCGTTCCCCATGTTAACCCCACACGTTGAGTTCCACACATCTTGCCCGGTGCTGATATCCAAAGCCCGCAACTGAGTCCATCTGGACTGGGGCAAATCAGCGTATTTATGCGGGAAGGTTCCGTTAGGATCCGGCGGGTATAGTTGATTTGTGAACACATAGTTCCCATCCATTTCAAAGGGCAACGTGCGGCCAACGCTTAGTAAGTCGCGCTGCCAGATTTCGCGACCTTTTTGATCAAAACAGACGATTCGGCCGGAGGCATTGAGAAATACTATACGTCCGTCAGCGCAAACTGCAGGGGGAGAACTGCTGTCACCAAAACACCCCGAAAGTCGCAAAGGATGTTTGCCCTCTATTGTGCGCCGCCAAAGCACCCTGCCGGTCCTTGCCGAACAACACCATGCCACAATATCGCTTCCTAATAATGAATTTTTAGTTACAGTAGCGTAAGTCGTGAAATAGACCCGTCCCTGCGACACTATCGGAATACTTTGTCCGGTTTCCGGAAGTTGCAATCGCCAGCGAATATTCCTGTTTTGCACAACACTCCAATCCAGTGGCGCGGAATGAGGCGACGAGAAAGTTCCATTCGGGCCAGCGGCTTGATGCCAGTCCACAGTGGGGTCAGCACATCGTGCAGTGCCTGTCGACAGGGTAATAGTCATCAATAATCCGATGCCGCACAAATTTCGTAAGCCTCTGTGAATCATTGACTTCCTCTTCACTGAAATAAGACTGTTCCGCGTTGTTGCCACGGTTTACTAGATGTTGGTAACGTACGTTCTGCAACGTTTCCGGATTTTGTGTAGACGGACTTTGGACCTTCCGTCCCTTAGCCTCAATTGGACAATAAAATGCGGTCGGGGTATAGGTATGAGCCAAACCGCGAATGTGAGAATTGGCGATATCTTTGCTCCAGAGAATGTATTAATGTATCGGCCGCTGTTTGGTTTCGCAGTTTGTGCTTTTGTCCTTTCCTCCGTCACCGCTGTGAAAAATATGGGAGGTGCTGTACATTGCGTGTACTGCCGAGTGCTAATAGGGTTCTTGAAAAGTTCTGGACCGCCGCTAGAACGGTTGTGCTCATGCCACTAACAACACTGACGAGGACTAGCCTTTTACCTTTGTTTTTTAGAAAGACTTACGATGCGAACTTTTGTCTTAATACTTCTGTTGGTTTCTTTTCCTCACATGACATTCGGTGCGGCGGAAGAGCCCCTTGAAATTGCCGGCGCTAGTGCCGTTATCTACAAAAGAGTGGATCAAACAAATTTGTTTCTTTATATCATCAACCCCAAAGGTCATCAAAAATCGGATAAACGACCGACCGCGGTATTCTTCTTTGGCGGGGGATGGAACGGTGGAACGCCTACGCAATTTGAGCACCACTGTAGGCACCTTGCTGATAAGGGAATGGTCGCGATGGTAGCGGATTATCGTGTTAAGAGCCGCCAGGGTACAACGCCTAAGGAGTGTGTTATGGACGGCAAATCTGCCATTCGTTGGATCCGCTCGAATGCTGATAAACTCGGAGTCGACCCAAGTCGGATCGCGGCGGGTGGTGGTTCCGCTGGAGGGCATGTTGCCGCCGCAACCGGTACCGTGGTGGGAATGGAACAACTCGGCGAAGATATTCGTGTTAGTAGCCGGCCCAACGCCTTGTTGTTGTTTAATCCAGTTTTTGATAATAGCCCTGCCGGATACGGGCATTCCCGAGTTAAAGATGTGTATCCGCAAATCTCGCCGATGCATAACATTAAAAAGACCACACCGCCGACGATCGTGTTTCTGGGAACTAAGGATTCGTTAATTCCTGTTGCTACAGCGAAAGAATATAAGAAGCGCATGGAAAAAGTTGATTGCCGCTGTGACTTGCATCTCTATGATGGCCAGTCACACGGTTTCTTTAACTACGGTAACCAGAAGTATTACATCGATACGGTTGGCAAGATGGATGCGTTTCTCGCGTCGCTCGACTATATTCCTCCAGCAAAGTCAGGCACCTGCGATTAAAGCTACGCCGCCGAGGAACAGTGGCAGTGTTAAAGCATGTGATGCAACGGATAGCCCCAATAAGACTCCTCGCTCGGTTCCCTCAAAAGCATCAAAACCGACGTAGATAAAAAATGGGGTGAGGAGGGAAAGCATTCCGATCCATAGTTCATATTCACGGAATGCACGAATAAGAATATAGATCCAAGCCACGAAGGCCGCAATTTCAGTAAGCACGGCAGTCGCACATAGTAAGATTCCGAAAACAGTGGCCATTTATTTTGTTCCTAGCCACGGATAGACTCCCACAGCGTTTCTCACACACCGGTTTTTCTCCCCCAAACACGACTAAAGAGCGTTGGTGCCGACCACTAACGCAGAAGCGGCAGCGCTTAGCAAGACGGCGATTAAACCGGGGGCAAAGACTCCGAGCAAAATCAGCCCTTTCTTCGGGTGTTGAAATTCCAGGAGCGCGTAATACAGCCAATAGATCCCACAGAAAAAGCACAAAAGACCCTTCCAAACCTCGTCCTGAAAAGCAGCTATGAGAATGAGGATACTGCAGATCGTCGAAACTAATCCTAATAAGAGCATCAAAGCTAATACAATAAATTCCATTTTCATATCTCCAAATCTACATTATTAAGTGAAGCAAAATAGGACGTCCCGTTTCGCTGTTGATTTTAAGTGTACCAATTAGGGAATATATACGCAAATAAATAAGGTGATTTTTATCTTTTTTCAAAAATGCACGGGCTGGGGGATCAAGCGAAAGTTCGCGAGTTGCAAAAAGATTTGCCTAAGAGCAAGACAATTGTCTATATTAAAAGCGTACTACATTTTTTTTCGGTTTTTGAATGCCCCACCTAAATGACGATCACGAGGTAACCACGCGACGATTCTTTTTGGGGGTGTTAGCCGCTGGATCGACGTCGGTTCTGGGGACCGGAGTTATTTCCGCTCAGGAACTCGCCAATCCGGCGTTGCGCCGTTTAATCGACAAACTCCATTACTTAACTCCGGCGGACCAATTTGGTACGGTCGAACGCGGTAATCCGCTCCCGTACAAATTACCACCGGCAGATTTAAAGGAGGCCGGGCTGACCACCGCTTCCTGGAAACTGGAAGTCGTTAGTGACGCGGACTATCCAGCTACTATGGGAAAGCAGTTCCAACATGCGGACGATACTGCTTTTACGTACGCAAGATTAATGGAACTTGCCAAAAAACGGAGCATACGCTTTATCAAGACCATGACCTGCAACAACATGGAATCGCCGTTGGGAACAGGAATTTGGGAAGGGGTTCCCCTGAGAGATATTATCTGGTTGACTGAACCTGAAGCGAACGTTCGCCGAGTTTTTTATCACGGATATCACAATTTGGACCCGAAACAGATGTTTCAGAGTTCGTTACCGATTGGTAGGATTTTAGAAGATCCGCCCGGCATGCCGCCCGTAACCCTCGCATATAGGCTCAACGGCAAGCCAATATCCGGCCGTCGGGGTGGTCCGGTGCGATTGATTGTCCCGGAAACATATGGCTTCAAATCGATAAAGTGGTTGACGCGGGTCACCCTTACGAATCTCCATCATGCCAACGACACGTACCATCGTGGTAACAATGATCTTGATAGTTGGCTAAAGACAATTGCCCGTTTTGGAAGTTTTAACGGTGAGGTACCCAAGGGATCGCCCATCCCCATAACCGGTCTGGCCCAAGTGGGCATATCCGGTTTGAAAAAAGTACAGGTCTGGATTACTCCCTCTAGCCCAGCACAGCCACGTGGAGAGACACGCTTTGCCTATGGTGATTGGCAGGATGCAACGATCCTACCCCCGCCAACAAACTGGGGCATTAACGGTAATGCAGGTTTAACCGATATGCAGACCACCTATGGGTTTGACAAGCAATCCGGCAAGCCTGCAAGTTGGCCAATTCCCTACACAATCGCACACTGGGCGACCCTGTTACCCCCTGTTCCACCGGGTCAATACACGATTCGATGCCGTACGATTGATGATAATAATATAGCGCAACCTTTGCCCAGGCCGTTCAAAAAATCGGGCAATAGTAGTATCGCGCGTGCTACCGTCGTGGTGAGCGAGGCGTAACTGAGCGATGCAGTTTGACAGTTATAAGCAAACCCGCTGTCGTCGCATACTGTGGTTGCAGCGTGGAGTATCTCCGGGGCAACCGGCTTGTGCCGACCGTTCTACCTGGGGGGTACGCAAAGCAAACGCTGGGCTATTGGCCCCCGAGAACATCTCTAAACCGATCAACCAGTGCTTGTTCTGCTGCGTCGACGCCGCTGCCTTCTTCCGCCAGACCATTCATTGCCTGGATTAAAGTTTTTCCTATTTCAGTACCTGCGAAGCGTTGTACTTGTTCGACGGTTATCTGCAGCACGGAATTCACACCTTCCTTTTTGATTTGCTCTAGGACGGCTTGCGATATTTGTCGCAGTTCAGGCTTGTCAAGATCAGGTTGGAAAGTAGAAACAACGCGTAGCATGTATTGGTATTCTTCCTTTCCGATGTCTCCATCGACCGCCATCAAACAAACGAGCGTGGCAACGATTAATTCAACATCCGTAACAAGTGCGGACTTTGCTATCTTGGCTTGCTGATCTCGGTCGGCCGTCTTTTCTTGGGGTGTTTTTAGGAGTTTGCCGACATCTACGGCATGCCCTTGATTAGCATGTGACAATTGAAAATATTGTTGTGCATTTAGACGCATGAGTTTCGCCAAAAAAACTTCCGGAAAGTGCCGAATTCGCGAATTGAACCGTTGTGTCACCGCGTTATAGCCCGTTCGGGCATACTCCAATTGGTTTTCAACACTGATAATTCTGTTGTTCAAGTCAAGGATGACATCAATGCCGTTAAGCGCAGGATATTGTTCGAGTAAAGCCATGAACCGCTGGTGCATAGCGCCTACAGGTTGCTCCCCTCCGCTACTTCTCAATTCCGAAAGTGTTACTTGTAGATCCCGCTCGTGATCGAGTGCTTCCGCAACGACCTTTACTAGATTTGGTACCAAATCGGCCCGTCGCTTCAGCGAGACGTTGAGATTAGACCTTCCGCGTTTCTGCCAGTTTCTGACAAACACTAGATCGTTAAAAAGAAACGCGATGTTCAAGACAATCAAGAAAAATATGGCAAACAAAGCTCCGGCGAAATAGCCGAATGCATCAAACGAAGCGCCGCCATAAAGAGTCATTACCGCGACAATACAACATGACAGTGCGGCGCCCAAGATGATTATTCCAACCCGAGCATATTTAAGCATGATTGAGGTTTCACCTTGATCACTAATCACAAAATGGCGTTCTTCTCGACTGGCTTCTATTGTGAGGTTTTGGTCAAGCGGGTTATCTAAGACGGCCGGGCCCAAGACGTAGATTTCTTGATCGGGTCGCAAGGTCCATTCGTGGTATTTTAGGTTGCCAGAACGGGAAAAGTAGGTTCTCATCGCATGAACTTCAGCGCCAATCGCATTTACGGCAATCGCCCCCGACTCATCCTTAACCTGGAACACATTCTGTTGGACTCCACTTTCGACGACGACCCAACGCGATTTCTTACCGTCTTTTTGATACCTCTCCATAAGGTATTTACAATAGACCACCGCTTCACCACTGTAGCGTGCTGATATTACGGTGCTGTGCGCTTGAATTTGACCGACGATTTCCGTGATTCCTGGGACGATTCCTTTGACCTTTGACGTGGGAATGTTTTCAATCATTCTTTTCATCCCCATTTTGCGGTAGCCGATAAACCCGAGAATTGCCATGGCGACTAGACCGGAAAAACCCACGACTCCTACGACACCAAGATTTAGAACGGTGCTGCTTCGCGCGCGTATCGGATAAGGTTGCAGAAGGTCGATTTCGGCGACAGTGAGTTCATGCATTTGGATGTCGGCAAGCCCCATTAACGCAGAATGCGCTATGTTGGTATATCGGTTTCGATATTGCCTATACAGTTGCTGTACTCGAATTGCGTCACGTTTGATAAGTGCGTGACGGAGTTGGGTATTAAGATTACGCGACGGTGGTTGGTTGTCAACCAAACGCTGAAATTGCTCGACGCGCTCGCTGGACAGAGTGAACTGTTCGGCCGTGACGAATGTCCATTGCAGAAATAGAATTATTGGTAACGTTACCAAAAACACTATGGACGAAACCATAATGTGATGAACACGAAGCAAATTTAGCATAAAGACGATTGAAAATACGAACGAGAATACGGCCAACGCCATCGTGCCAACGCTGGTCCATCCTCTTGACGCCAAGATTACATCCTCCCCATGTGTGGAGATGGTAAATTGAACTCCCTGTCGCGTAGACCGTCTTCCGATAGTACCCCGTGCAAGATCATATTCACCGAGCACTAGCACTTCGGTACCAGCCTTGATGACGGTCTCACTTTCGCGGTAATTGCCGTAGTATTTGGTTGGAAGGCTGGTCGGGTAGATTTCAGGTTTATTTGAGTCTGCTTCTACTAACACGCTTCCGGTTGGGTCATCCACGGAAAAATTGACGGTGCCTGACGCAGAGTCGACTGTAACCCATGTTGTATCACCCTCACTATCACGCTCCTCCCGTTCTTTTGTCCAGCTGTAATAGACGACTGGGCCGGCGCCGAGCCGGCTACTCAAAACGGCATCTTCGCGGCGCACTTTAGCTTTGATCATCGAAGGCCCGTTTACCAACCCGGCCGCATAAGAAATGGGAAGGCTTTGCACTTCCAGTACACCACGCATCCCGTCCATGCTGCACCCGCGTGAAAAGATGGCGGTAATCAGCAAAACAAATATAATCAGTAACTGCGCTAATTTGGATATTAGGGAATCTTTATTAGGCAATGTGCCTTTCTGTTTGTTTGAATTCAAAGTAATTGATAACCTGCGGGATAATGTTAGGTTTGGGATCACTACAACTTGGGCAATGTTTACTAGCCGCTATAACTATTGATACCAAAAACCGCCATTCTCGTCACTAAATACTGGGGAATTCCACTTCCGTTTGCCCTCGATATCCGGAGAACAACTAGGCCTGGATACGACAATCCTTCTTAGCGAAGATATATGATAGGCGACCGTCTTAAACCTCAAAGGCCAATTAGCAGGTCCAACTCCTGGCCGTGATGTTTGATGGTTATCAAAATCGTGCGGTTCATCCAACAAGGGCGGGTAGGGTATGTGAAAATCCTATAGCTTATGTTTGATATTTTACGTTAATTGAGATACAATATTCTCGTTGGACATCCACATTTTTGTTCATTTGCATGGAGAGCCTTCCCTTTGTGAACCCCCGCCAATGTGATGCGACCAGCGAGTATCGACGATTGATTTTTAACGAGCGAGTTAATGAATCACTGTCCCTAAATAGAAGTACAAATTCAGACCACTTAAAGGAAAGCGTCATGACCTTCCGCAGTCTCATCATCGCATTGTTAGTAATCGTCTTTGCTGATACGTTATTTGCGCAGTTGCCAAGCACGCAACTATCGACCATTACTCCAGCAGGGGGTACAAGGGGCACTACCGTGGAGGTTATAGTTGCCGGTGCCGATCAGGATGACCTGATGGCGCTCGTGTTTTCACACCCTGGTGTCGTGGCAACCCAAGTGTCAACCGCTCCGGGTGAATTTGACGCGAGTCCAGTCCTCGTAAATAACAAATTCCAAGTGGCTATAGCCGGCGACGTACCTGCCGGAATCTATCAGGTTCGCGCTGCTGGTCGGTTTGGCGTGTCGAGTCCCCGTGCGTTTGTCGTCGTTGCTCGCGAACAGATTGTTGCGGTCGGAAACAACCATACATTGGAAACGGCTCAAGAAGTTCAAGGTGATACTGATGTCGTGGGAATTACTGATGCGAGCAAACGCGATTACTTCAAAATAGATCTGATAGCCGGACAACGTATCATCGTAGATTGTCTCGCGCAACGTATCGGCTCTCGCGCCAATTCAGTGCTGGCAATATTAGATGAACAAGGCGGTGAACTCGCGCAAAATAACGATGGCATTGGTAAGGATTCGCTCGTTGATTTTACCGCAACTAACGCGGGGAGTTACATAATTACTGTTAGAGATTTTGTGTACCGAGGCGGTGCCGAATATTTATACCGCTTACAAATAAAAACCGGTAGTCACGTGGACTACGTGCTGCCTTCTGTTGGTAAACTTGGAACAACGTCGGAATATACTGTTGTCGGTCGTAACTTGCCCGGCGGAAAACCTCTCACGGGCGTCGTCGTGGACGGAATTCAACTAGAATACCTCACGCAAAACATACAATTCCCAGCAGTTGGCGTATCGGCAACCAAGGTTCAACGCGGTCTTGCGGAGGGCAGTATCACTAGTAGCGACATTTCAGTATCGGGTGATAACTTTACCTTCAGCGTCAGCGACCTGCCAGTTGTCACAGAGTCGGTCGACAATGATAGTGGTCAGACGGCCACGCGGGTGGTTGCACCCTGTGTCGTCTCGGGACAATTTTATCCGGCAAATGATGTGGACTGGTTTGAATTTACAGCAACCAAAGGACAGGTTTACATCATCGAAGTTCTCAGTCACCGACTAGGATTGTCTGTCGATGCGATCATGCTTGTTCAAAAAGTTGTCACTGCAGAGGACGGTAAAGTCACGGTTAGCGCGGTTGCGTCGGTGGATGACCCAAGTAATCGCAATGCCGGCATCGGGCAAGAGTTTGACGCAACTACGGATGATCCGGTTTATCGTCTTACCGCTCCAGAGGATGCAACTTATCGTATTCGTATCACGGATCAATTCAGTCGTTCTCGGAGTGATCCCCGCCTGCAATATGAACTTCGAATCCGGCCGGAGAATCCGCATTTGATTTTAACTGCAGACTTGAAGCAAATAAAAACGGCCAACGCGAATGAAGTTAAAATCTTTTCGCCGGTTTTGCGAAAGGCCGACGCGTTATTAATTAACGTACGAGTGCAACGGAACGAAGGATTCACCGGACCGGTTACTGTGTCTGTTGAAGGTTTGCCAGCAGGGGTAACCTGTGCGGCGGTTGAACTTAGTGCGAGCCAGTCTGTTGCCAGTTTAGTTTTAAATACAACCGCTGATGTGAAAGCATGGCAGGGAAATATCCAAATCTTTGGTTCGGCCAAAGCGGGTGAGGAACAGATGAAAGTCCAAGCGAAATATGCCGGGGTGACATGGGGCACCGCGAACAAAACTCAGATACCCGCCTATTTCCAAAGTCTAGATAGTTGTTGGTTATCTGTGATTGACGTTGAAGTTGGGGCGGTTATTGTCTCTGTCGGGGATGGTGCGGTGCTCGAGACATCTCGCGGGGGTAAGCTCGAAGTCCCCGTGAAAGTCGCGAGGGGCGCAGGGTTTGAGGGTGATTTGAAGTTGGTGGCCGCAAATGTTGCAGCCGAAGTTAAGCCGACGGACCTCACGTTCAAGGCGGATAGTAATGAACAAAACTTGCTCATCGATCTAAAAAATGCCAAGGCTAAGGCGGGTTTGTACACCTATTATCTGCGGGGCGATGGAAAAGTTAAGAGAGCTCGTAATGCGGACGCGATTTTACGGGCCGAGGCAAAGGTAGCTCACATAGTTAAAATGCTTGAATCCGCGGATGCTGCACTAGCGACTGCGACGGAAACAAGTAAGACCGCGGAAGGCGACGAAGCGAAAGCCAAGGCTACGGCTGAACTTAAGACAGCAACGGAAACCCAAAAGCGAACGGCGGCAGCCAAAGCCGCTGCGGATAAGTCGCTAGCAGCTGTGAAGAAGGCCGATGCGGCCAAGGATTACGCCGTCGCTGTTGTGTCGACGCCGATTCGTGTCAATGTGGTGGACTCGCCTTTCGTGATTAACGAGGTTTCAACCCAAATAACTGCAGGAGGCGAAATGGAAATCAAGTTTACGGTTGATCGTAAATATGGGTTCGTTGATCCTGTTGATTTGACCTTTGTGATTCCCGGCGCGCTTAAAGGCGTCGCGGTGGCAAAGGTTCAGATCGCGAAAGACACGACTGAAGCGATGGTAAAACTGACTGCGGCGGCCGACGCGACGGCGGGGAAACACGTGATTGCGGTTGCCGGAGCGGCCAAATTCAATGCTGTACCGGTTACGGCAAAGGCCACGTTCAATTTGGAAGTTGTTGCAGCGCCAAAAACAGCCGAAACCGAATAGTCGTCATCCATAACTATTGTTCAATTGAATTATCTCGAATAACCGAGGCATACAAACAAACGCCATCCAAGGAAATAAAAACCATGAACCTAATTGTTGCAACACGCCGCTACGTATTTGTTTCCCTTTTTATGGGGTGCTATTTGAGTTCGGGTGGTTTCTCAACTGCAGAAGACGAAGCAATTGAAATAACTGAGATTAATAGAAAAGATGATGTGGATTTCGAAAAAGAAATCTTACCTATTTTACGGCGTAACTGTCTGGCCTGCCATAACGCCGCTGAAGCGGAGAGCGGTCTTATTATGGAAACCCCTGCGACACTTCGTGTGGGTGGGATTGACGGTCCTGCGATCGTCGCAGGGAAGGGTTCCGAGAGTCTTCTCATTAAGCTTGCCTCGCGTGCACAAGAATCATATATGCCACCAGATGACAACGACGTCGGCGCGAAAAGTCTCACGCCTAAGGAACTCGGTCTTATTAAACTTTGGATTGACCAGGGAGCGAAGGGTGAAGTTCTGGGAACACGTGGTCCAGTAAAATGGCAGCCACTGCCAGCGGGCGTTAATCCAATTTATTCCGTAGCGATTAGTGCGGATGGACAATATGCCGCTGCTGGTCGAGCAAATCAGGTATTTATTTATCACATACCTTCACGCACAGAAATAGGGCGACTGTCGGATCCCGCCATCATGGAATCTGGGGTGTATGATTCCCCCGGCGTTGCCTTCATGGACATCGTTCAATCGATTGCTTTCAGTCCAGACGGTACAATGGTGGCAGCTGGTGGCTACCGCACCTTGAAAATATGGCAACGCCATGATAATCGGATTGCATTTACGCTTCCAGCGTTATCTGCTGTTCCTACATCCGTTGCCAAAACTGCAGACGGCAAATTATTGGGCATCGGGTTTGAGGATGGTTCGTTACAGATTCTGAACGTCGCGGAAAATAAGTTTGTCGCTAACACGGCTGCCCATGCAGGAGGTGTGCGTGGGTTGGCGTTCGCTGCGGACGGTAATCAAATAGTCAGTGGGGGGGCGGATAAGACGGTCAAAGTCTGGGATGTCGCGGGGCTAACGGAAGTGCGCGCAATTACAACGCCAGCAGTCGTCAATGCCGTAGCACTTGTGTCAGGTGGTACGGTAGTCGCGAGTGCCGGCGAGGATAATATTGTGCGCCTGTGGAACGTAAAAAGTCCTGCGGTGGTGGAAGCTAAAGAGGGTGAGGCGACCGCGGAAATTGAACCGCCGCTCAAAGAACTCAAAGGCCACGCGGGTCGAATTACTTCGCTTGCCGGTTTTTCTAACGCGCCAGAGAAATTGGCTTCGGGTAGCGTTGACAAGACAGTACGTATTTGGAATGTCACCACAGGAGCACAAATTCGTGCGATTACCCATGGTGGCGCAATCTCGGCCATTGCTGTTAACGCCACCGGCGACAAGCTCGCTTCTGTGAGCAGTGATAAAACCGCTAAGTTGTGGAACGTCGCCGACGGTAAGGCGATTGCTTCAATGAGTGGTGATTACCGTGCTAAAACAGATGTAGCGAAGGTCGGTCGGGCTAGTACTTTGGCCGCTGCACGCAGCGCGTTGGCGAAGAAAGACTTGGACGCCGCCAATGCTCGCAAGAAGTCGGAAGATGACAATCTTACGAAAGTCAAAGAGGCACTTACAAAAGCAGAAGAGGCGCTCAAGGCTAAATCTGAAGCAGAAGTTAAACCCGTCGCAGACCTTAAGGCTGCAGACGAAGCGTTGGCAAAAGCAGTTGAAACTAAGACTAATGGCGACGCGGCTAAAAAGACGGCGGAGACAGGCGTCACCGACACGGCAGCGGCGGTCAAAATCGCGCAGGAATCATTGATCAAAGCGCAAACAGCCCTGAAGGCGGCGGGCGAGGATGAGGAAAAGAAAAAAGTAGCACAAGCGGACGTTGATAAAGTGACAGCTGAAATCGCGAGCAAGACAGAAGCCTCTAAAGCGGCAGTTGAAAATAAAAAGACGGCCGACGCAGCGGCAGTCAAAGCGATCGCAGATCATAAAGCTGCTGAGGCTGCTCAAAAGAAGGCTGTACCAATTGCACAAAAAGCAAAGGATGAGAAGGCTGCAGCAGATAGAACTCTAGCGGCGTCTAAGCGTAGTGTCATGCGAGCAGAGAAGGCCGTGACTAACGCAGCCGATTCGATTGTGGGTTACGACGCCGCGCATAAATCGGAGGAGGCGGCCGCGAAGTTAGCGAAGGATGAATCTGAGAAAGCAACCGCAGAGTTAGGGAAGGGCGACCAAGGGTATACGAGTGTCAGTTTCACGACGGACGGGACCCAAGTGATTGTCGGAGGGTTGGACCATTTTGTAGCCAGTTTTGATGCAACGAACGGTGCCGCGATTTCAGTATACCAGGGGAAATCAGCGTCACAGGCGATAGTTTCACTAGGCGATAATGTTGCGATTTTGCATCAAGACAAGACAGCCGTGGTGTGGTCAACGATTTCCGAATGGAAATTGGCAAGGGCGATTGATTCAGAAACCGGGGCAAGCGTGTTTACGGACAGAGTGACCGCGATTGACTTTAGTGGTGATGGTAAGTTGTTAGCAGCAGGAGGCGGTGAACCGTCGCGTAATGGAGAATTAAGTATTTTCAGCGTCGCGGATGGAAAACTTATCCGGTCGTTTAAAGACCCGCACTCCGACACGATTTTTTCGGCTCGTTTTTCAGTTGATGGACTGCATATTGCGACTTGTGGTGCGGATCGTTTTGTTAAGGTGTTTCAAGTGTCTGATGGCGAATTTGTGCGGGCATTTGAAGGGCACACACATCACGTACTTGGCGTAGGTTGGAGTGCCGATGGGCGGCAATTGGCGAGTGCAGGTGCGGACAAGGTGATTAAACTATGGGATTTCCGTACGGGCGATCAACAACGGACGATTAGTGGTTTTGCTAAGGAGGTTACGTCAATTCAATTTGCTGGACTGTCAGTTAATGTTGTCGCGTCTTGCGGTGATAAAAACGTACATATCAAGCGGGCCGACAACGGTGGCAACGTACGAGCGTTGTCCGGTGCGACAGATTACGTCTACAACGTTGGCGTGAGTGCTGATGGAAAGACAATCGTTGCTGGCGGTCAAGACAGCGTTGTGCGGATCTGGTCGGATGATGGAAAGTCAATCGTAACTTTCCTAGCACCCGTGGTTGCTGACGTGGCAGTTGACGCAACAGAAAAATAGAACGGTCGTTTTCGCCAACAACGCTCCACAACATGTGGCCGTGCCGCAATCGTCGCAACGGGTGCGGGATATCGACGTTTATTGTGCAATCTTCATGTAAAGGCGCAATTGGTTTATCGCTTGTTTTGCGGCTTTGGTTAATAAAATATCCGGGTGCCCAGTGAAATCATGCGTCTGCACACTACTTCCCTTTCTGTCGGCGATGGCAACATCAAACCGCGGTACCACCGCTGCTGATTGATCTGACCGCCGCACAGGCCCTACAAGCATGGCATAGGTGGCGCCCGTTTCCCTTTGAAAACTTGTTGCTAAGTTCGTTAGCTTTACAGCGGTTGCGTCGTGGGTGAATGGGAATCCGTCGGTGGCCAAGTTGAAGCGGGAGACGACAAGTGCTGGGTAAAGAGGAGCGTGTAGCATGGTTGCGACCTGACCTTGGGTACCACATTCCCAAGTCGCCACTGTTTCCTCGTTTTGGACGAGCAATTGACATACCTTGGTTCCTAGTTCGACCTCGTGATTTGCGAATACGACATCCCCGAGAGTGTTGACGATCTCATCCAGTGTCGGTTGTGCTAATTCTTGGCATTGTTCGTCGGTGGCAGCGGTGATTTGGAACCGTAGGGTAATGGTGGCATGACTGGCGGTAATTCCAACGATCGGCGAGCGGGCGCGTTGGAAAACCTGCGGCAGTTTGTGTTCGAGATTGCTTTCACCCATACCAAAGGTCTTTACAACGTACTGACGAGTGATTTGAGGCGTACCCGGCATGTCTTGGCGAATTGCTGGAATTATATGCGAATTGAACATCAACTTCATTTCTGCTGGAACTCCTGGCAGGCAAAACACTCGGGCTCTGTGTTCGCTCGAAGCGATTATGATATCGACGCCAGGTGCGGTTCCTTCGTCGTTGTGAATAAGTGTGGCGTTTTGAGGGAGCAACGCTTGTCTGCGGTTGTTGGGCGCCATCTCGCGACTACGCCGCTTAAACAAGTTGATAATGTGTTGCAATGCTTCTGGATTTTCGATGAGCGGTTGGTCAACGGCCGCCGCGAGTGCTTCGCGTGTTAGATCATCCGCGGTTGGACCTAAGCCACCGGTAATTAGGATGAAATTAGAGCGATTTTTTGCCGTGCGAATGACGTCAGTGATTGCATTTACGTCGTCGGCAACTGTGCTATGGTATTGCACAGATAGGCCCATATTGGTCAATTGGTTACTGAGCCAATGGCTGTTGGTATCAAGTCGTTGTCCGGTGCTTAATTCGTCACCGATGGCGATGACTTCTGTAGTTTGTTTCCGCATAGCTGGTTGGTTTTGTCTTATTGTTGATAGATCAAGTCATGAAAGTAATCGAATTAGATAAGCAAATCGTTGACTATTATAACGCAGTCGCCATTGAAAAGGCACTACGGGATTTGCGCGGTGTCGTCGAGATTTCGTTCATCGAGTCGACAGCGCAGGTGTTCGTATATTGCGATGATGATTCGATTGATACTGCAACGCTGGTTGCTTGTTTCGATGACGCGTTAACAGAATGCGTGACCAAAGACGCAATCCCAGACGGTCCAGTTGAAATAGAGGGCGTATTTACTGGAGTGGAAGGGGAATCGACAATACTAGAGGGAATAACTCGGGTAACCGTTACCGGTATGCACTGTGGTAGTTGCGTAACTATTGTCAGGGATGCGATACGGGGTATCTCAGGTGTCAATTCCGTATCCGTAAGTCTAATAACGGGGCAAGCGGTCATCTCGCACAGCAATGTTAGGTCGTCGTCGATTCTGAATGCGCTGACTCAGCGAGGTTATGCTGCTGAATTGATTTCTTCTCCGCACGATGTGTTGCGTCGGCTGCGCGCGGAAAATGCTTCGAATCAGAGTATGTGGCTACAGCGGTGGTTGGTTTCAGGTGTCGGCGTTGGCCTGTTGTTTGCTTTAAAGCAACTGCAATTAAGTCCAGCAGAGCATTGGTGGTTCGCGGTGTTCATTGCGACTAGTGTGCAAGTTCTGGTCGGCGGTATTTACTTAAAAAATGCGTTCAAGTTGGCGCTAGTGGGAGCATCAAACATGGATACGCTAATTGCCATAGGGACAACGGCGGCGTATTTAGGCGGACTCGTTTTTCAAGAGGCGGGAACGCATTTGCTGATGGATGCGCCCATGATCTTGGCATTCGTTAGTTTTGGAAAATGGATTGAAGTGCGAGCTCGTCAAACGACCGTGGAGGAATTCGCGAAGGTTGACGTGATGAATTGCGAGACCTCACACTTACTTGTCGGTGATGAGACGCAGGATGTACCTACCTCCGAATTGGTTGTGAACGACCGAATCATTGTACGGCCAGGTGAAGTTGTCCCAACCGACGGAAAAATTGTCAGTGGTGAATCAGCCGTCAATCAATCTTGGTTAACAGGCGAGTCCACGCCAAGGGCCGTGAGTGGAGGTGATCGTGTATTTGGAGGGTCGGTAAACGGAACTGATTTACTTACGCTCGAAGTTGACGTGGCTCCAGCGGACAACCGCTTACATAAAATGACGCAAGTTCTTGAGAAGGGTCTGGAAAGCCAGATCCCCTTGCAAACCCTAGCGGACAGCATTGTGCAACGGTTTGTCCCAGGATTGTTGGCCATAGCGTTGGTTACCCTAGTGGCATGGATGGTCATTGGACATGGTGCACCCGAGGGTTACGCGCAGAATGCATGGAAATACGCCGTATCGGTATTAGTGGTCGCTTGTCCATGCGCGCTTGGTTTAGCCACACCGGTGGCATTGTTAGTAATGTCAGTTCGCAGTGTGCGCGAAGGGATATTGTTCGCAAACCCGTTGGTAATGGAGAAATTAGGCGCTGTTACGACTTTGATTTTGGACAAAACTGGGACGATTACCGCTAGCGATATATCTGTTAAGGCATTTGACTTAATTGACACTAGAAAAACTTACGCGCACGGCGAAGTGCTTGCTATGATCGTCGCCGTTGAAAAACAATGTAATCATCCCTTGGCGTTAGCCATTGTGGCGTATGGAAACCGAGCGGATGTGGCAGCGAAATCAGCAAGCGACGTTAAGCATGTTTTAGGAGGTGGGATTTCTGGCTTGGTACAAGGCCACCAAATTGCCATTGGCACCAAGCATTTTGTAGAGGCGCAAGTTGGTGAGTCGTTCGAGTCTTGCACGATTACCCAAAAAAGTAATGGTTCCACTTATGTTGGAATAGATGGAGAATTTGCCGGTATTTTTGAATTTGATGCGAAATTGTTGCCTGGTGTAAAGGCGGACATAGACAGAGTCAAAGTTGATACGAGCGGGTCGTTAGAAGTTATGCTGGCCACTGGAGATAATCAACGGATTGCAGATGACGTTGCGTTCAGGGTGGGAATTGAATATGTTCATGCTGGATTAGCACCAGAGGATAAGGTTAAACTGGTGCGGGAGAAACAGTCAACGGGAAACGTTGTTGTGATGGTCGGTGACGGTGTGAATGACGCGATTGCACTCGTTGCGGCGGATGTGGGCATTGCAGTAGCAAGAGGGGCAAATTTGGCGACAGAGGTAGCGGATATTGTGCTGCTAAAACCGGGATTGAGGGGGATTTCTCGAGCGATTCGTTTATCCAATCGGACAAGGAATATAATACTACAAAACATCTTTTGGGCTTTTTTGTATAATGTTACATTGATACCCATTGCAGCTGGGTGTTTTGTGTCGGTAGGAATTGAAATCCAACCTAGGATGGCGGCTGGCGCGATGGCCTGTTCAAGCCTAATAGTTGTATTTAACAGTTTGCGGTTGCGTGTCATCGCGATCGCGTAGACGAGTTTTCACCTGCCGCAACCTATTGGAGGCATCAATCAGTGACTGACGAGCCAATTGAGGACGACGCCTTAGAAGACCCGGATCAGACTCGGTTTCATGCTCCTGCGCCAGAAACGCTAAGTGATAACACCGACGATGATGAAACGTCTGTGGGCACGACGGCCGAGCGGGACGATGAGGCGTCGCCTAGGCTGCCGGTTTTGGGGGACTATGTACTACTTAAAAAAATCGGTGCCGGCGGAATGGGCACGGTGTTTAAAGCACGACATAGCCGGATGGATCGCGTAGTGGCACTGAAGGTGTTGCCACCAAATATGATGAAGCACCCTGAAGCGGTTCAACGGTTTCGACAAGAAGTTAAGGCCGCCGCGCAGTTATTTCATCCAAATATAGTTACGGCCTTTGATGCGGGAGAGCAATCTGGCGTACATTTTCTGGTAATGGAGTTTGTCGACGGCCAGGCTCTTTCGGCGATCGTCAAGGAACACGGCCCGTTTAACCTGGAAAAGGGAATGGAGTACATTCAACAAGCGTCTGTGGGGTTACAGTATGCTCACGATCGTGGGATGGTGCACCGTGACATCAAACCGAGCAATCTAATGCTTGACGTAGACGGTGAAGTGAAATTGCTTGACATGGGAACGGCTCGGATCGGTAACCAGCCGGAAGAAGAGTTGACAAAAAGTGGCGTGATCATGGGGACGGTCAATTATATGTCGCCGGAGCAGGCGAAGGATCCCCATACAGTCGATCACCGGTGTGATATCTATAGCCTGGGCTGCACGTTTTACTATTTGTTGACCGGTAAGTCGTTGTACCAAGGGGATATGATTCAGACGTTAATGGCACATGCGAATAAGCCTATCCCGTCAGTATCTGCGGCCAATCCGGAGATTCCCACATGGGTTGATACCATACTGGCAAAAATGCTCGCGAAAAATCCTGCTCATCGTTATTCATCGCTTTTAGAGTTTCGCAATGAATTACAGGAACTCGCGGCTAACGACGACGATGATGTCGCTAGTTTTAGCGAAGAACTATACCGCGCAAATTTGACGCAGTCTTACCCCGTCGGTGTTGATTTCGGCACCGAAAAATGCCGGGTGTCGTGGGTTAATACGAGCGGTATGTGTCAATCGGTACTTGATGCAGACGGCGACGCATTTACACCGAGCACAGTATTGATCGTGGACCCGATGGATACCGCGATTGGCAAAAAGGCGGTAGAACGATGTAGTGAAAATTTAGATTGTATTGGTGAGGAGATAAAACGGTATGTGGGCCGAGCCAAGTACCCAGGCCCTATCGGAGGCCAGTCCTACCCACCCTCTGTACTGGCTGCTTTGTTGGTAGCGAAGTTGGCGAGTGATGTACAACGAGTGGTTGGTCAGTGTAAGCAGCTAGTATTGGCGGTGCCAACAACCTTCGACGCCGTGTGTCGAGAAACGATGCAACACGCCGTTGAAATCGCTGGGTTAGATCTCGTGGAACTAGTCGATGAGTCGGTGGCGAGTGCCTTGGCGTTCTATGACGGTGTTGTGCCTGCGGAGGCCGAAACAATAGTTGTCGTGGATCTTGGCGCTGGCAAGTTAGATGTCGCGGCGATGGTGTGTGGCGATGGGGTGTTAACCGTGTTATCGAGTGAAGGCGACGCGCATTTGGGCGGTGTCAATTTCGATGAGTTGCTATTGGACTTGATAGGTGAAGGGCTCGTTGCGACCTATGGATATGACCCCCGCGATCACGAGTTACAATCGCGGCAATTGATGCGAGGCTGTAAAGGGGCTCGCGAACGTTTGGGTGAAGTTGAGACAATTAAACTTCTGGTGACGATTCCTGGTAAGGCGAAGGCGACGACAGTCACTTTGACCCGCGCGAAACTCGAGGAATTGGCAGTTGACTTACTAGAGAGAATACGCGATATAATTGACGGAGTTGTTGCCTCAGCGGATTTGCAAGTATCAGATGTAGCTAAAGTGTTGTTAGCGGGTGGCGCGAGTTCGATGCCGATGGTAAAACAAATTGTAGAGAGTTGTTTTCCTGAAGCGACGATCGCGTCAATGCCTGAATCAGCGGTGGCGAACGGCGCAGCGATTTTCGCGGGCATTCGGCAATCGATACTCGCGGGTGAGACGCCAAGTGTAAAGGTAGAGGCAGTGACCGCACGAGCGTTGGGGATGCTCGGAACAAATGTTAATACTGGGGATCGCGTCAATGCGATCGTGTTACCTAAGGACACAAGGCGGCCGGTTAAAATTAGAAAAATCTTGAAGACGCATCAGGACAATCAGCAAAATTTGCTAATACCGCTAATCGAGGGTGAAAGCGCCAACCCAGATGAGTGTGTTGATTTGGGTAAATGCGTCGTCGACAATTTGCCCCCCAATTTGCCAGCGAAAACTCCCATCGGTCTTGTTTTTTATTATGATGTTAGCGGTCGTTTATCCGTCGAAGCACAAATTGGGGAATCCCAGCAACGTATCCCTGTGCCCATCGCGAGAACCGGGAGCTTGGAAAATGTCGACTTATTTCGCTGGCGGGAGTGGGTGGAAACGGTCATGTTGTGTAGCGGGATGTAATGTACTAGTTTAAGTTGACAGACAATGGGCGGGTATTCTATTATTTGGATAAAGCGTAGTTCAAAAGAGTATTTATTTTCATCGAGTGATAAATTAATTGTTTTAGGATTGATTGTATTAGCATGGTAGATTTTAGTGGATTTGAACATATCGTCAGGTCGGGGGAATCGTTAAGCACGTTCACAGGCCTGCGATTTGGTGGTACTTGTGAATATTTTGCGGAACCTACATCTCAGGCGGAATTGATTGAACTGGTCAAGGTTTGCAGTGCGCAGGAAGTTTCCATTCGCGTTCTAGGCGGCGGTTCTAACCTGATTGTTTGTTCGGACGTTGTTCCCGGAATTGTTATCCACTTGTCCGCAGCAGCATTTTCTAATATCGAAGTTGCGGGCAATACGTTAAAGGCCGGAGGGGGCGCTGCTTTGGTGCAATTGGTATCGACCGCAGCACGCGAGGGACTTGAGGGCTTGGAGCAACTGGCGGGAATCCCTGGTACGGTTGGTGGAGCTGTCCGCACTAATGCGGGTACAAATAGCGGTGACATAGGCCAGCGAACGACAAGTGTCACGGTTTTGACCCGCGGGGGAGACTTGCAAACGCGCGGTAGAGATGAATTGCGGTTCTCCTATAGAAAGTCATCGCTCAATGATTTGGTAGTCCTTGAGGCAGAGTTTGACTTGCAGCCAGCCGACGCCAACGAAATCACGAGGAAAATGCAAACGTTGTGGATCGTAAATAAAGGGCAACAACCTCAGGGACGGGAACGTAGTTTATGTATGTTCCAGGATCACGGTGGGATTAAAGCGGCAAGTTTGATTGAGCAAGCCGGTCTAAAAGGGTTCAAACAAGGCGGTGTTATGATCAGTGACTCACACGCAAATTACATGATTGTCGGCGAAGGCGCGACTTGCGCCGATGCCGTAGCACTTCTGACACATATTCAAGCGGAAGTGGATTCGCAGTTGGGTGTGTCCATTCAAAAACAAATTGAAGTTTGGTAGGCATGTTAGCAGGCTAGTTCAAGTCGCGAAGGTGCGACCATGCTAAATGAGGGATCGCAATAACTATGGGAATCCGTGTATGTCGTCAGGGACGGACAATGGACATCGTCCTTATTGCCGTTGTTGTGATTGGGGCGTTGGCGATATGGGGAATTGGACAATCGCGTCTGCGGCATAGCGACAAGTTTGCGTTGCGAACTGAGCGCATACAATTGTCGCCCGAACAACCGAGTTGGATCCGAGGAGACGTACTACGAGATGTCATCAAACAGCA
The DNA here is from genome assembly GCA_018660825.1 of Planctomycetaceae bacterium. GTDB lineage: Bacteria > Planctomycetota > Planctomycetia > Pirellulales > Pirellulaceae > UBA721. Next base: position 33,119 of record JABJJO010000150.1, on the reverse strand, counting down.
CAATTTGGAAGAGTTGTTTTTGGACGATAGTAATTTAACCAAACAGTTAGCGGATGCATTCACGTTACATTCATGGATCAATTCCGTTGAATTAGTTGAGAAAAACCCCAGTGGTGTCGCTGTTGTCGTCAACTTTCGAAAACCTGTGGCAATGGTCGAAGTTAAATATGACGATCGCCCCCACGTTTTACCAATTGACGCTGAAGGTACCGTCTTGCCTCCTGCTGATTTCACCGCAGATGACATATCAAATTACCTGCGAATCGCCGCCGACCATTTGCGGCCAAGTGGTCTTGTAGGGGATCCTTGGGGGGATTCGAAAGTTGTTGGTGCGGCGAAATTGGCCGGTTTATTTGACGGCATTCCTTGGAAAGAAATGGGACTTTATCGAATTGAGGTGACAATGAACCCTCGCGATTCAACGGTCGTTTACTATGTTATTTTGAAGGAGCGTCCGGAAATTCGCGTATTATGGGGGAGTGAACCAGGAAAGGAAACCATTGACGAGCAAATAGCTCCAGAAAAGCTGGCGGAGCTAACTGCGTTCTATCACGCGAATAAAACGTTGCAGATTAGTAGTGAGCCGACGGAAATAGATTTGCGCAGTCGTGACGGTGTAAAAGTGATACCGTTGAAAGAAGATTGATACGGAAGCCATTACTTTGGTGTATTTCGGGTGAGTGTTATGTCAACCCGCAGGTCCCCAACCTTGCCAACGAAAAATGTTAACATGTTAGCCGTAGATTAGTCGCGCTAGCCGTTTAGATAAACAGCATTCGCTGCCCGGCAGGCAACGCCAGATTCGCAAACAATACGGTTTTCTACGAAAAGATTTTCGAGCGCTTCAAGTAAACTGAGTACATTTTCAGATTTCGCGGAATGCCCCATGATGCCGATTCTCCAGACTTTACCCTTCAATTCCCCCAAGCCTCCGCCTATTTCTATCTTATATTGCTCTAATAGTGCCAGCCGCATCTGGGCGTCGTCGACAGCAGCGGGAAGATTGACTGCGTTAAGCATTGGCAGTTGATGTTCGGGATCTGCGGCGTACGTGAACCCGAGAATTTCCAGCCCTCTCTTTAATGCACGATGATTCAGTGCATGGCGGGCATAGCACGCTTCGAGCCCTTCCGCAAGCAGCAGACGAAGTGCTTCATAAAGGGCAAAGGTCATGTTGATAGGAGCGGTATGGTGATAGGCGCGATTTTCGCCCCAGTAATTAGCGATCATCGAAACATCGAAATACCAACTGGAAACCTTGGTAGCGCGACGTTCGATAGATGCGACAGCCGCCGGGCTAAAAGAAATTGGAGCCAATCCCGGAGGACAACTCAGGCATTTCTGAGTGCCTGAAAATACAACATCGATTCCCCATTGGTCTACCTCAACATTCATTCCGCCTAAGGATGTGACGGCATCAACAATTAGTAATCCACCAGCGTTGTGTACGACGTCAGCGATGGCAGAAATTGGCTGGGAAGCCCCTGTTGATGTTTCTGCCATGACAATACCAACGATCTTTGGTTTAAATTTTACAATCGCATTTTTGAGTTCGGTGGTAGTAAATATTTGGCCCCAAGGCTTGGTGATCGTATTAACGACCGCTCCCGCGCGTTCCGCTACGTCAGCCATGCGACTGCCAAACACACCGTTGACACAAATGAGTACGGAATCGCCAGGCTCGACGAGATTGACTACCGCGGTCTCCATGCCAGCGGAGCCCGTACCGCTAACTGCAAAGGTAAGTTCATTGTCCGTTTTGAAAACGTGGCGCAACATCGATTGCAGTCCATCCATTGCTTGTAGGTAGAATGGGTCAAGATGCCCCACTGTCGGTTGGGCAAGTGCGGCCAAAATGGTTTGTGGGACATCACTCGGCCCGGGGCCCATAAGGATTCGACGGGGGGAATGTAGTGGTGGGTAGGGCGTGGCGGTTTTGGTCATGGGATATACCAGCGGGTTTATTAAATTGTCTAGTTGAAATGGTCGGGGGCAAAAGTTAGGTTTTGGAATAAGTTTGTTTGGCCAATTCGCTGATTTGTTTAAAGCAAGGGTCGACCGCGGAATCGCACCATTCGAACATGGCCGACTCACATGTTGTCACGATGGTGCCAGCGTCCCGCATTCGGTCGATAGCAATTTTAGCATCCAGTTCTAGTCGCCCGCTGACAGCATCGATGGGTAAGTAAATCTCGAATCCGTACGACAATAGGTCCATGACCGTTTGTTGGATACAGACATGGAGTTCAATGCCAGTGACGACGATAATTGAGATGCCATTACGCTTCCATTCTTCAAAGAGCGTGTCGAATTCTCGACAACTAAAGCTTAGCTTCTCGAGTTGCGGGTCTGAGTATTTCGCTAGTTGGTCAACGGTTGTTCCCAGCCCTTTAGAATATTGTTGAGTGGCAGCAACGGGTATCTCGAATAGAGTTGCCGCCTGTGCTAGTCGGTCAATATTCCAAACCATTTGGTCAAAGTCGAGAACGACTTCACGAAAGGCTGTTTGTACGTCGACGATTAGCATCGCCGTGTTTTGTCGATTCATGAGTCGGGGACTGGTGGGCAATGGGGACATTATGTGTTCGTAAATCCAAGGCTTAGTGGCGTTTGACGGATGTATTGCGTGTACCAATAGTTTACTACGAGATGCATGGTTTTTCCAAGCCGCCTATTTACGACAATTTGTTATCGTTGCACAATAAGAGTAACTAGGGCCGGAGCGGTGTTGTTGCTAACAGCTACCGTTTGGGAAGTAAAATTAACCCTCGTTAATGTTAAATATATTATGTAGGTGGGGAGTTCGCTAATGAGTGAAAAGCCGGAAACGTTTCATGCGACGACGATCCTTGCGGTTCGTCACCAGGGGATTGTGGCGATGGGGGGCGATGGGCAAGTCACCTTAGGGTCGGCTATCATGAAATCCGACGCCCGTAAAATCCGACCGTTGCTTGACGGTAAGGTACTTTGTGGTTTCGCTGGATCTAGTGCTGATGCATTTGCTTTGTTGGAACGCTTTGAGGCGAAGTTGTTGGACCACCCAGCGAATATGCCTCGCGCGGCAACAGAACTGGCCAAAGACTGGCGAACAGACCGAGCGTTACGCCGACTGGAGGCGATGTTGATTGTAGTGGACCCCAGCAGCACGCTGCTCGTCAGCGGAACTGGTGATGTGATCAGCCCGACCGATGGAATTGTGGCTATTGGATCGGGTGGGAATTATGCGATGGCGGCGGCGACGGCGTTGTGCAGGCATTCAGAATTAACGGCTCAGGAAATTGTTGAAACTGCACTTGGCATCGCTGCCGATATAGATATTTACACAAATCACAACATAATTATCCAAACTTTAGAATCGACAACGACATGATGCAATTATCAAATTCAACCAAAACGGCCGGCCCTCGATGTGATCTGACACCTCGGGAGATTGTTGAAAAACTTGATGCATTCATCGTGGGACAAGACTTAGCCAAGCGATTCGTCGCAGTAGCTATCCGCAATCGATGGAGGCGTCAACAAATCGATCCAGCAATGCGAGACGAGGTAGCGCCGAAAAATATTTTGATGAGCGGGCCTACGGGCGTAGGGAAAACTGAAATAGCTCGCAGACTCGCGCGCCTCACTGGCGCACCTTTCATTAAGGTGGAGGCCACTAAGTATACGGAGGTGGGTTATTACGGACGTGACGTGGAAAGCATGGTGCGGGAGTTGCTGGATAATTCTATTGCTTTGGTCCGCCAACAAGAACGAGTTAAGATCGAGGACCACGCCGCAGCGGCTGTTGAAAATACATTGCTTGATATGTTGGTGTCTCCACCACCGTTAGTGGGGTCGGACGAGGCAAGTGAACAATCGGATGTTGAGTCGCAATATCAGCGAACACGAGAAAAAATGCGAGCGATGTTGTTGGCTGGCGAACTTGACCAACGAACCATTGAAATCACTACTCAACAAAAAAACTCGCCGGTGATGATTGGTGGGATGGGCATGGAGGGTTTAGACATGGACCTACAGGGGATGCTGGACAAGATGATGCCAAAGAACAGTCAGCAACGGCAGGCGACTGTTGCCGAGGCGAGAGTGACGCTACTTGAACAGAAATGTGATGAATTGCTAGACGACGACAAAGTTCACGCGATGGCAATCGATCTCGCGGAAAATATGGGAATCGTGTTCCTCGATGAGATGGATAAAGTTATCGGAACTCAAGGGAAAAGTGCTGATGTCTCGCGGCAAGGCGTACAGCGGGATTTATTACCGATTGTCGAGGGCACGACGGTGCAGACAAAATATGGGTATGTGCGAACGGACCACGTGCTTTTCATCGCCGCCGGAGCGTTTCACGCGACTAAACCAAGCGACTTGATGCCGGAGTTACAAGGGCGATTCCCAATCCGAGTTGAACTAGACAATCTCACTAGTGATGATTTTCGGAGAATCCTAACAGAACCAAAAAACTCCCTTGCCAAACAGTACGTCGCGCTTTTGGCCACTGAGGGCGTGGAACTGGTGTTTACTGACGATGCTATTGTGGCGTTGGCGGATTATGCATTTGAGGTAAATCAACGTGCTCAAAATATCGGCGCCCGGAGACTGCACACTATTTTGGAGCGTGTCTTAGAAGAACTGAGTTTCGAAGCAGCCGAAATTAATCTCGGGCGGGTTGAAATAAATCAAGCGTATGTCGCGGAGCGATTGCAAAGCGTGGTCGATGACGAAGATCTGAGTAATTACATCCTTTAATTATTCGGGTTACGAGGGCAAGTAAGTTATTGCTCCTGCGTCTCGCGGCGGAAAGGTGTATAATTCAGCAGTGGCAACAATACACTGTTCGTACCCACCTTCACCATCCCACCGTCGTCGATCTATCTGAGAATAGCTAATGCTTGTGCAAATATGGAAATTCGCCATTAGTTGCTGGTTTTTTGCGGCATGTTCTATTGTTACAGCGCAATCCAAAAATGACATCGCCAGCGCCCGAGCGTCCGAGTTTTTTCAAAACTATTGCGTGGATTGTCATAATCAAGAGGAGGCAATGAGTGGCATTCGCGTTGACCACGTTTCGGAAACCGGATCCTTTCTCGAGTTTCGCAAGAATTGGAAGCGGGTCAATGAGGTGTTACGGTTTGGAGCGATGCCTCCAGAAGACGCTGAACAACCAACCGCTAATGAAACAAAACAGACGCAATTGTGGGTAGCGAACCGAATTAATTCGATTGATTGTGATCTAATTTCAGATCCAGGGCGTGTCACTATTCGGCGTCTAAATCGTTTGGAATATAACAACACTATCCGGGATTTGTTTGGTATAGATTTTAGGCCTGCAGACGATTTTCCATCGGATGATGTGGGAGAAGGATTCGATAATATTGGGGATGTGCTATCACTTCCACCATTGCTATTGGAAAAATATCTTACCGCAGCGGAACAGGTCAGCGAGCGGATTGTTTATGTTCCCGGATCGGAAACCGCTAACAAGGTGCTGATAGACAAAAAGGATATCTCGATTGTGGGTGGTGGTCGACTTTCTGGTACTTCGATAGATTTTCACAGCAACGGTACCGTAACTCTACTCGTGAGTATTGAAACTACGGGTAGCTATGAGTTTTCAGTGGATGTTGGCGCGCAACAAGCCGGACCGGAATTAGCGAAGATGGAACTGGCCTTGGGCGGAAAAAACGTGTTTAAACAGTCGGTGTCAGCTGGGCGAGACGATCCGCGAAAATATACCGTTAAAATGGAACTTTCTGTTGGGCAGCATAAAATTGCACTCTCATTCGTGAATGACTTTTATAATCCGAAACACCCAGATCCATCGCAGCGAGATCGTAATATTTATTTTTCTAACGTGACATTGGTTGGCCCGACATCCGTGGCCGTGGATGAATTATCTTCTTTTAATAAATTGATTCACGATAACCTTCCTCTGGAATCTAGCAACGTCAGCAATGAAGCTGCGGCTGTGCTGGACATGATTATTCATCGAGTATTCCGTCGTGAATTAAGTCCGAAAGAACTAGAGCCTTATAAAACGCTGGTGCAATTGGTCGTGAATAAGGGGGAGAGTTTTCAACGAGGCATTCAGGTTGCGGTTAACGCAATATTAGTGTCACCGCGATTTATATTTCGCTTGGAAGGTGGCGAGGGGGCAGGTTCAGTAAAGGGCATTCGTGATCTGGATGATTTTGAATTGGCCAGTCGTCTGTCGTATTTTATTTGGTGTAGTACGCCTGATGACGAGTTACTTAACCTTGCGAGAGAGGGGACGTTATCGAATCAAAAGGTATTACGTGCTCAATTGTCTAGGATGTTGAGTGACCCTCGGGTGCAAGGTTTGACCGCGGGGTTTGCGACGCAATGGCTAAATCTTCGCAATCTCAACGAAGTGGTACCAGATCCTAATGTTTACGAGTTCACCGATGAACTACGAGATTCGATGCAGCGAGAGACGGAGCTCTTTTTTGAGCACGTCCTGCAAGAAAATCTGCCTGTGTTTGACTTTATCAATGGTAAGTATACGTTCGTGAATCAGACGCTGGCGGCGCACTATGGATTGCAAGTCGTTGTACCCGCGAGTGACAGTGATCAGTATGTGCGAGTTTCTCTCGCGGGGATACCACGATCGGGGATTCTAACACATGCGAGTATTCTAACATTAACATCCAATCCCAATCGTACGGCACCCGTTAAACGAGGCAAATGGATTATGCAAAATATACTCGGCGTTCGTCCTCCCGATCCACCCGCAGATGTACCCGTAATTGAGGTGGCAGGAAAGGCATTGCCAAACTCTAGTTTTCGAGAACAACTCAATTTGCATCGCGAGAATGCCGTTTGTGCTAGTTGTCATAACCAAATGGATCCGCTTGGTTTTGGATTTGAAAATTTCGATGGGATCGGTAAATACCGCATCAAAGATGGCGAATTCCCGGTAGATTCCTCAGGTATATTACCAACAGGTGAAAAATTCGACGGACCCATGGAGTTAGTGGATATACTTACTAGTAGAGGTGCAGCGTTCGCTCGGACGTTAACCGAGCGGATGTTGGTTTTTGCGTTGGGTCGCGGACTGAATTACTACGATGAATGCGCCGTTGACAAAATAATGAAACAATTGAAAAAGGACGAATATAGATTCCAAACGATCATCTCGGAGATTGTACTGAGTGATCCATTTTTAAAACGACGAGGTGAGGAAAAATAATGACGGCTGACATTAAACGACGGACATTGCTGCGGGGATTTGGTTTATGCATGGGCCTGCCGATGTTGGAGATTATGCATTTAAAATCCTTAGCGAGTGATGCGGTTGCTGGAAATCCGACAAGGATGGCCTTTGTGTTTTTTGCCAATGGCGCGATTATGGACTCGTGGAAACCCACAACACAGGGTTCGCAGTATGAACTGCCCCGAACCTTGGAGCAACTACAGGAGCACAAATCCGACATCAATGTGGTCACAGGACTAGCCCAGAATTGGGGGCGAGCTCATGGAGACGGTCCCGGTGACCACGCGCGATGCGCGTCGACGTATTTGACTGGAGCCCACCCCTATAAAACATCCGGAGCGGACATCAAAGTTGGCGTTTCAGTTGACCAAGCGGCAGCCAAACGAGTGGGGGACCGCACACGAATCCCATCTTTGGAACTTGGATTGAGACAGGGTCGAAACGCAGGTAATTGCGATTCCGGATATAGTTGCGCCTACTCTAATAACATATCTTGGAAAACGGGTCACACCCCGATGGCAAAAGAGATAAATCCGCGACTAGCATTTGAACGGTTATTTGGCGATGGCAAAGAAAATAGTGTGAGTCAGAAGAAGCGGGATTTTTACAAGGCCAGTATTTTGGACCTTGTCAAACAAGATGCTCTGCAGTTAAAGAAACAACTTGGCGTTACGGATCAGCGGAAAATGGATGAGTATTTCCAGAGCGTTCGGGAGTTGGAGGTACGCGTGTTGCGTGCACAGGATGCTTCTAATATTGAACGGCCCGATCTTAAATTGCCCGATAGTGTACCAAGCGATTTTCAACAACACATGCATTTGATGTATGACATCATGGCACTGGCGTTCCAAACGGATGCGACACGGATCTCGACGCTGATGTTAGGAAATGCTGGCAGCAATAGAAGCTATAAAATGGTCGGTGTCAACGAAGGACATCACCAACTTTCCCATCACCGCAATGACGACGCTTTGATGGAGAAAATCCGAAAAATAGACGAATACCTTTGCCAAGGATTCTCTTACTTCCTTAAAAAACTTAAATCGATTTCTGAGGGTGACGGAAATTTACTCGATCATTCGATGATTGTCTATGGAAGTGGAATCAGCGATGCCAATCGCCATTCGCATGATGATTTACCGATCGTTGTAGCCGGCGGAGCAAATGGTACGATTGATACTGGTCGTCATATCGATCTTGGTAAGGAAGTGCCATTGAACAACCTGTTTTTATCAATGCTCGATAGAATGGATGCCGGTATCGCGTCAATTGGTGATAGCAGTGGCCGTCTCAAGGAATTGCGAGTTTAGTCTCTGTGGCGTTTTATATCGTTGCGGTCTTCGATTCGGTTGATCCGCGCTAATTATTGAGGTAGAACTTCTTCAGAATAGGTAGCTCGAAATAGAGATGGCTTCGAAAAAAAAGGAAGAAAATCCTGAAAACGATGCGAGTGTTACCGTGCGACCAGTGTCGGCTTTAGTTCCCGAGCAGGTTAGCCGGGGTGTATTTAGCACGGGTGTGATAGTTGTTACCGGCAACACAGAATTTGTTTTAGATTTCGTCTTAGTTATCGGTGCTCCCAGTACAGTAGTCGCGCGCGTTATCTGTACGCATGAGGCGCTACGACGAATGGTGGCGGCAATCCACCGCAACGTCGCGTCATTTGCCGCGCGAGGCGATTCGGTGAAGCGAGAGGAGTCGGCGGACGCCACCCCAACCGCAGGCGGTACGGAATGTCACGCCGAGGACGGAAATTTCCGCGATTCTATTGGTACGGAACAGTTTGTTGGAGTTGCAATCCCAGTTCCTGACGGCCCAACCGAGCGGATATCGTCGGCGGACAAATTTGTTGCCGAGGGTGACAGCGAAGCGCCAGTGGCAAAAGCCAATAAACAGAGCCCAGCGGAGTTATATGACGACATATCCGTGCCTGACGACGTGCAGGTCGGCGTTTATGCCAATGGACTCATTATTGGCCACACAGATTCGGAGTTTAAGCTGGATTTTGTCGCAAACATGTTTCCAAAGTCAGTGGTGACCAGTCGCGTTTTTATGTCGGCGCCTCAACTGGTCAGGTTACTCGATACTTTAGAGCGTACGTTGCAGCAGTTTGATCTGAGACACAAATCTTAATTCATTGAGATGTCAGTTAGTATTATATTTTTGAGACAGGGATTGCGATGACTCATTCGGTTCTCGTTCTTTGCACGGGGAATTCATGTCGGAGCCAGATGGCGGAAGCATATTTCCGCCTATTTACGGATGGTCAGTGGAGGTGTGAGTCGGCTGGTACGAAACCCATAGGATACGTCCACCCTTTAGCAATTACGACTATGGGGGAAGACGCAATTGACATCACTTCGCAGGCAAGTAAGTCACTGGCGCCATTTACGAAAGAAAAATGGGACTTTGTGGTTACCGTTTGTGACGGGGCGGCGGAAGAATGCCCCGCATTTAGTAATGCTGAATTAGTGCTGCACTGGCCATTTCCGGATCCGGCTGATTCCTGTGGCAGCAGACACGAACAGCTGATAGCGTTTCGAGAAGCGCGTGATGCCATTAAACAACGTGTTGGATTATTTGTCCGCAAAGTTAATGGTAATTAAACCTCGGGCAGAGTCCACGGTTTGCGATATTCGGGCCTGCTACGCAAAAGATTCGCCTGATCGTCATTAATGAACATTTCCGTGGTAGCGTCTAAATTAAGTTGCCTGCCCAGCCGCCATGACACATTCGCGGCGTGACAAAGTACACTTGATGGGTGACCGACCGTTGCTAGGTCCGCATTGGGCTTTTTCCGAGATCTCATAGAGTCGAGGAAATTGCGGATGTGTGATACGCCGTCGTTCTGACCACTATCTTGGGCGATGACTTTATTAGCGGGATCAAACGCCCGCCATCGACGATTGCCAATGATCATATAACCCTTGTCCCCATAAAGCACCACTCCCTCGGTTTCATCATAGTATTTATAAGGCGTCCAGATCCTCATTTCATAGCTAAGTAAACGGCCGGGCATTGTATCTGTACCCGCAAATTGATAGGTTGCTTGTAGCGTGTCCGGCCACTCTTGTAGGTCATCAAAATACCATTTACCGCCAAGAGCTGAAATTTTACTTGGCATGTATAACGGGGGCATGCCTTGAGCTCGACCGGCCGTATCAAGAGCCCATTTGGCGACGTCGATTCGGTGTACCCCATCATTACCCAAGTCGCCGGAACCGTAGTCTAAAAACCAACGCCAATTACCGTGAAACCGCCGCACGTTAAACGGGCGTGATGGTGCGGGGCCGAGCCACATATCATAATCGACGCCTGCTGGTGGTTGAGTGTCCGCTGGGTTACCAATATTTGATTGTTTGGCGCTCTCCCACGCTTTGGCTACAAGTACCTTGCCTAACTCGCCCCGTGATATCCATTGCATAGCTTTCTGGAAATGAGAACTCGTGCGGGATTGAGTCCCCATTTGGATAATTCGTTTGTACTTGGTTCCGGCTTGAACCATACGTTGCCCTTCAAGCATATTGTGCCCATCGGGTTTTTCGACATACACGTCTTTTCCCGCCTGACAGGCTTGAATGGTTGGGATGGCGTGCCAATGGTCCGGTGTGCCAACGATGATAGCATCGATACTCTTATCGTCGATTAGATGGCGGTAGTCCGACGTAATATAGGGTGAATTACCGGCAACAGATTTTACTGCGTCAACTGCAGCCACGTGTTTGCGAGTGTCGACGTCGGCTAAGCCAACTAACTCTACGTCGTTTTGAGCGGCGAACGTACGCATCAGGAAACCTGCACGACCGTGGGTGCCGATCATTCCAATGCGAATTTTGTCATTGGGGCCGCTGTTAGCTGCTCGAGCCAGTTTAGTCGAAAGCGGCGCTGTGGTGGCAACGACGGTTGCTGCGGTTGCGTGTTGTAACAGTATTCGCCGTTGCATGATGTTGTTTTCCAGTTTCACGATTCGATAGTGATACTCAATTTAGCGGCCGAGGAAACACGGGTGCGGCGCAGCGTGGGCGCTACAAATAAATTATAGCAGATCGGGTCGAAAGATTTGTTGCTTCAGTTGGGATTGTGGCTAGCGGGAACAATATCCTGATTTGGGAGTCGCTAATTGTCACCAGTGTTATAGAAGAGTGCCCGCTTATGTCCCGGCAGAGAATAATCAAAGCCACATTTCTCAAGAAAATTACCAGAGGAGGAAATGGCCATTACTTCTAAGACTTGGCGTTTCTTAGCTATGTTGAGGCAGGCTGCAACCAACTCGCTGCCGATGCCCATCCCATGCGCCTGTGAGGAAACTGCTAAGCACTGTATCTCAGCAAGTTTGCGCGAATAAATCTCGATAGCGGCAAAACCGACCAATTCGTCGCCAGCTACAGCGACAAATCCGAGACCTAACAAATCGGACATTTCTTCTGCGGAACGAGGAATTAGCAACCGCTGTTCGACAAAAGGTTCGATAAGTTTAAGTATCAAATCCTGGTCGTGCGGCTGCGATGATCGAATTTGAAATGAAACGCACATAAAACACTCACCACCAAAGGTCAACTGATGCTAGTATCGGCAGAAACGCAACCACGAATCGACACGAATTGGTGAAGGTTTGTTTACGAAGCTACAGGCAACTAATCGTAGCGGATTTCGAGGATTTTGAAGCGCATGGTACCGGCGGGAACCTCGATTTCAACGAGATCGTCGACTTTACTCCCTAGAAGGCCTTGCCCAATTGGACTGGTGATTAGATATTTACCGACGTCATAATTCTCGTCGCCGGCACCCACGAGTGTCATTTCTTCTTCGTCATCAAAATCAAGATCGAGAACCTTTACCGTAGCGCCAAAGGCGACTTCATCCCTGGGGACTTTGGCCATGTCGATGATTTGCGCACGCGATAATTCACCCTTAACTTGATTGATTTTTGCTTGCAACAAGCCTTGCGCCTCGCGTTGGGCGTGGTATTCAGCGTTTTCCTTTAAGTCACCTTCTGCGCGGGCCTCAGCGATCTTTTCGGTGATTGCTGACATTTGATCGCCCTCCATAAGTTCAACTTCTGCTCGCTTGCGCTGATACGCTTCACGGGTCATTGGTACGCTGCTCATAGAAGTCCTCGATTTTCTGAGTATTTATGGTGCCTGAGTATATGGGATAACGGTAGCCGCATTTCTTGACACTATTGGGCGGAGTATAGAATTGCTGCGCAAGATTTGCATTGGACCATTTTTCCAATACGTAACTCACTTTCCATTTGCAATGTGATTTGTTGAAAACAGGTACCGCAACAGTTATCTGCCACTTCGGCCAGTCCTTCCGCTCCCCGGGCCTCGGTCATGCGTCCATATTCACCGCGATAATCGTGGGGTAAGTCATTTTCCGCGCTTTTAAGCTGCAACTCAATTCGCGCGATTTCCGTCGTCAATGTTGATTCTTCCAGGACGATGCGAGATTCGGTTTCGGTCAATGACGATTGTGAAATATCGATTTCGCTATGTAACGAGTCAAGTGTCGATTGTTCTATTTCTAGATTATCATACTGCTGCAAAATCTCGTCCGAAATGCTGCTGACGATTTCGTTGATAGCAGTGATTTCATCATTCAGTGTTTGGTATTCCTTGTTACTTGAGCATTCCTTCAATTTGCCTCGCAATGTTTCGACGCGGGCCTCTCGTTCGCCAAGTAATAATTCCTGTTCTTTAGAGGCGAGTACCAATCGTTGGATGTCGGATTTTTGAAGCTCGTGTGCAGACTCGGCTTGAACGAGGCGAGTTTGTGCCGCGTCGAGCTGCTTGGGACAGCGTTCGAGGCGAGCACGCAAGTCAGTTAGCTGCGCGTGAATTCGGTGTAGATCGCGTAAGATGTCAACGGTGGCGGTCATATTTGTGTATCCGAGCAAGCAGTTAGATTTTAAATATCACTAATATTATTGCTTGATGATAACAAATATTAAGGCTCTTGTGCACTATCCCAGTCGTGTTCTTAGCGCTGATCTTAGATTGAAAAGACAAATTGGCTGCCAACGGCGGCAGGCCAAGATGCGGTTATTCTTGCTTCTCTGCTAAGAACCCTTCGATTTGCTGACTACGAACGGGATTTTGAAGTTTACGCACTGCTTTGGCCTCAATTTGTCGTACGCGTTCCCGAGTGACCTTAAAGATACGACCTACTTCCTCGAGGGTGTAGGTGTATCCGTCCCCAAGTCCATAGCGTAGGCGAATGATCTCACGCTCACGGTAGGTCAGTGTTTTGAGGATACCTTCGATTTGTTTGCGAAGTATTGTATTGTTGGCATTTTGTACTGGATTATCCTGTCCAGAATCCTGAACAAACTCGCCAAAACTGTTGTCGGCTCCGTCTCCCACGGGTTTATCGAGGGAGACCGGGTGGCGACCAATATCAAGAATGCGGCGTACCTCGTCGACGTCGACACCACACCGTTTCGACATTTCATGCATCGTCGGTTTACGACCCAATTCTTGTAACATTTGGGTTTGAAGATTTCGCAGTTTTGATAGTATGTCAATCATATGAACGGGGATCCGGATTGTGCGACCCTGGTCAGCGATTGCGCGAGTGATCGCTTGTCGGATCCACCAAGTTGCGTAGGTTGAGAATTTGAAGCCCCGGCGATATTCGTATTTATCAACGGCCCGCATCAACCCCGTATTTCCTTCTTGAATGAGGTCGAGAAAACTCATGCCTCTATTGCGGTATTTCTTTGCAATGGAAACCACCAGTCGGAGGTTGCCACTAGATAGGTCGCGTTTAATATTGTCATATTTCTCAAAACGTTTTTGACAGAGTTCGCATCGTTTGAGCAAACTAGCTGGAGTTTCCTGCGTGATCAGCATTAAGTCCCGTAATTCGCGTTTCAGGTTTGCTTGGCGATACCGTGCGTCTTTAGAGCGTTTGCCTTTGAGATCAGCTAATTCTTGAACAAGCAACTGCATCCGCTGAGAAAACTCCTTCAGTTGTTTCATTAGTGGTAAGATTCGCCGAGTGCGGAGGCTCATTTCCTCTACCAAAGTGATTGCTTTTTGCCGCCCACGAATAAACTTAATCCGAGCTTCACGTTTAGCTTCCGTGCTTTGCGATTTGCTAATGAGAATGCGATAATGAAATTTGGTCTGCTCTAGAATATGCTCAATCGTTGGAATGTTTTGCGGCATGCGAGCCAGAATTTGTTCTTTGCTGAGTTGCTCAGTCAACGATACTTTTATGGTGCGGTCGAACGGCAACTCCCCCGCGTGTACTTTTTTGATGGCTTCAAATGTGGTGCGAATAGCAAAATCACAACCGAGTACACTTCGCCGAAACATGCGCCGGTTCTTTTCGATTTGTTTTGCCAATGATATTTCCTGGTCTCGGGTCAAGAGCGGGATTTCGGACATTTGCGTTAGATAGAGTCGAATTGGGTCGTCGCTTAGTTTGGGCATTCCGGTCGTGGCCGGTTGTTTTGGGGTGGGGGTCGTCGGCGTTCGGAGGGAGTCGGTAGACGGTTCCGGCGCCTTGGAAATGACCTTAATCCCTTGCGATTCTAATTTGATCAGCAGTTCGTCGACGCTTTCGGGTGAAAAATCGTCATCAGGCAAACAGTCATTAATTTCGTCGAGCGTTAGGTAACCTTGTGATTTTCCTTTGACGGCAAGTATTTCAAATTGTTCTTCAAATAGCTCCATGTGTCGTAACCCTCCTGCGCTTCATGCGCGTCCTGGACACCCGATATAAAATTGTTGTTATCACTGCCTGACGATAAATCCATTTGTCGTCAGTCGGATAAACCCCGATCAAGTCGTTGTTGCTCTAGAAGTTCTTGCAAAAGTATCATCTCTTCGTCGGCGTTGACTTCGTTATTGCGTAACTTCCGGATTGTCTCGCGTTCTTCTCCGTCACGTATTTCGCGTTGAAACTTTTCAATTAAGGATTCAAGTCGAGCAGTTGGCGTAAGTTGCACGGTCGATTCTTTGTTTTTAGCGTTTTCTTCTGCCTGAACCAATACGAATTTGAGTATAGGGTCATCAATTTTCAATAATAATTGGTCAAAAGATATTTCTTCTCCCTGATTCACAAACTCAGATAAAAACTCAAAAATATATCGCAAGTTGTCGGAGCGAAACATATAGGGGTCAAAACTGCGTATGGCCCCCGGGGTTAGTTCGGGGTGTGAAACGAGTAATTCAAGAATTTCTGCTTCTGTGGCATCTAAAACATCCGGTTGAGGAGATGACGGATTAGTTTTCTCGGTTGTTTGTATCACGGTTTGCGAACCACCGTTGCGGCGAATGGTGCTGAGTTGCTGCCGTAAGTCATCTGCGGGCAGGGAAAAGGCCCGCCCTAATCGTCCCAGAATTAGTTGTTCCCTGCGTCTGTAGTCAACATCGGAAATTGTTTGGTCGCGGGGAACCATGGCGAGCGTGGATAAAATATTGTGAATGGCCAACGCACTTTTGTGAGTGTCAACTGCGGGGTTTATGCCCACTAACTCGATGTTAACTTTGTGTTGCAAGGCATCGACTGATGTGTTGATTAGATCAAAGAAGGAACTGGTGCCATGGTTCTGAAGATAATCACATGGATCGAGGCCATCTGGGAGCGTCAGAATACGGAGGTCAAGATGTCCCTTGACAAAGTGCTCTAGTACCTCGTTGGCGCGCCGACGACCAGCGTCATCTCCGTCGAGGACCAGTGTTACTTCCTGCGCGATTCGTTTTAAGTGTTGCACGTGGATATCGTTAATTGCGGTTCCGAGTACCGCGACAACATTGGTAACGCCGTATTGGTTTGCGACTATCACGTCGGTGTACCCTTCCATCACGAGTGCCTTACCTCCTTTGCGTATAGCATCGAGTGAAATGTCGATACCGTAAAGTTGTTCGCTTTTGGAAAATATAAGGGTCTCGGGGGAATTAACGTATTTTGCGGCGCGGTCGTCAGCGAACTGGGGTAGTATTCGACCGCCAAATGCGACGGTGCGATTTTGTGTATCGTGAATGGGGAAAAGCACCCGCCCCCTGAAAAAATCGTAGTAGCTGTTACGATCTGCGTTGTGCCCCAGTAGGGCCACGGCCTTAAGGACTTCATGGGAATAGGGCGAGTTGGCTATTTGGTTTGCCAAAAAATCCCAGCGGTTTGGCGCGAAACCGACTTGGTACGTTGTTAGACTTTCATTACTTATGCCACGTTGTGTGAAATAGTCTCTAGCAATCTGCGCGTCGGCATGATGTAAAAGGTATTGGTGAAAAATATTCTTAGCCCAAGCGGCAGCGGCATAAAGGGTTTTCTTGTCATTGGGAGAACCTGCTTGGATGTCGTCACGGCGGGGACCGGAAAGCTGAATGCCCGCTGCCTCGGCAAGAAGTTCAAGAGCTTCGCGGAAATCAACACCTTCGCGTTGCATGACAAAACTAAAAATATCACCGCCAATGTCACAGACCCAGCATTTCCAAGTTTGACGTTCGGGGTCGACCTGCATGCTAGGCCGTTCATCATCGTGCCATGGGCACAATCCCACGTAGATACGCCCTCGCTTTTGCAAATGAATACTTTGCCCGGTTAAGTCAACAATGTCCGTTAGTTGTCGAACTTGCTCCTTGGCATCAACATTGAATTCAGCAGGCATTGAGGTAACCGGTTCTTGGGCAGTAGATAACTAATTGAACGTTGATGCGTAAAGCAAATATATAACGACAGTGGCAGATTACATGCTGCTGTGTTTGGTAAGTATAGTATTTTCATGAGCGCGCTGCGAGTCTCATTTTAAGGGCAAGCTTTATGGGTAAGTATATTTGACTTTTCTACGGAAAATATTGTAGCTTCACAATCAATTGTTGGAAGATTGCTAGTTTTGATAAACCACAACGAACGCTTTATCCGCTAGTGAGGGCTACATACATGCAAAAACCGCTTTACTGCAACCAGGTTGCATTCGACATGTTTGTTTCCCAAATAGGGTGTCGCGAAACAAATATAGGTATTTGTAGTGCTGTAACTGCGATTGCAATGCGTTTTGACCGGCAAGTTTCTCTGCAACTTGTCGCTTTGGAGTTGGGTGATATAGCAAAACAAGTTACCAAGCGAGTTACTAGTGGCAGCGATCGTGCCTTGATTGCACATTTACATCAGGTACTCTTTGAGGGGCTTGGGTTTCGAGGTGATACCGGAAACTTCTATAATCCAAAGAACAGTTTGTTACCCAACGTGCTGGAGTGCAAGCGTGGCATCCCGATTACGTTGGCTTTGTTATACTAGTTGGTTGCGGGTCGCTGTGGGGTGGACGTGATTGGTCTCAATACTGCGGGGTATTTTTTGGCGCGGCTGACTATCGACAACGAGCGGATGATTGTTGGTGGCTTTTTTAGTGGTAAATTAATGAGTGAGTCCGAGGTTTACTCGCGGATTAGAAAAATGATGGGCCGGCAAAAAATACCAGAGATAAATTCTGCGGTTATTGAAGTTGCTACACGCCGGCAATCGGTGACGCGGCTTCTCGCGAACATTATTCAGGCTTTGTCTATTCAAAATCGCCCGGAAGATATAGCTGCGGTAATGAGTTGTACGATGCGATGAAAGTAGCTTGCTGATTAAGAAACTGCCCAAGTGGAATGTTTTTCAGTGCTCGTGTTTGTTGGGATCGCGATCGATGTGATTTTGATTTATGTGTAGGTGGAGATGGGGGAGCGCTTCGAGTAGTTTTGCCAGGCCCGCATCCGTAGTATCTGTGTCGTCGAGGTAAAGTGACTGTAGGTGCTGCATGCCGTAGAGTGATGGTAGTCCTTGGTCATTAATCGGGACGGCAATCAAGTGCAGAAATGATAGAGACGACATTGTCGCAATGGATTCGAGTGCCTTATTGGATAAACGGTTTCCGCCTATTCGTAATAACTGGATGTTTGGGTGGGACGATAAAATGTGTATTCCTGTGTCCGTAAAGTCGGCTTGCGGCAGATTCAAAAATTGTAATGACTTCAGATTTAGGATAACGGGGATAGCGGCGTCGGTTAAGCGAGACCGGATGCGCAGTTGAGTAAGATTTTTCATGGACTGCAGGGGGATCAGTCCTTTATGAGATACCACGCTACTGTCAATCAGTAGACTCGTGATATTATTACTGTCGGTGAGTAACAGTAGATCCTCATCTGTTACTTTGAGTCCGTCCAGATGTAGAGTCGTGGCAGCGGGATTGGACAGTGTGTCGGTAATGATTTGACGCGTCGTTTTTTGGGGCGTTATGGATGTGGACTGTTGCGGTTCGGGCAACGGAGCATCACAGGCCGCGAGTAGTGCGATAGCGTAGAACGGAACACCGGTGATTATCAATCGGTGAAAACGATGGATGTATTTGAACACTGGGATTGCCACAAGAAGAACTTACGGTAGGTAGAATAAAACGATTGTGTGCACTATAGTTATAGGGAGTTAACCGTTTTGTTTATTATACATCGCATGTCCAACAACACAGTAGGGTCAGGGACCAAATGACAAGAATGCCACACATTGTAACCAGTTTGATTTTTGTGATCGCTATCACTGCTGGGCTTGGGATGCAAGAGACAGCGGCACCTCCCGGGGAAGCGTTGGTGACAGCGGCGATCGCCTTCAAAGACACTTTGAAACCAGAGCAGGTCAAGGTTGCAGTGCTGGCCTACGACGATGAACGACGGGTTGATTGGCACTTCATCCCCAAGGCTCAACGCAAAGGCCTGATGGTCCGCAGTATGACTAAACCGCAAAAAACAGCTGCCGGTGCTGTATTGAAAGCGGGTTTAAGTGTACTTGGCCATCGTAAAGTACGGCAGATTATGGCCCTTGAGGCAGTTCTTCAAGATTTAGAAAAAGATAACCCTGGCAAGTTTGCGAGGGATACCCTGCGATATTATTACACTATTTTCGGCGATCCAGGTGAAAAGGGTACGTGGGGCCTAAGTATTGAAGGCCACCATTTGTCATTGAACTTTGTCGTCAAAGACAGCAAAGTTGTTTCATCGACACCGCAAGTTCTATGTGCTAACCCGACTGTCGTGAAAGCCGATGTGGGGAAAATTAAAGCCGGTACTCGCGTATTGAAAAACGAAGAAGTGTTCGCTTTTGAACTCGTAAATATGCTAGACGCTGATCAAGCCTTGATTGCAATTGTGGACGAAAAGGCTCCCCGCGAAGTGCGTAGCGCTGGCGCAGCACAGGTCCCGCTCGGGAAACCAATTGGTATTGCGTGGACTGATTTGAATGACGTTCAACGCAAGTTGTTACGCAAAATTGTACGGGTTTACGCCGCGACCATGGCGCCGACTATTATGCAGGAACGATTAAGTGATATTGCTGAAGGCAAGTGGAACAACGTGCATTTTGCTTGGGCCGGCGCCACGAAACCAGGTGTCGGACACTACTACCGAATTCAGGGACCAACATTCGAGATTGAATTTGTAAACACGCAACCGGATGCAGCTGGAAATCCGGCAAGTCATATCCATTGCATGTGGCGGGATGTCCGTGGCGATTTTGCGATTAGCAGGTGAGGCGTTTGAAAATCCGGGCCTGTCAATTTGTAATAGGCTTGGTGTCGCCCGCTTAGCAACAGAGCGTGATTCTAGTGGCCTGAAGTCGTGTCCGTTGGCAATCCATTTTGTGGTGGACTTGCCTACTCACTTTGATAGCGTAGATCGGGCCAATGGCTATCGTTATAATGTGGCGGCTAACGTCGAAGACTTTGGTGAATGAGGCTAGTAGAGTAAGCGTTTCGCCGTCTTGAAAATGCGGTTGAGCATCGGCCGCGTTAGACGCCCGGTAAACGTGTTCTGTTGGCTTGGGTGATAACTTCCAAGTAATATGCGACCGTCGGGCAAATGAAACATAGCCCCGTGACTGAATTTTGGTAGCGGGCCATCGTATAGATCATGATGGCGCAAATATTCTGCCGTTGCGCGCCAAGCGATTTGTCCAAAGGCTAAAAACACCTTCACCGGAAGAATGGCCACTAACTGCGTGAGCCACGGTTGGCAATTTTGAATTTCCTCGTGGGTAGGCCTGTTCAGCGGCGGCGCACAATGACAAACATTCGTAATGGCACAATTGAACAACTCAAGCCCATCGTTGGTATGTGTTGATTCGCGCTGATTGGCGAATCCGGCTAAGTGCAGGGCCCGGTAGAGCCATTCTCCACTGCGGTCGCCAGTAAAGATGCGACCGGTACGATTGGCGCCGTGTGCGCCAGGGGCCAAACCGACTATCAACAACTCCGCACGGGGATCTCCAAAATTGGCGACCGGTTTGCCCCAATATTGTTCGTCAATAAATGCTCGTCGTTTAATTTTCGCGATTTCTTGGCAATGCTCGATAAGCCGAGGACAAGCTTTGCATTTGACGACCGAAGTATTGAGTCTATTCCAGTTTCTAGTATTGGAGGCGTGGTTGGAACTCATTGGTTTGGTGATAATAGGTTGGAAACTGCGGTATCTATAGTGGAGTGGGTGAACTTGAAAGATGCTTCGATTAAACGCTGCGGTACGACCCTTTGAGATTCTAATAGCACCTCTGCAAAACCGCCTAGCAGTATTCGCAAGATAAAAGCAGGCATGGGAAATATTGCAGGTCTCTTCAACGATTTAGCGATGGCTGCTGTCAGTTGCATGTTTGTGGCAGATTGTGGTGCGACCACGTTATATATCCCGGAACATCTAGTGTCAGCGATCAGGAATGTGAGCGCGGCGATACAGTCATTAATGTGAATCCATGGAACCCATTGTTGTCCGGAACCAATACGTCCGCCCACGAACATCTTAAATGGTTTGACCATCTGGGGAAAAGCGCCACCATCGAGCCCCAATGGCACGCCTAGGCGGGTGGTGATCACGCGTATGTCGGTGTGTTCTAGTTCCGTTAACGGTGCTTCCCAGTCCTGTACGACGGTCGAAAGAAAATCCGATCCGGCAGCGCTTAGTTCCGTTAATTCAGCGTCGCCAGGAAAGCCATAATAACCGACCGCTGAACATGACATAAACGTCTTGATGCTATGAGACCCCCGCAAGAGAAAATGGGTGAGGTTTTTTGTGCCCTCGACGCGACTTTCATAGATTCGCTTTTTTTTCGATTCTGTCCAGCGACCTGTGGCGACGGATTCACCGCTAAAGTTAACAAGTGTGTCAATGGTGTCAAAGGCATTCCGAGGCGGATCGCCAACGGTGGGTTCCCATTGAACGCCACCCAAGAATTCTGCTGGGCTGTTGAGTGATTTGCATCTTTTGGCTGCGTTAGCAGGGTCACGAGACAGAACTCGATATTGATCCTCGCTCGTCAAGTTAAGTAGAAAATTGGTTCCGACGAAACCGGTTGCACCAGAGATTAGATAACACGTCATAAAAAGACCAGTGCGTAGTAAAAAAGTTGAGAAGTCGCGATCTGATTTAACGAAAATAAGGATAATAAAATCTTAGCCCAGTTCGACACTACCCGCAAATGATCGGTGGAAATGTACATGTTTCCATTGACCATTCTGTTTTTCCCAAATTCGTGTTTCTTCATAACTCCCAACCGACTCATGGGCTTCGGCGTCAATTGCTTGTAACAACCGGGCGTATGTTACGCAAGCGGCATTTTCTCCCAGCATTCGAATACGCGGCGAACAAATTGTCGATTGCCTAGCCGAATCAGAGTCGCGATTGAGGTAAAAGTAGTGGAATGGTAAACCTTCGACGAGTTGGCCTAACGCTTCGGGTTCGTAGGCGGTCAGCGAATCGTCGCAAAGTTGGGTGTAGGTTTCCCAATCCTTGGAATCAATGGCCTGGAGCAAACGTTCGTTTAGCAATAATAGATCATCTTCGATACAGTCGGTCATGTCAGCTATTTTCTGAAAGTGATAGACGAGGTAATAGGGGCGAGTTCTCAAGCGTCACAGTCACGGTGGCGTTTCCATTTGGAATTTGTTGAAATGAGACGGTCTCGTCTCTTCCCATTTTTTCTAGACCCGCTGGTATCTTTACCGTGGCAACATAAGCAGCAATCGCAAGCAATATGAGGAAGCCAATTACACCAAATATGTTAGTTAAGAAACCGTTCGTGCGTTCGCCCATTACATCGGGTGAATTTGTCAACCACAATAGTACACCTGCGATAAGCGGACCAGCGATGACGGTTACCGCCTGGGCGGCAACAACTGCAGGTACCGCACTCATGCCGGTTCCCTTTACGAGTAACGCGACGATCATCCCGGTAAGCAATACAACCGTCGTAAGTACCTTGGGACCAAGGCTGTTTGAAGTAGAACCCAAACCCAAACCATCAGAGAGGATAAAACCCGCGATCATTGAATTGACTAAAAATGATGAATATGCGGCGGAAAACAATCCCACACAAAATAGAATCTTGCCTTTATTCCCAAATGCCGGTTCCAGCGCAGCGGCCACTTGTTCAACATCTGCCAGGTCTTTCCCAGCGAGGACAGCGGCGGCTGTGGACATCAGCATAATTGTAATGACGGCCATAATGGCCGAGCCAACACGGGCGTCGATAATTACGGTTTTTAATTCGGTGGGGGACCAGCCTTTTTGTTTTGCCAAGTAAGCTTGAAAATAGGCTGCCGCGACAACGAAGGTTGTGCCTACTAGTCCAAGGACTTCAATGTTATTAAACGCGCCAGCGGTTGGTAGCAGGCCTCTGGAAAATGCTACTATTTCGGGTCCGGCAAAGAATAGGTTAATTGCAAAACAGGTCAGCATTAGACCCACAAAACACATCATCAGTTTTTCAAGAGCTTGATAGAAATCTTTAAAGAAGAATAGGAATGAAATAGAGAGTGCGTTGAAACCGACGACTAACGCGATGGACCAATTCGAGGAAAGAAAGACGTCGAAAGCAGATTGAACGCCGAGGTTATTACCAAATTGGAAGGCTGTTGAAATGAAAAATACGGCTATCCCAACGACGATTGCTAACCATCGCCCAGCTTTGCGAGTGAGAATCTCACCCGGAGATTCACTAGCAACGACACCTAATCGCGCGCCCATTTGCATATAGAACATCATAAAAATACATGCGGCGATGACGACCCACAGCATGGAATACTCTCCGGTAGCCCCAACCTTGCTGCTTGTGAGGATACTACCGGGACCGATCACAACGCAGGCTGTAATCAGTCCCGGACCGATGGCCTGATACCAGCGCCGTTTCAAGGGAGGGTGATGCGGGGGATTCATCTGAGTACTCCGAGAGGGTCGGTTTGGAAGTTATTCCGATGTCGTTGGATTCGAATATTGTAGCAAGTCATTATTCTACAACAAGCGTGGGCTTTAATCGACTGATTTGTAGTGCTCGATAGCTGGAGTAATAGCGTTTTTTATTGCTGTAATGCATTGCTCGATGTGTTTTTGGTGTGTCCGAAAACACAACACGCAGATTCTTATCAAAAACTCGCCATCAATTGTCGTACCGGACAAAAAAATTTTACGTTGGGCGTTGATGCGTTCCAGGAAATCGTGATTCAGTACGTTTAACGCTGCGGTTTCCGATGGGAAATCAGCGGGAGATAAGCGAAACGCGAATGTACTAAGTTGTAAAGACGACATTATTTGAATGTGCTCTAATGACTTTACAGCATCATAGGCTTGCGTACACAGGTCGATTTTCTGGTCGAGATATTGCGTGAATGTATCCCATCCGAATAGTTTTAGAGGTAACCATATACGCAGAGCGCGAAAATCCCGCGACAACTCCGGGGAAATTTCACAAAAATCAACGTGAGCGGCATCGTCCTGAAAGGGAGGCAAGTAGGCTGCGTCCACTTGGTGTGCCCACCGCAGTGTTGCTTGCTTACGAACCAAGAGACATCCAGTACCGTAAGGTAGAAATAGACCTTTGTGTGGATCTAGGGTTATCGAGTCAGCGTGGTGTAATCCTGAAAGAGTTTGCCGACCTCGGTCGGTTAAACAAAAAAAACCACCATAGGCAGCGTCGATATGCAACCAAAGTTGTTCCTGTTGAGCAATGGCGGCTAAATCTTCAAGTGGGTCGACGCTCCCAGTATTGGTCGTACCGGCGTGGCCAGTTACCAAAAAAGGAATGAGCGCTGATTGCCGATCAGAATGGATTTGTGACTTGAGTGCCTGCAGGTCAAGTCGATGTGTGGCGTCACACGGTATCAAGCGAACGCTTGTTTCCGGAAAACCCGCTAAGACGGCGGCTTTGATGATACTGTGGTGGGCTTGATCGGAAGTATAGATTACGGCCTTGCTAAAGTCGTCGCCCAGCCGCACACGGCGAGCGGTGACGATGGCGGACCAGTTTGCCATCGATCCACCGGTCGTCAGATATCCGCCACTTCCCTCGGGAAACCCGACGAGTTCACAAAACCATGCAATGACATCTGCTTCAAGATTGGCCAAACCAGGGGCGACAGACCATACAGTGACATATTTGTTGATGATGCCAGCAATTAAGTCTGCGATGGCGGAATGAGGAATTCCACCACCGGGAATATACGCTAAATATCCACCTGACGCGGGGTTAAAACTCGGACGCATCCGCCGCTGGAAGAGGTCGTTTAGGATCTCCGGGAATGAACAAGGCGGCCCCAGTTTACACTCACGGGGCGTAATATTGGAACTCGGCGAATCGTGTGGCGTCCAAGCTTCATCGTCGAGCAGTCCGTCGATATAGGGCGCAAGTTGGTCAATTACGAGTGAGAGTTCATGCCGTAATTGTCGACCCGTCAATTCCAAGGGAGAGTTGGTCGTTGAAATTGGTAATCTTGCCATTGACGAGTCGGGTTTGGATAGTAAATGATGCGCGGGGTTACCTGTCAATTTTACACTTCCGATGTAAATTAACGAAAGGGCGCAAGGGAGGGTAAACTCTACAATAAAATAACTTAAAAGAAATCGTTTAATGGGATCGTGTGATTCTATTTTGACCAACGACCTCCCAGTCGAACCTGCAAAAAAGAGCTACCAAAGCAACAGGTCGTGTACCTTGGGCTGAGAACACCATATCAAATTAAACGAATCGACGTTAAAATCTAAAGTTATGTTTGCTAGGGGGGTGATGTGATTGATACGGTGAAAATAATTGAGACCAATCTGGCGGAAGTCCGCATGAAAATTGGCTCAAACGCGGAGGCTAGTGGTCGAACTGCTGCAGATGTTAAGTTGGTAGCGGTTTGCAAGTACTTTGGTAGTGATGTCACGGCGGCTGTTGTTGCGGCTGGATGCGGAGAGATTGGGGAGAATCGCCCCCAAGCGTTGTGGTCGAAGGCCTTAGAGCTATCTTCTCTAGACGTTCGGTTCCATCAAATAGGACATTTACAAAGAAACAAGGTGCGACGGACAATTGGCTGTATCGATATGCTACACGCCGGTGACAGTTTGCGCCTGCTCAATTCAATCTCTGCTGAATCGGTGAAACAGGGAATCGTGACCCAAATATTGATTCAAGTAAATATTTCAGGCGACCAAAACAAACAAGGTTTTAAACCGAATGAGGTAGAGTCAGTTCTAGAGAATGTTGCAGTAATGCCAAACATCGATATTCAAGGGATGATGACAATGGCTGGTTTGCAGAGTGATCCCTCTAAAACGCAACGCGAGTTTGCAGAATTACGAGAATTGCGAGAAAGTTTGTTTTCTCGATGTCCCGACAATGTGTCCTTGAGACACTTGTCGATGGGTATGACTCGAGATTACGAATTAGCGGTTCGTGAAGGGGCTACTATCGTGCGCATCGGAACTGGTTTGTTTGCAGGCATTCCACGAGTATAATTTATACGAGAGTAAGTCCGAGGTTCAATTTCACTAGCATGCGTCGTCAAATATAGGCTCGTCGAGTAATGCCAACCCAGAAACCACACGTATTAATTGCGGGTCACGATGATTGTGAAATGATCGATGCGTCACCCGTAACGCAGGTCTTGGACACGTTTGCGCGGCCGGAAAATATGGTGAAGTTATTACTAACTACCCAACCGTATTACTCTGAATACGAGATCCGATTGAGCGAGTCTGGCATTGCTGAGGAGATGAGTTGGATGTTCAGCTTGATGAATGAAGCCCAGCTAGGATCTGATGATGTCAGGCGTGTGTTGCGGTTAGCGTATCATGCTGGGTATTTGCTGGAAAAACGAGAAGGTCTGTCAAATCAGCAATATGAGCGTTTGTTGGATGCGTTGCTAGGGACTTGTAATGCCGTTACTCCCACGACGACACTGCAGCGTTTACAAATATCTTGTGAAATCCCGTTATTGGTGTTTGTGTCGGTAGTAGGAGATTCCCGTCGGCTTTGCGATTTGCAGATAATTGTTGATAGTTTTGCATCAATCTGCCGTGATGATTTCGACGGGGAGGGAATGTTGGCTAGCCCTGATTTAGGGGATTTTGCGGAAGTACTCGGAACCATGGCCAGAATAATACGACTCGCTAGTACTGTGCTCGTTGACATGCCTTTACCGGAATGTATCTTAAACCAGTTTCAATGGGCCGTTAGACAGTTGTTGGTGATTTGTATGGGGGACCGGCAACACTTTGGTGGAAAATGCCAACAACTGAACGAAGAATTTGTGGCGTCCTTGTTAAAATTAGGCGGTGATTCCAGCGATGTTCGGTTAGCCCGGCATCTGGGCCTACTTTCCGATCCCGCAGCGGGCTTTGGTGCATCAACATCTGCGGAAACCAAACGTCCCAGGTCGTCGTTTCATTCCGAGTGGTCGCAGATAGCGATTTTGCGAAGTGGATGGGGACGAAAACGGCGTGAACTAGCAGTTTCAACCCATGGTACGGAGGTTGTGGTAGCGTTAAAATCCTGTGGCGACACCGTTTTGCGGGGTGCCGTCGAATTTACATTGGAAATCGATGACAAACGTTTCGAACCCGCGGGGACGTGGATTGAAACCTGTTGGCAGAGTGATGATGACGCCGACTATTTAGAGATGGAATTGGAAATGGAACAGGGCTGGCGAATTCAACGCCAGTTTTGTGTAAGTCGGCGTAGCGGAGCGGTTTTAATAGCAGATGTGGTCTTGGGAACCGCCGGTTCAAATATTCGACACGTGTTGAATATTGAGGCGGCGACGCCAGACGCTAGATTTAGCATTGCCGGCGAAGGGCGTGAATTGTTTGTTGACACAGACAAAATTCGTGGTTTGATATTACCTGTGGGTTTGTCGGAATGGCGGTCGGACCCTGACGCGTCCATCCAAAGCGAGTTAACTGCCACAAATGGTTTGGAATTGGTCTCAAGCGGTGAAGGAGTTGTAGCGTTGTATTGCCCACTTTTTTTTGCCCTGACACCCAGGGCAGCCGACAAACAATTCACTTGGCGACGACTTGTCGTCGTGAAAAAAATGATCCACGAAGCCGCGGACCAAGCCACCGCAGTACGGATACAAGTTGGTGGCAGACAATGGCTTCTATATCGGAGTCTCGCCGAACAAGCAAACCGTACATTTATGGGGCAAAACACTACCGCGGAATTTCTATTTGGGGAATTCCTGTTAGATGGTAAACTCAAAGCGTATGTGGAAATATCGTAAGTGAAATTCGGTTGGACATGCGTGCAAATCTTAATACCACTCAAAGGCTTGATTTATGACACCGGCTACGAAGACATTATTAATGTTGCTGATAGTATTGGTTTCGACAGCAAATGCCGAAGATCCGGTGGACAAAAAAGAGGCTGCTGCGCCGATAGCGGCTAATAAGAATATACTGAAACCTCTGGTAACTAGTAAATTCGTTTTGCCGCTAAAAAAAGAAGGCGGATTATGGATTGACTTAAAACGAAAGTGGGTGATAGTTGACGGATCGGTTTGCTTACGTGAAGGACCATTGGAAATGTTCATTTGTCCAGCTCAAACGAAGGAACACGAATCGGTAATCACTACGCCGGTAGATGCAGAGACGGTGCACACCAGTCTTTTGGCAATCGGCGCTAAAACAGGAAGTCCGGTTCAGTTTCAACCGGAATACAAACGAGCAACGGGGGCGGTAATTGACATTGTGGTGGTATGGGTTGGTGAAGACGGAAAAATCAATGCGAATTTAGGACAAGATTGGGTTAAGAAGGGGAATACGCGAAAGACGATGCAGTACGCATGGGTATTTGGCGGCAGTGGATATTGGAAAAATCCTAATACTGACGAGAGGATCTATTACGGAAACGATGGATCTTTGGTATGCCTGTCAAACTTTCCTACTGCGACGATTGATTTACCGGTGGAAAGTAGTAATAGCAATGCAGCGCGTTTGTACTACGCGAATACTCCTCAGATCGCCCCGCTAAAAACACCGGTTCGATTGGTTTTTGCCAACCGCCCCAATGTTGACGCTATGAAAACGCCAAAAGTGCTGGGAGCTGGATGCGTGTTGTTAGAAACGGTCCGCAATTGGGCAAAAGAAATTGGCACAAACAATTGAATTTGTGAATGTCCAGTAAGTAATGTGAATTTTCCCGAACAAGTCCAGAATACAGAACCTAAATTCCGCAGTGCTCTAACATTGTTGCGGGATCACAAATATAACTAGTGTAGAATGGACCAAATTCTGCATAGCGAGCACTTGCTTCGTCAAAACGCATGCGGTACACAATATCTTTAAGGTACTCTGGATTGCGTGCCCAGAGCGTGACTCCCCATTCCCAATCATCGAGTCCTACCGAGGTGGTTATAAGTTGCTGTACTTTACCGGCAAACTGCCTGCCACTGCGTGCGTGTTCGGACATCAATAAATTTCGTTCCCCGAAGTCCAGCATAAACCAATTCTCTCCGACCTTTCGTTTCTTATTCATCGGATAGAAACACATGGCGGGCCACTCCGGGAAATCAGGCGTTAAACGCTGTCTGCGCATAATGGGCTCCCGTTGCTCATAGGCTTCGAGTTTAGCGTTATATGCGGGCGTGCCTTGTTCATCCCCGTCTTCTACGAGTCGATCGCCATATTGCTCTAACGTTGGAACGTATTCAGAGATTTCTGTTAGGGAGACGTAGCTATATGTTGCTTCGAGCGTGGCACCAAGGCAGGTATTCAAGATGTCTTGATTCGCCTTTTCAATCACTAGTGGATCGGGATCCATAATCATCAAACCAAAATCGGCCTTGTGGCCAGATACGATACTCGTTTGCATTCTAGCCGGCCCGCTCTCAGACAAGGCTAGGGCCGCTACCAATTCCGTACGCGATCGCTCCCGTTGTGACTCGTCGATGGCGTTTACCGCGCCGCGATTAAACCGATAATAGAAATGGCTGCAGTGCCATCCTACGGTTGGAATGATAGATGGATCGGGGAGGTCTTGGGCGCTGGGTCGTTGTGGTCGATTCATAGTCGTTCGTATTATTCCTCAATATTAGCAGGTGATTCAACACAGGAGTTCTTTGACTCGTTGAACAAGTAGTTCCATCGTGAAAGGTTTGTGTAAATATTCGTCGACGCCGAGAAGTTCGGCGTACGACTCGTGCCGTTCGCCTTCGTTTGCAGTCATCATTATGATCTTGATTGGTTTGTCGTAGTCTTTGCGTAAGGACTCAATGACAAGAAAACCACTCCGTTTTGGCATCATCATATCGAGAACTATCAAGGCTGGCTTAGTGTCGTAAGCCAGCGATAACCCATCTTCTCCATTGTTCGCGGTGGACACGTCATAACCAGCCTGTTTTAACGCGAAGGCAACCGTGTTGAGAATATCAGGATTGTCGTCAATGACTAGGATTGAAGACCCAGTTGTGGATTGGTCTGAGGCGGTCATGATTTAACTAACTTGGCAATGACTACTGCTGGTTTGAGTAGGCAAATGGTGGGGGAAAAAGTGTTAGTGAAACTTACCACGTGGGAGTTGTGATGCAAGCAATGGATTGCAAAACATGGGAATATTTTATAGCTCGATGAAACCACTCCGACGACTTGCCTCGAAGTTAGCGCCTACTGCTTGAGACGTATTTCGGTACAGTGGACCGGTTCCGTTTTGACTGCCAGCATCGATTCGAGTGGCACGAAAATTAAAGTTGGTCAAGGCAATAGTGGTGGGTGCCATTGAAACAGAGCGTCATTTACGGCCTATTTGGCAGATTCGGGTTTGAGTGAGAAACTCATGTAGTGTAATCCGCTAGGACGATTGAACAAAACACCGCCGGTAGGAGCAAGGTGTTTTGAAATTTCCGAGAATTGCGGTAACGGATGATCTTGGAAAGCAGAGTTAATCACTCGGAAGAACTGATTGTCAGAGGCTTGGCTCTTGATCGTGTCTTGAACAGAATCACCAAGCAACACGTCATAAAACATTTTCAGGGAATGCTCCGGGCGGCTAAAGGAAATAGCTGACGGTTGGATCTCACCCGTCTGCGCTTTGATTTGCGCGACAATCAACTGGAAATCACTCTGGTCAGCCAGCTTTTCACCATCACCAGCAGCTGTGTCTATTACGGACTCGACAATTTCAAACGAATCGGCAATAACCAGGTAGCCATCGACGATTGCGAAGGTTGGTTGTGGTTGGCGCAAGTTCTGGCGGAAATCTTGAGCTCTTTCACGTGCTGGATCGGGTTGTGCCTGAACTCCGTTTGGCTGTTGGAAGGAAACATCGGGTGCGCCGGGTTGCCCACCACGGTTGGGAGTCGATATCAAATAATATGCTGATCCGCGGTATTCTTTCTTTTCGATAGCAGTTTCAAACTTTTCGATATTTCCTTTCAGAAACGTAGCAAAAACGTCCGGATCTTTGAGTTTCACGGAAATGAGGCGGGACAAGCTGTTAATCCGAATTGGTTCAACGATCTTTCCAATCATTGTGAGGCGACCGTCTATCTGGGCGATAACATCTTCGCGCAAGTTCCATCCTGTTGGGGTGTTGACGTTGTCTTCAACGAGATTTTCAAAATATCCGGCACCAAGAATCTGGTCAACGAGTGTTTCAACTTCGCCATATGTCTTTTCTAGGTCCCAGTAGACGGTGCTGTAGTCAGCTACATCTGCAGGAATCCAGGTTTCTGGGGTCAGGTCACCCGACCCAAAGGTGAGTAGGTTGAGTACTCCCCGTCGTGGTGTTCCTAGCGCCAAGTGGAAATGGGCAACACTGTCAAACCCTGGTGGCGCTAAAATGATTGATCCGCCAACAGCTTTGAAGCCGTCAACGCCAAGCGTTGGCAGTAAAGCCATCACGGCTTGTGCTTGGAAATTATCACGAGTTGTCGCATTGATAAGAGTGAGAGGATCGGCAAAAAAACTAATTTGAGGCTGGTAGTTGTCGGCGCCAACGCTGTTACGCATGATGTCCGTGAATTTACGGTTGTCGGATAGGGTGCGGTCGATTTCTTCGGCAGTACCTTCCCACACGTTTATGAGATGTGTCGCCATCAATTCGCTACTGCACAGGACAACTGTTTCATCTTTAATGAAGATATAAAGATCATCGTCAGCACCGGGGTTGCGAAAAATTGTGACTTCGGTTTCGCCAATCATCTCTTCTAGTAAATCGCCCGCATTGCTAATATGTTCGAATTCGGCGCGTTCAATTAGCTTGTTTGCGGTCGCTGTATTGGCGCCCACGTCAGCTATGAATGCAAACATTGGGCGGGAAGTGTCGGTCACTGCCAGTGAAAATGCAACTTCACCGGTGGGAAGCTTAAGGAGATCCTCAATGGTCACCCCAAGTTCCTCTTGGATTTGTGGAAACGCCGTGAGTAATTCTCCGTAAAGACGGTCAACTAACGGCGCTACCGTTTCATCATTACGAATAGCTCCTAGTGAGGTCCGATTGAAGTCCGATTTTAATTCGGGAAAATCATCCACGCGTAAATAAACTACCGTGTTATAGGGAAACAGCCGTGGAGCTGTTGGCCGCGCGGCGGAAACGGACAGCAGCGTTGTAAAGGCCAGTGAACAGAAAACTAGAATAACACTTACTCGGAAACGTGTCATGATATGCCTTTTTGTCGGTTGTTAGGGGAACGGAGAGATTTACCGCATAAGGTTTGTTAAACACCAAGGCGTAATGAACGTTCCGAAAATAAAGCAGTAAAGCACGGATTGTTCAAAATAAGGATATTTGGCAGTCTTGGTAAGGTGTTTTGGTTATATTACGGTTAGCAACGATAAATATTCGGCTTTTCTTTGCCAATTCGATTTGAATTGTCGCTGAATCCCAGTTTTGCCGAAAAATATCTTAGAGTGCCGTTGTTTAGCATAGAGTGAACGTTGTTTAGCATAGAGTGAACGTTGTTTAGCATAGAGTGAACGTTTGCTTATGATCGCATGTAATGTATAGAATAGGTAGCTAACAGGTAAACGCGTGGAGATGATTCATGACTAATGTTTTTAAAATGATCATAGTAGTAAACTTCGTCCTTGTCTTTGCGGTAAGTGCCGAAGCTCAGTTTGGAGCTGGCAACGGTAATGGTGGTGGTCAGGCCGGTACGATCCAAAATGATGGACAAATCGAAGGCGGTACTCAAAGCACAGGATTCATCGGCGGTTCAGATACTGGGAATCCGCGCAGTCAAAGTTCGGTGGGAGGGGGATTCGGAAATAACATGAGTTTCTCAATGGGCGGCATGGGTGGCATGGGCGGCTTCGGTAGCTTCGGTGGCTTCGGGAATCAAAACCAAAACCAAAACCAAACGCAAAACACTTTACGGTTTCCGTATGTGGTCGCTTTTAGGACGTCACCGTTTGTTCCTATGCAAGTACAAGTTCGAGCGGAAACACGGTTAAAAAGATTACCCGGTCTGTCCAAGTTCAATCAAGTATCGGTGACAATGAACAAAACAACGGCGACGCTCAAAGGGATCGTCGTATCGGATCGTGACAAGCGGTTCGTCGAAAAGCTAGTGTTGCTAGAACCGGGTGTAAAACAAATTGATAACCAGTTGGCCGTAAAAGCACCCGAATAGCTGTACGGGCGAAGGGTTTATTTAAAATGCGGT
>JABJJO010000215.1 GCA_018660825.1 Planctomycetaceae bacterium | reverse complement strand
CGAAACTGCGCGACTGTTGCAATTGATGGTACGGGTACGTATGATATTGGAACGACCAAGAGTGGTCAATATAATAGACCGTCACCTTTCAAATAGCCGGAAATCATAGTCACATGACAAAAGCAATCCGTAACATCGCTGTATTATTAGTCCTTTCGCTCGTTTCCTTTATAATTGTCGGCAGTACCTCGGCTGAAGAAAAATGGCATCAGCTTTTCAACGGCAAAAACCTTGATGGTTGGACTCCCAAAATTCGCGGTTATGAATTAGGTAATAATTTTGGCAACACATTTCGAGTCGAAGACGGTGTAATGAAAGTCGGCTATGAAGCGTATGACGAATACAAAGAACGATTTGGCCACATTTTCTATAAAACCAGTTATTCTCATTACCGTATGCGACTGGAATATCGCTTTATCGGCGAGCAATCCAAAGGAGGTCCAGGCTGGGCATATCGTAACAGTGGCATCATGATCCACGGCCAGTCACCGGAATCCATGACGAAAGATCAAAAGTTTCCAGTATCCATTGAAGTCCAGCTACTTGGTGGCAACGCCGAAGGCGCCCGTACGACCTCCAATCTCTGTACCCCTGGGACCAATGTGGTAATGAAAAACGAATTGCAACTGCGACACTGTATTTCGTCATCATCAACGACTTATCGCGGTGATCGATGGGTCACCGCTGAGATTGAAGTCCGTGGAGGCGGAATCATCAAGCATATTCTCGACGGCAAGGTGGTCCTGCAGTACAGCAAACCTCAACTTGATCCCAGAGATGCGGATGCAAAACGAGTAATTTCTGAACGCAAAACCGATTCGCTAATCCTCGAGGGTGGTTATATTTCATTACAATCGGAAAGTCATCCAATCGAGTTCCGCAAAGTCGAAATCTTAATACTCGACAAATAAACGCTCACCCAATCCCTCAGGGCGACAATGCGATAACTTTCATCTTTCCGTCCCTGTTCAATTCAATCAGCACCGAGGTTAACGGTTTATCCACGGTTAGATATTTACCGTCTCCTTTAATACCAAACGGATTTGCAAATACTTGAGGGACACGTTTGGGAACAACAGCTTTTGTTCCGCGGTCGGACTTCGTGTCAACAGGATCAGCCAATGGCAGCTCAAGCGTTGAATCTTTAGAATCCATCGGTGCTCCATCGAATACCCCCACAACGTACTTATTCGTCGCTATTTTGCTGAACAAAACCGGCATGCCGCTAGCTGAACTGTAAATAACCGTCATCGTGAATTCACCTTTTTCGTTGGTCCGTCCACTGGGTACGCGAGAGTTTAGCCCGCGTTCCGCCTTGCCATTACGTGCCATCGGAGTCCAAGGAGTCATAGAGATCACGGCGTTTGCCAACGGATTCCCGTCAAGTGTCAACCGCCCCGATACTTCTACCAAGCCACTCACATCAAGGGTAACCCCCTGCATGGTGACTCTTGAAATTCCAGTCGGATATTCCGGGCTAGTAGATAGATACCACACTCCATCAATCTGCTTAGAACCATCTATTGCGAACTCAAGTTGCGCCTTCCGCATTTTCCCGTCCTTAAGTTGAATTACTGTGTTGAACGTCACAATAATTCTACGGTTCTTTTCCGTGACAGCTTCGATCACGCAATCCTGCCAATGAAATCCCCAATACACCATCGTATTTGCGTAAAGCTTTTCCAAGTCTAACGCTGCCAGTACTTCAAACTGCCCCGCAGACAAACCTTCGGTACCCGTATTCACCGAGGCTGGAACTAACGCTTTGCCGGCCGCGTTAAAATCTCTTGCGACGCAACAGTTGAATACATGACGGCCTAATTCTTCAGCCGACGTCGCTCGTTCAAATGCGGTGACAGCCGCGCGCGCACCTGCTGGAATTTTATCGTCGGCTTTAGATATTGGATTGGGAAACCGTGCTAAATCAATAACCAGTTCCATTGAACGTCTGAGCGCTTCATATTTTGACAAATCTTTAGATGAATTAGGAATCGGCAGATTAATCACGCCATCCCGCGTTATCCTCCATCCGTTTAGTAAACACAGGTGAAGACTGCCCTCAACACGAGCAACGCTCACTTGCAACCAAACTTTAGCTGCCCCATGGCTAAATTGAATCATGATCATATCCAAATCCAAGGCGGCAGTCTTTACTAAGGATTCCTGCCAAACATATTTCAGATAAACACGTGACCAATCAACCATTTTCTTCCCACCGCCAAGAATATGATTGACCGTCTCATCGCCTTTCTTGATAGGAACATCCCCAATCAGCTTAAGTACATCTATTAACAAATCAGGAGCGAGATTATCTTCTTGTTTTTTTACAAGCTTAGATAACTCAGCAGGCTGCAAGTACCTATCCAAGATGGCTTTTTGATTGCCGCTTTTGAGCCACTGATGGAGATTTTTAGCCAACTCAATTTGCGTACTAGTAGCTGGTTCCCATCGCTGGGCCATCAGCTGTTGGTTAGATATTGCCACACAAACAAACAAAATTACAAGGTATTCCCCAATGATTTTCATACTGCTTCCTCGACCGCTGTGGTAAACATCAGATTAGCATCCTCATTAT
>JABJJO010000214.1 GCA_018660825.1 Planctomycetaceae bacterium | reverse complement strand
CAGCCGTATGGTGGCGCCATTAACGCCAAGTTGTTGCTGTTGTTCCAGAGATAATCCTCGATGGCTAGTAGAAAGAGGATGGCTTAACGTCGTTGTCACATCACCCAGTGATGGGCAAAACGCGAGTGCGGGGCTCGCTACCACTTGATCCGCCGCCGCTCGACCACCAATCATCTGAAACGTAACAACATGACCGCTGCCTTGCATAAACTGCCGTTGTGCCAATTGGAAATCATCATGTGATTCCAAGCCTGGATAAACGACCCGTTCTACCGCGACGTGCTCGTTCAAGTATTCAGCTACCGTAAGTGCCGACTCACACGCACGGCTTATTCTGAGTGCCAACGTCGCAACACCACGACATGCCAACCAGCATTCCAACGGACTACTAGCCAATCCCCACGTTGAGTTCACCGACTCTACCCGTTCCCAGTTGTCATGATTCCCAGCAAGCATGCCTAGCATGATATCACCATGTCCATTCATAAACTTACTAACACTTTCAAGCACTAAATCAGCGCCCAGCTCCATGGGTTGACATACAATCGGTGTCGCAAAAGTATTGTCAACGAGTAATTGTGCATCACGACCATGCGCAATCTCTGCCAGTGCCTTGATATCGGCAATCCGCAACATCGGATTAGAGATAGTTTCGGCGACAACTAATCGAGTGTTGTCTGTCATTGCATCTTCTACAGCCTGCAGGTCACAACTATCTACTAACGAGTGTTGGATGCCTAATCGCTGCAATTCACCACCGAGCAAAACGAGGCTACGGCCGTACAAGCGATTACAAACGACTACGTGGTCACCCTGTTCTAGTTGGGACAGCACCGCCAGTGACAACGCCGCCATTCCAGAAGATGTAACCGTAGCGTGCTTAGCATTGTGCAGTGTCCGACACGCCTTCGCGAATTGATTCGCATTGGGATGGCTATCACGTTGATAAACAAATCCAGATTGCTCGCCAGCAAGAATTGCATCCGCTTGTTCAGTAGATTCACATTGCCAAACCGAGGTAAGAAACAGGGGCAAATTATTTGGTACAGTTTGACCCGTAGCACGATATTCATCCCCAGCGGGCACCGAGCTATCGGGTACCTCATTAGCGTTTAAGCGACGTTTATCGAAATCTGACATTTTGTATTTCCTTGCAAACACCAGCAACAACTTGCAAGTACCGACTACAAAGATCACCAACCGTTCAGCCACCCGCCAAACAATGGGAGTAAACCGTCCCTGGTTTTACAACTTGCCGCACCGCTTTCTTCCCTTAGATCTTAAATCAGACCAGCTAATTCTTGTAGCACGTGCCAGTTATCAAGGCGTTCTTGTTGGGCAGCAAGCAATATTTCGGAGGGGTTACCATCTTTATCAAAATGTTTGGCAAAGCGACCTTCACTACGACAAAAGTCAATAAAATTAACTTCTTCTTTCGTTTTCGGATTGGTCCACCAATCATTCTTCATACCCGGATTTCCTTGTAGCGACATACGTTCCTTAATCGTAGCACCTGCTTCAGGATCATACGTCATCATCGGAAATGCGCGCGAATCCACTGCTAGTCGTGCTTGATCAGCTGCCATATTATCGGCCACGCCATGCTCTGGCTGACACGTCGTGTAACAAATGACAACCGACGGTCCATCGTACTCGAGAGCTCTAATAACACTCTTATAAAAGTGATTGGTATGAGCACAGGTCGTTTGGGCGACGTAGGTATTGGGATGCATGATGGCAATTTGTGCCATTTCTTTACGACGCTCTTGTTTCCCTTTGTATTTCTTCCCGTGCAAACTCATCTTAGCATTTTGACCCATAAAGGTTGCCGTCGAAGCTTGACCGCCGGTGTTCGAATAAACTTGGGTGTCGAGGATAAAGGCATTGATATTCATACCCGTCGCTAACATTCGCGACAGTGATTGAAAACCAATATCAAACATCGCACCGTCACCACCGATGCACCAAATAGGTTGCTCCTCTTTGCCCATTTGATCCCAACGCGCTCGTACCCCCATTGCATCAGCTGGAGCATTTTCGAACAGCGAGTTAGTCCAAGGAACGAGGTAAGGATTATATGGATAGGTCGATGTATAAACGGTATTACACCCAGTAGCTGCAACAATCCCCCATTGATCACCGTGCATAGCACCTGTTGCCGAGCACATCATTCGCAGCGCGGTACCTTCACCACAACCCGCACACGACCCAGCTCCACCAACATAGATATGTGTTTCTTCTTTAAGCATCATATCAATCAACAATTTATCGTTGATATAAGTATCATCTGAAGGCCCAAATTCTTTGAAAAAACGATGGCTCTTCCGAATATCATCCATGGTCTTTTCAGATTTTGGAATCATCTCTAATGCTAAGTCATCGCATACCGTGACGCATTCGGCACAACCTTTACATTTACTCGGGTCAATCAGAATCGCAAAACGGCCACCTTCATTACCCTTTTTCTGAGGAGAATCGTAGTACTTGCGTGTCTTGGCCCACTGCTTGGAAAACATCT
>JABJJO010000201.1 GCA_018660825.1 Planctomycetaceae bacterium | reverse complement strand
TGCGTGTCCAAGAATACTTTTTCACCAGCAACGGTGCTAAAATCCAAATCACCTACTGTTAAATCAACCGCGTTAGACATCAACAACTGGTCTGTTCCTGTCTTGGTCTTGGTCGTTCCACAGCCCGTAAAAAACAGGGTTGCAATAATGAGTAACAGGAGTTTAAAGGCGAGGCAGGTGTGCAGCAGAACCTTTGCGCAGCGGGGAATCATCGTAATTTGCCTTTATTGCAACGTATTTCCCCCTTCATTCTCTTCGTCGCAAAAGTATACGGAATTCAGAAATTGGGCTCTATACCGATTATTCGAAATGTGCACCAATCGGGGGGGGTACACGAATGCGCGTATAAATATATCCATTTGGCGCAATTTCTACACTCGTACTATTTCGTGTCAATTAGTGGTTGAATCAATCCAATTGGAATTAATTTGTGTTTACCAGCGATAAGAGATTTTCGACAGCGGCGCCAATATCAGATTGCCGCATTAAACTTTCACCCACAAGCATTGCATCGACACCTTGCCCAGCCAGCATAGCGACATCTTCCGGAGTGCGAATGCCACTTTCGGCTACTAACAAACACTCCACTGGCAATTCTGACTGCATGGCAATCGTATGCTGCAAATTCGTTTCGAAGGTATGAAGATTACGATTATTCACGCCCACCAAGGTTGCCCCTACATCTAGCAATCGTTGACAATTCTCGGCCGCATAGAACTCAACCAAAGGAGTCATGTCCAACTCAATGACATAATCATAAAGCTGCTTCAATTCAGCGTCCGTAAGACATTCAGCGATGAGCAAAACTGCGTCAGCACCAGCCACTCGTGCTTCGAGAACTTGATATGTGTCAACAATGAAATCTTTACGAAGAATGGGAAGTGAAACTGCTTCACGAATCTGAGACAAATAATCGAGTTTCCCTTGGAAATACTTCTCATCGGTCAAACAACTAATGCATGTTGCTCCATGGTTTGCATAGGCGAGTGCTATTTCCACCGGATCAAAATCATTTCGAATCAATCCAGCAGAAGGTGACGCTTTCTTCACTTCTGCAATCAGCTTGATAACACCTGGAGCCGCCAAAGCAGCAAAAAAATCCCGTACTGGCGGTGCCTCCGCGACTCGAACAAGTAATTCCTCGACGGGCAGAGTCGCTTTTGCGCGCACAATTTCGTGGCGTTTCGTCGCGACGATTTTGTCTAATATACTTTCGGATTTTGACACGTTATCTGCCTTCGCGTTGGCGGTATTGTTCTAAGAACAAAGCTGCCTGTTGTTCGCCCAAAAACTGCCGTAATTTCCAGTAGGGCCGTTTGCCTTGAACAAACCCTTGATGGCATTTATTGGGTTGACCCTGATACTTACAAATTTGACAGCTTGACATACTTTTCCGCAAGTCTGGTTTCCAAGGTGCATGACAGCAGCAACAATGTTCCGGCACTGTCCAATTTATATCGTCACGCACACCGGCTGGACACAATTCAATCCTGATCTCAAAATCGTGTTTTACGCTAACCCTCAAAGCTGCGGTGAATAACTTCCACGCTGGATTGACTTCTGTGTCCGTCACTGACACCAACAATTCATCCATCACTTCCAGTTGAACCTTTCGTTGTGACAGCGATGGTGAATCGGGAATCCATAAGCCATACCACGCTGGTCGAGTCGGGGCAAAATGCTTCGCGATACGCGAACTTAGTTCACAATTATCGGACAAGACTTTATCGAGCAACTGCCGCAAGTTGGTTTCGC
Source organism: Planctomycetaceae bacterium (assembly GCA_018660825.1). Lineage (GTDB taxonomy): Bacteria > Planctomycetota > Planctomycetia > Pirellulales > Pirellulaceae > UBA721. The sequence continues at coordinate 13,810 of JABJJO010000201.1, read as the reverse complement.
CTAATACAATCGTTTCGCCAACAGGGTGTACGTGGATATTTGTTATGGGCATCAGTCCAAAGCAACCAGCATTTGCCGTCGGATGCAATTCCTTAATTGCATTAGCGGGACATTGTCCGCAAGTTTCAGCAATCGTCTCTAAATTCCCAAACGATTCCACGACATCGGCAATTCGAAAACCTAGTACATTATCTGAATCAACATCACATTGTTCAGCAGCGACACAGATGCCATCTAAGACACGTCCTTCACGAATTGCGGCTTCACAGACACGAACCGCACGTAAATGTCGTTCAACTCTATCGGGATTCTGCCACTGTGGAAAATCTTTGTGATTACAAGCAACCGCTAGCGTCCACCGCAGAAATTCGGGGGTCGAACTCTTCAGTTGCTCAACCACGTGCGCAAACCCTTTCAAGATCCAGGCGTTAGAGGCGACTAATGTTTAAAGTGCCTACAACCAGTGAAAATCATCGCGATCCCATGTGCGTTACATGCCTCGATGACGGCTGCATCACCGCGAGAACCGCCGGGTTGAATGATCGCGATAACGCCCGCTTCGGCAGCAGATTCAATCGCATCAGGAAAAGGGAAAAATGCATCTGAAGAAAGGACGGCTCCGGTTGTTCGGTCACCCGCTTTTTCAATCGAAATATTCACAGCATCCACTCGGCTCATTTGTCCCGCTCCGGCGCCAACCACGGATTGATCACGACAAATGGCAATCGCATTGGATTTGATATGACGAACTATTTGCCAAGCGAATCGCAATTCATCTCGTAGCGAATCAGCGGGCTGCGTTTCTGTCACCACTTCCCAAGTCGAATAGTCATCAGCAACCGTATCGGACTCTTGTACTAACATCCCGCCAGTGATTTGACGATAAATCAATTCCGTATCACGTTGATCAAGATTACCGACTTGCATCAACCGCACATTGTTACGCCACTTAGGTTTAGTCGTCAATATTCCAATCGCCCCAGCTGAGAACTCGGGGGCAACGATGGCTTCGATGAACAATCCAGGTTCTGCCAACAATTCAGCCGTTTGTTCATCCACGACACGATTGAAACCCAACACACTACCGAAGGCACTGAGTGGGTCGCCAGCCATCGCTTTTTCCGTTGCCGTGTACAAGGATTCACCGACAGCGGCACCACAGGGGTTGTTATGTTTAATTACGCTGCATGCCGGATCAGTAAAAGATTGGGCGATTTGCAACGCTGCGTCAAGATCGAGCAAGTTATTATAGGACAACTCCTTACCGTTCAATTGGCGAGCCTGCACTAAGCTTGCGCCATGACTACCGGAGATTGAATATAACGCAGCTTCTTGATGTGGATTTTCACCATAGCGCAATTCCATTTTGAGTCGCAACCCAATATTATGATCTTGGGTAAATTGCGAAGTCTGTTCTGCTTCCGCAAAATAAGTGGCAATCGCTTGATCATATTGAGCGGTCATTGCGAAGGCGGCAGCGGCAAGTTGATAACGTGTTTCCAGCGTGGTGGCTTGCTGCTCTTGAATTTCTTTAAGCACACTACTGTACTGCTGCGTACTGGTAACGACCGTCGTAAAGTGATGATTCTTAGCTGCTGCCCGAACCAAACTCGGACCACCAATATCAATTTGTTCGATTGCTTCGGCGCGGGTTACATCTGCCCGCGCGATGGTTGCTGCGAAGGGATACAGGTTTACAACAACTAGTTCAAAAGTAGCTATATCATGTTCTGCTAATGAATCCATATCATCTTCACGATCATGACGACAAAGAATCCCACCAAAAATCCGTGGGTGTAAGGTTTTCAAGCGGCCATCCATCATCTCGGGAAAACCGGTGTAGTCACTAACATCCAAAACGTCGATTCCGCTTTGTTCTAGATGACGGCGAGTTCCACCCGTGCTGTAGATTTCGACACCAGCGACTTCAAGCCCGCGAACAAAATCAACTAAACCAAGTTTATCACTAACGCTAATCAGTGCGCGTCGAACAGGAGGCGAGGACATATTCCAACAATTCCATACCGTAACGGTAAAAATAAACAACTAATAGTGAAAAGAGCAACCGCTCAGCGTCTGTTTTAAAACAGACGCACAACCAACGAGTTTGCAATGTGCGCAGGCAATGGTCAAGTAGGGGGAATTTGTGGGTGGCCGATATGATGATTTGTCAGAAACCGTACGAATTCGGCAATTGATACTCTAATTACGGAGCAGGGCCAATACGCTACTACTCCATCTAACACAAATCAGGAAACGATATTTGCGGCCAGCCGCGACAGTTCGTTTTTTGGTTGTCAATCAATCACATTGTTATTTGAATGGATTGTTGTTTGCAGCGGGTGGTTTAGCGCCGCCGCCGCCGCCAAACGGATTCGCAGCGGGTGGTTTAGCGCCCCCGCCAAATGGATTCGCAGCGGGTGGTTTAGCGCCCCCACCAAATGGATTCGCAACTGGCGGTGCAACCGGAGGCATCGGATTGGCTGGATTCATCGGATTGGCATTATTGTCATTGTCATCGACATCATCAGTCACAACTTCATCGACATGTAACATGGGGAATTCACGATGGGTCTCGTGGATGCATTGGATAAGCCCACTGCGAGTCCCCATATAGATACGGTCTGTAAACGCGTTCACCATTACAAAATCAATCTTACCGGCCGCTAAGCTTGTGTAATGACCGCCGTTCTTGAGGTTAAGAACGATTAAGTTTCCGAGCCGATCTAAAGCATAAAGCCGTTCGCCGCTAGCCGAAACAATTTGAGTAATGTCGGGATGACTCCACTGAACATCACCAGTCTTCATACTCAAACAAAAGCACGTTTTATTTCGTGAAATAACATACACTCGATCTCTTACAATAACCGGTTCTCGCACTAGTGACTCGCCGAGACTTTGACGCCAAATCGAGCTACCATCGCGTTCGTTAATACAATACACAAAACCATCAAGGCAATTCGCAACATACTGTCCAGGTTGCTGATAGGCTACTGGCGCAATCACTTTGCCGATCGTATCGACACGATACCACAGCTTGGGTCGTCCTGTGCCAGCAACGTAAACATTACCACGATCCGTGGACCAAGCAATGCTCTGATCACCAATCGCTGGTTGAGTCACAACTCGACCTGACGATGCTAATACATCAGGTGTCCAATTAAATCGATCTAGATGATAATATTCGACACGATCTTGAATTGAAGGTACGAAAACATACTTGTTAACCATCACCGGCCCAGCACCCGGTAAGCTCTGAGTCATACGTTCTTGGACAACACCGCCATCAGCATTCCGTAACACAAACATACGAACACCCGTTACAACAACTGTGTATTCATCGTTCGTACAAACGCCCACAGCGGGATGACGAGGATTCCCAACATGGGTCGTCCAATACACCTGTCCCGTTTCACCATTAACAAGCGTAACATCACCACGGTTCGAAAGCATCGATAGATAGATTTTGGGCACGGAATGTTCGATTAAGTCGGCACCACCGCCAAGCTTGAGCCGAAATGCATTAGCGTTGATTTTTGCTTGTTCTCGGCCTAGGGGGCGTCCAAAGCTATCAAGGTCTTTGTCTGAAAAAACATAAGAGTCGTCGTCTTGTGTGACTTCGTAGGACCAATCAGCTTCGGCATCATTCACGTGCAAATAGACATCTAAAATGCTATTGGAATACGGATTCATCGGGACCTGCAAATACCAAGCCCGCTCCAAGCCTAAACTACGAGCCGCGTTGTGAGTAATCAAACCATTGGTGCGAAGTTGACCATAAAGGGGGGTACCGAATAGTAACAGCATGCTCAATGTCAGAGTGCTGATTATACGCATATCATTGTTCCGTTAGATTAGAGGCTTGATCGTTACGATCTTTTGCATCCTGTACGTGCAATCATCTACAGCGTACACCCATCATACATTTATCATAGTGTTGAACGGTAAAAAATCTAGCTTCATCTTCACCAACTCTGACTATGGTTACCTATCGGTATATTCGCCTAATACAGCATCATTTCTCCATAATTGCCGTTAATCTTTACGTTAAATGGGAAAAAATGTCTGTCAAACCTAACCAAACGTCATAGTCCTACCCTAGAAATACAACGGACTAACAAATTAATGTCCACCACCGTTTTTGTTATTAGTGCAAACACACCGCAGCACAGGGCTATAGACCAACTCGTAAAGTACCTTTAAATTAAATATCTATCTCAAAGGTGAACATTGATAGATAAATGGTTTCCGCCGGACAGTTTCGTCGCATCCTACTAGCAACTGTGAAATACCCCGCATGAAGGTAAGTGAACTTAATTCAGATGAATTAACGGCACTCGAACAAGTGCTGGGATACCTCAACTTTTCCGCTGGCACTCAAGACCCTCGTTTCTATAACAACCTAAACCTCATCTGGAAAAAACTTACAGCCGTTTATCCAGAAGAAACTTGGACCCGTTTATACGATTTCCTCTTTGAAGCCATCGATCACCTATCACAACAGAACGATGCCTTCACCAACAACGATCAATCTCGAGTCGTGATTGAAACGACGTTCGACCAATTGCTGCGAACGTATTTCATGTTTCATCAGGATTTACTTTTCCATCAATCCGAGATTCAACTATTCAATTCGTATTTTATTGGCCGCGCATTTGATTTAGTGTTAAGTCAGGGACCCGATTTCGAAAACCTCAACACTGAAACGTTACTACGTCAATTCAATGACTTCATTGGCTATCGTCCTGTGGCCACTTTAGAATCCCAGAAGATCCAACCCTACACCCACGAATGGTTACGACCCGTTCCGCTTTACATTCAAGGCAGTGGGGCTTGCGAGGGACCCTACCAGCGTGTAATCGACAAGACGGTCAAACTCTTGGCGGAAACTGATGAAGAATTATTACGCGAAGCCTGTTTGGACACAAACAACCTCAAGGAAATCGCTTTCGATCCGCGATCCTACGATTTCGACCATCCCGCTAACAAACGGCCGAACCACCATTTCGGCATGTGGGACCCACATCATATCGATCAACAAGGATGCTACGATCGGTTTGTCATTCAAAAGGTCACTCTCGATGCATTGATGCAAAGGCAAATAGATCGTCCAGACTTAGATGCTGACGAAGCTTTGTTTGAAGCGGCGGCTGTCCTGGCCGGTACGATATTGATGTCTTCAGGAATCAATGGCTGGGGCCCCAGTTGTCATGACTCCTCAATCACATTGGCGAGTCTCATGCCACAAATTGCCAACTACCGAGATCGCTTTTATAGAGACCTGTTACAGCGAACGAATCGTGTACATCGTGACCGGTTGGCAGCGGAAACATTGATTCGCCATCAACCCTTCGGTGCCGCTCGACAACACCTCAATGCCCAACTAACGGAAACCCGCGCCCATCAACTCGAACATATTCACCTCGGTCAAATATTTGCCTTTATGGGGCACCACGATGCTGCTCATGAGAAAGCCAGCCTCGTACCAGTGCCATCGGCTCGATTTCGTTGCCGAATTGCCTGCCAACTGGACCAATCTCTACAGGCGATCGAAAAGAATAATCTATCGGATGCCACTGATATCGCTGGATCGATTTTTTACCTTATTCAACGCGGCATACAGTGTGGCGCCTTTGCCGATCCTTGGAATATCCTCGGATTTGATTGCCAATTTAGCCTGTTTCCAGCCTTAGAAAACAGTGTCCACGACCACCGCATTGATGAACTCGTATTAATTGTGGAGCAGTTCTTTGCACTACTAGCTCGAACATGGAGTGAAGCAGCCGCAAAAGATAATCAAGAACTGTGTCAACGTATCGATGAACATTTTCAAGAAGCCGCACAGTGGTGGCATAAATACGCGGCCCATCAAGTGACGGCTATTCACGCCGCCGACCCAAACGCGTTATACGATGCGGCGTCACATGTAGCCGAGGCTTTAAATTTGTGGCATAAGGGGGGGGCCGAAGCTGGGAATGTGAAATTCTGGGCACCCTACGCCCAAATATTTGATTCTCCCAAAGCCTATTCACTCGTCATCCATTCCCTACTTGAACACGGTGACCATGTTGCCTCAATGGCGCTACTAATTAACTGGCTAAGTGAAGCCGACCGGATTCCGCTAGAACAAAATGACTCTTCCTTCTATATCCTAACACGACGTTGGCTACTCGATGTCATTGGCAACTCCGATCTACACACCGATATAGACGAGCAAGGCAAGACTGTAACCGAAGAATGGAACCTCGTACGCAAACTGTTCGATTACTTCGAAGCAAATTCAGAAGATTATTGGACCATCCCCGAATTCAACCGTGGCAATGTGGACAGGCCACAAGATGAATTTGACGGCGAATTAGAAAGTGACGAACAGGAAGAACAGAACATCTTCAGTGCAGCCTACGAAAACGTTTCCTACCGTGACTCCACGGATGATGGGGTGGAAGGTGAGATCTTTGATAACTCTGATCCAGACCACAGTGAATTGCTTCATCTAGGCGAACAAATCGATCGGCGTTTAGCGTTTCACGATAGCTTGGCAAGCCTCTGGAAAATCGCGGGCCTCAGTCAAGCCATTAGTATTCGCCACGACGAAAAGACAGACCCACAGCTAATCGTAGATAGCTTACAAACAATCACGAACTGGTCTAAGCGACTCGCCGAAAACCGCCAGAAGCTAGAAGAGCTCATTGAATCTATTGGGGGGCACGTCATTCCTGCTCCGGTTGGTGACTTCGAGTCAATGACGCAATATGATCGGCATCGAGTCACGCTGGAATCATTGACGGAACGTGTTATCGCCACGACGATCGAAGTTACCGATACCAAACGAATTTTGGATTCCGTGATTATCTATCTGCAGCAAAAACTCGATTTGGACATTTCTGATTCTCCCATTGTTGAATTTGAAGAAGTCACGTCTCGTATTTTTGCGGCGTTGATCCAAGGAAACCAAAGTGGTTTACGAGAACACTGGGACCTACTCATCGACGGATTTTCCCAACTTCCCTTACTGTATGTTCCACTGTCCAAAGGTGGCCAACCATGCGACATCGTCAATAGTCGCATCCGTCAACGGACCCTCTCAGACCTACTGCTGTGGCTGCCGCGTTTAGGCCTGATCCATGAAACATGCCATCTACTTGAAACCGCTCGCGCCATGGAACGCCAACATCCCGTGGGCTTGGGTGCCGTCACTGAATTTGACGAACTGTTTAATATCGGCTATCAAGCCATTGTTGAATGCTTGATTGCATCGTGTTCCATATGGGACACCGGCAATGTTAAAACAGGGGAAGATCTCGAAACGGCAAGCAAGGAATCGACCGTTGACACAAGCGACGAAACCCCAATGTCAGCAATCTCCGGCGACGATACGGTGGCAACTCAATTAGTGCAATCGCTCGAGCAAATCACCGAGTCGATGCTGAGCAACTGGCTCGCCCATAGCCAAACCCTACGCTTATCCGTCTTAGAACGAATCAACAACACCTCTATGTGGAAGGCGACGGTTGCGTTTATTGAAACCTATGGCAGCGATCTTTTTACGCAACAATTCCTAGCGATGGGTAATATTAGGGGCATTCTGCTACAAGGCGTTGAAAACTGGTTGGCAGCGATCTGCGACGAACCGCAGATCAATTTCAAACTATGTGATGATCTAACTTCCACAATTACTATGGATGAAACAACTGCTCTACTGTCACTCATCTTAGAATCCATCGTTGAAAACTATAACGAATATAGAGACTACAACAGCACCACAACCCAAAGTGATCATGGTGAAATGCTGTACATGCTGTTGGACTTCCTGCGACTACGAACACGCTATGATCGCATCTGCTGGAACTTGCGGCCCGTCATTCAAGCTCACCAACTTTTGACGTCGCACGAAAAAACCTCGGCTGCGCTATTGTGGCGAGAAAGTCTCATCCAGCGCATTCAAGAAGAAGCCAATATATTTCTTGGTCGACTTGAAAAACTACAACAACAATACTCCATGAAAATGCGTACCGTTGCCAATCGCATTGGAGAGCAGTTTACACATTCAATGCATATTGATTTTTTGCGTTCTCTCGTTGAACCAGCACTCGAAGAAAGTCAACACCCTGACCAACCACGCCTCGCCTTCGATCAACTGCTTGCAGAAACAAACGCACTTACAGAAACATCCTCTGGATCTGGAATTGAGGTGCCCAGTTGGATTGTCGCATTAGAAGAAGAAATCGAACTGCTGCGATATCCTGATTACATACGGTACGATGAAAAACGAATTCGCGATGTCATACCGCAGAAACTGCTATCCATCGAGGAAGTCGACCAACAGTTGCAATTGTGGTTAAAGCAACAATAGACGCGTCACAATAATTCGGGCCAAATACTGTCACTCACCAGTAACCCTTCTTCGGTTAATCGCAAATAATCGTCGTGCCAAGCTAACAATCCAAGCTGCACGCACTGATCTAGCTGCACACCACCTAAAGTCATCAAGTCGAAACCCGTGGTTGATTTGAACCAAGCGGGTGTGATACCGCTCAATCGTCTCAATGCAAAAACCAAAACCTCGCGAGCCCGTTCGCTATCCTGCACTTGCTCGGACTCTGCAACCACCGATTCACCCGCTGCAATCTTCTTTAGATAGGTAATCGTACTACGGTGGTTGACCTCACGGCGACCGTCGATATAGCGCGCGGCTCCAGGGCCCGCTGCATAATACGGTGCACCCAACCAATACGTTTCATTGTGGCGACAATAGAATCCAGGTAATGCAAAGTTGGATACTTCGTAATGTTCGTACCCTTGACTTTGTAGTTTGTGCCGTGCTAACAGATACATCTCTCGCTGTACCTCTTCGCTCAGTAACTCAAAATCACCCCGCTGCAACCTGCCAAAAAAAGAAGACCCTTTTTCAATCGTTAATCCATAAATGGAAATGTGATTCGGTTTTAAGTTCAATAACTGCTCGACGTCCTTTTCCCATTGCAACACCGTTTCTCCCGGGGTGCCAAAAATAAGATCCATCGATACCGCATCAATTTTTTTGCGCAACAGTTCAAAACTATTTTGCAAACATATCTCATTATGATCACGTTCGAGCCATTTTAATTTCGAGCGTTCGAAGGATTGCCCACCCAAACTGACTCGATTGACACCCTCGGCACACAAAAGATCGACTAAGTGTGCATCAATATTCGCTGGATTCGCTTCCAACGAAAATTCACCTTCCGCCGTTAATGGAAACCAATGGCAGACTAACTTTAATAACTGTTGTAAGTGTTCATGGGAAAGCTCGGTCGGAGTGCCACCACCGATAAACAGAGTATCTACCGGGCGGGGAATTTGCAGCAGGGACAGTTCTTGGCCAAGTGCTTCAATATATTTAGTATGTAAATCGGGTCGCCCAGCAATAAGCGTGAAATTACAATATCCACAACGATGTCGGCAAAATGGGACATGAATATAAGCCGACCGTGCCGTGTGCGTTTTAGCAACGGTTTGATCATCTAGTTCGCTATCCATCTACGCAAACCCTTTACTCAAAACCCAGCACATCACAGCCACAAATGTAGACGACCGTCAAATAATCCTGGCAACGCCTTCTCCACCGTGCGGCGAATAAAGCTATCGGAGTAGCGAGTGCTAAAATGTGCTGCGATAACAACTTCATTTTCAAATCGATCCTGTCGTTCGATAAAATCACTTAGGTGCATATGCCCGTTTTTTTTGATTTTCTCTTTACTATGATTGGCCGCTACAAATGTCATTTCGGTAATTAATATTTTGGCCTGATACAACTCGGGCATATTGTCCAACCCAGCAACTGTTGTATCACCGGTGTATCCCAGAATCGGAACCCGTTGTTCGGCCGATACCTCAATACCATCTTGACGCAAATCGCGGATCGTCTGGCCATCAATGCCTTGAAATTGTTCTTTGAGCTTATTTTTTCGATGCCACACAAGAAAGCTGAGGGCAGGGACCGTATGCTCGCTCTTACCAACCTGGACAACATATTCTCGATTCAATTCAATTTCATCACCGGGCTGCACAGCAACAAACTTACAAGGTAGTTTGCCACGATCTAATCTTGTGAATGCATTAAGCATATCATTCAGCGGCCCAATCGCGAGGCCTGGTAAGTAGATGGTCGGTGGCTCCATTTTCATCATCCGGCGACGCGCAAGATATACAGGTAACGCGGCGATATGATCCATATGAGTATGGCTAATAAACCAATTGGGTGTGCCCATAAAATCCCACGGTTGAGCACCAAGATCAAAACCTAGTTTTAGCTCGGGTATGCGCCAGTAAGTCTGCACCGCAGCACGAGAATAACCTTCGATGGTTAAACCAGCGTGTGACAATTTTTTAAGAGGAAGATTTTTTACCATAACGCAATTGATCTTAGCCGTAAAAACATTTCTGACCTATCCCCCCTTCACGATCCCCAAGAATTAGGGACGTTAACGCATTTTAGTCGGCATATCTTCAGAAACCACTTGTTTGCCGTCATATTGATCCACGTTCGCTAAATCAATCTCATCTCGAAACAACTCACCGCGCTCTAGCCAAATGTCACCTCCGACACCAACTTGATGAGCATACACTCCATGATGACGCACTAATTCCAAAATCGAAAGGAACATACCAATCAACGCCGATTTGTGCATCCCCATCTGAAAGAATTCAGAGAGGCTGACATGACCGTCGCGGACAATCCGCCTATGCATTTGGGTCAAATAGACATGCATCGGTGTATCATCAAACACAATCGTCTCCGGTTTTTCCACTTCGATGTCTTTGAGAATCCGCCCCATCGCGCTCACAAGATCCCACAATTCAACATCTTGAATTGGTTGCTGGGCAACATCCACTTTCCGCGTAGGCAAATCATTAGTCAGACGGATGTGGTGTTTCTGCCAGACTCGTGATTGATCTTCTAGCACTGCAGCAGCATCCCTGAACGTCTTGTATTCCAGTAACCGCTGGACTAACTCGTCGCGAGGATCGTCAATTTCTTCCTCGGGTTCTTCCATCCGCGGTAATACCATCCGCGATTTGATCTCAGTCAAAGTGCTGGCCAAATCTAGAAAATCGCCGACGGCGTTTATGTCTAGCTGTTCAATTATTTCAAGGAATTCAAGGTACTGTTCGAGAACGTCGGCAACCGGAAGATCAACGACAGCAACTTCATGTTTGCGCACTAGATATAACAACAGATCCATCGGGCCTTTAAAGCTGTCTAAATCTATTCGAAAATCGTCGGCTATTTGAGCCATTTTGATACACTTTCAAGCAAATTATGCAAACAACAAGACGCAATCCTAACCGGAAAACCATTAGGATTCGAGAGCAATAATTTGTTATCACCACACGGCCCAGTATTGCCAAGAATTAGGGTGAATAACCTCAAAATGGCGTTGATTTTCGAATAAATGCTCTTTAGCTCGGAATTTGAGCGTCAAAAATATTTTTTTTCTTTGGGGAGACCGCTAAATTTTACATAACTTTTGTACTTCCACGGTGTTTAAAACACCGATGTGCGCATTAGACCGTTGATTATCTATTAATCAGTGCTCAATGCTGTGAACTTTTGTTATGCAAAAGGGGCTGCGCGATGATCGAAATTAAACATTATGAAACACACGAAATACTTCTACGTATCGATGAAGAGGTACTTGATGGGTATCATTTAGATAATGCTAAATTAGCAGGTGCCGATCTTTCAAATATGCAATTCCCCGGTGTGACATTTCGCAACGCTGATCTCCGCGACGCTAACTTTGAGAATTCAAATCTCGAAGGAGCAATTCTTAAAAGCGCCGATTTGACTCGCTGCAATTTTAAAAATGCAAATTTGCAGTACGCCGAGCTAACAGATTCGTATCTTGATAATGCCATCCTCACCGAGGCTGACTGTTCACACGCTGTTCTACGATATACTAAACTAACGGATGCCGAATGCTCGGGTGCTATATTTTTACGAGCTGACATGAGCTTGATTAATCTGACAGGCTCAAATTGTAACGATGCAAATTTAGCTCACGCTGATCTCCGCGGAGCAAACATGTCAACATCGAATTTTAACGGTGCGAACTTGACTGGTGCAAACTTACTCGATGCCAAGATGGCCAACATACAGATGGCGGGCATTCGTATGGAAAATGCCATTGGGCCACACGGCCAAGTCATTACGCCACCTAAAATCGTGGTTTCAAGGTCACGCTGGTGGGAATTCTGGAAATAAATTCCAGTGAATAAAGCAAACTCTATTCGTCGTCTCCGTCGTCCTCCTGCTTGACCTTTTTCTTGCGCTTAAGCGCTACCTTTTCGACTCGCACTTTAGGCAAACCCAGTGGTGAATCGCCTTCAGTCCAGCGGTCTTCTTCAACAAGTTTGGTCAAACGTTCTGCACGCGTTAATACATTGCGATTACTAATACTTCCACGAGCAACTCGTAAACTCTTATCAATTGTCATTTTTTCGACCTTAAAACCCGCTTGGGCGGTTCATTATTGAACGCCACAAAAAAACAGTTACCTTTTGAACTCCTAATTATAAAACCACCCAAGAACTTGGGCAACAGCCAAAAAACCCTATTTTGAGGTTTCGTGCCGGAACTCCCTCTAATAAAACACTACTCGGCATCTTCTTTCGTTAAGCCATCGATTGCCCGAAGAAAATCATTCACTGTCTGGTAACGCTTTGCCGGATCAACAGCTAAGCATGTCATAATTGCCGCGGCAAGTGTAGGGTGGAGTTTTGAGCGATACTTGAGAATGTCCTCAGGTGGTATCGTGTCGTGGGTCAATGCCGCGAGACCTGTGCTATCACTACTCGGCCAAGGCAATTGAAACGTACACAATTGATAAAACGATACGCCCATTGCAAAAATATCAACGCGATGATCCGTCCATTTGCGTCGAATAATTTCCGGTGCCATATACAACGGGGTGCCCGTGCGATTACCCGGTTGATGAAAAGATTTTTCATCCGGCAGCGATAGCCCAAAGTCAAATAACTTCGCCGATTGACAATCTCGGCTGCAGATATAGTTACGTGGGCAAATATCTCGATGGATAAATCCTGCCTCATGTACCGCCGCTAACGCCTCAGCCATCTGCCGCAGTAAGTTTAAACGTCGCCCTTCCAGCATCGAATCTTGATCATAGATCATCGTGTGCATACCATTGCCCTTGAGGAATTCCATAACCATATAGGATTCCCCGTCCGTCGTAGTGCCGTATTCATAAGTCTTCACGACATATGGATGTTCTATTTGAACCGCAATCTTTCCTTCCGATGGTTTTTTTAACGTCTTGAATCGTTGTTCAAACAACCCCGTTTTATTCGAATCGGCAATCTTCAGGCCAATGGTATGGTCCGTGTCTCGATCGCGAGCCATATAGAAGGTGGACATCGTCCCAGATACGGACTTGCGTATTACTTCAAAACGTTTTTTAATGTTTACGTTTTTTCGGAAAACAACTTCTCGACCGTCACTCATGTCTTTTTGCCATGGTAACAGAGCTTTGATGCTATCAAATAATCCCATGTCTTGATGATACCTTCTATACTTGCTCAAGCACTCGGATGCCTAGAATGCGAGTACAACACTGCAAAGGAAACCCTTGAAATATACAATATACAAGTGACATAACGGACTTGTGCTGACTCGCCGTTTATTTGCCACAATAGTCAATAACACCAGCAATTTCACTCTTTAAACGACTCCGCGACACGATGCGATCAATATAACCGTGCTCAAGTAAGAATTCACTGGTTTGAAATCCTTCGGGCAATTCAATTC
>JABJJO010000213.1 GCA_018660825.1 Planctomycetaceae bacterium | reverse complement strand
GTTATGATGATAATGATTTGCCTAATCGCTTGGGGGCAACCTGCTTGGGGTGTTGTAGAAGGTGAATGGGAAATCACACCCGAGAGCGAGAAGGCAGTGGAACGTGGGTTGCAATGGTTGGCTCAAAACCAGGGACCTGTCGGAAATTGGGGCAGCCAAGATCTAGGGCTCGTCGCTTTAGGAGCGATGGCTTTTCTATCAGCCGGGCATGCACCGGGTCGCAGTCCTTACGGAAATAATGTCAAAAAGGCTTTGGATTACATTATTGTCAATGCAAAGCCTTCCGGTTTGCTAAATGTATCGAGTGAAGGACGCGACATGTATAACCATGGTCTGGCAACCTTTTGTCTGACTCAGGCCTACGGCGCGGTACCGGATCGACGACTGGGACCTGTTCTGGATCGCGGAATAAAATTAATTTGCGACGTACAATGCGACGATGGTGGCTGGGACTACATTGCTCGACGCCAATCCCGCGGGCATGATCTTTCTTTAGTGGTGATGCAGGCCAAAGCCTTGCGGGGGGCGATGGATATTGGATTGGATATTCCGCCTGCGGTTATTGATAAGGCGATTGTGTCGGTACGGGGTTATTACCGCGCTATGGGTGACGCGGACGGAAATCGCTATGGCACGGATCCCTTAGGATTGCGGCCTGGTGCGTTTACTTACAGTGGCGGCAAGGTGACCACGGCCATGGCAGCAGCAGGAGCTGTTTGTTTACAGGAATTTGGGCTTTACGAGGATTTTCGGATCCCACGCAGTTTAGATCACATTGCGAAGGATATTGAAAATTTAAAACCTCGCAATGGGCATATCCCGTTTGACGCTTACGCGATGTATTACGTGGCTCAGGGATTGTATCAGGTTGGTGGGACACGTTGGCGGGAAAATTACCCGATCATTCGCGACGCGATCGTTGAAACACAATGGAAATCCACCAGTCCTACCGTAGATGGTTCTTGGGATGGCGGTCGAGTTAGCGGAGTTCCTGGTAAATTATTTGGCACTTCCGTCGGGGTTTTTGTTTTAAGTATACCCAATCGATACCTTCCAATTTTGCAAGAAGGCGAATTTACATCTGAGAATGAGAATTCCGATAAATAAGGCTAGCGTTTTTCAAACATCATGAATTTTTTTGTCGCATCATTCCTCACGGCGTCGGTTGCCATTGCCGGACCCACGTTGATTCATCTGCTCAATCGGCGGCGTTATCGCACCCAACCATGGGCTGCGATGCAGTTCCTTAGAAATGCAGTCAAACGGAATCGACGGGCGGTTCAAATCCGGGATCTTATTTTATTGACACTGCGAACTCTGGCGGTGTTGTTTTTTGTGTTGGCAATGGCGCGGCCGTATTGGGTTGGTAGTGGTAGCCAAGTTCATCAGAATAACGAACCAGTGCATGCGGTGATTGTGCTTGATAATAGCCTGTCGATGGGGTACACGTCGGCACAAACATCACTCTTGGAAGAGGCAAAAGATCAGATTTCGCTGTTCATTGAATTGCTTCCTTCTGGTAGCGAAATATCCATTATTCCCCTTTGTGCTCAACCGCATTGGTTTAATATCGGCGCGTTTGCGTCCCGCGACGATGCGCTGAATGCCTTGCGGCAGGTCGAGGTTGTCGATCTCAAGGCGAATATTCGCTCGGGTGTGGAACGCGCGTTAATCGCAAGTAAAAAAGATAGTTCCATACAAACCAAACGATTTGTGTTTTTGGGTGATCTGCAGCAAGACAGTTGGGAAGACGATGATTTAGACGACCTTTTCGGTTCGTTGGGTGATGTTCAGCTTGTTCCCGTGCAACCCACACTTCGAGAAAATTCTTGGATTAGTGAGTTTTACCTGCGGGACGGAATAGCCGACGCGGAATCGATAGCAGTTTTCGTAGCAGAGGTACGTCATATAGGCTTGACCTCACGTGAACGCGTGCCGGTTTCTCTGGAAATCGACGGTGATATCGTTTCTACAAGAATTATCGACTTGGTTCCGCGGCAAACGATTAGTTTGGTATTTGAACATCAGTTCACCAGCGCAGGTTCCTCAAAAGAACCCCTGTTCTCTCGTGCGGTATTGAGGATAGATGAACCCGACTATTTACCGATGGACGACCACCGCGTCGCTGTGGTTCCCGTTATTGCTCGCGTACCGGTTGTATTCGTCGACCAGCACGGCGCGGACGAAAATGCGGATCGAGGGCGGTTCGGGGAAACCTATATGCTGCGGCATCTGTTGGCTCCGGAAATTGAAGACGATTTGGATCATCAGGCATTAATTGATATTGTGCATCGTACAATCGACACCCTGACTCAAGAGGATTTACAGGATGCCCGTCTGGTTGTGATTAGCGGCAGTATCGCACCACATCAGGTAACGGTCGACTTGTTACGTGAATACGCCGAGCAGGGAGGTCAGTTACTCATCACCGCGGGGGGATTGTTTGATACGAATTCCTGGACGGAGGCTGCCTGGATGCAAGGAAACGGAATTCTGCCGATGGCAATTATGTCCGATCCAATCGGCAGTTTACCGCCCATAAGTGCAGACGACTGGCCACAGTTTAAACTCGATCCCAAGACATTTGACGATCCTCTCTATCGATTTGAACTTTCAAATGAGGAACTGTCGGACCTCGTCCTAACCCCGTCATTCTACAAGGCGATAAAAGCCGACGAAGATAGTCTGAGTGACTGGGATGAAAAGGAATCTGTGCGAATTGAAGATCGTTTGGCGCGCGACGGCGAGCAGATTCGTTGGCTCAACTGGACAAACCCGCTTGCCCGGCATTACAGCGAATTTTCGGTGAAACAACTCGTTGCCCGTAACCGACCCCAGTCTTTGGGGCGTTATCAAAGTGGGGAGCCGTTTCTTGTCCAACGCCGGATGGGGCAGGGGCATATTATGTTGTTGACTTCGGGAGTGTTTCCGGAGTGGAACAATATTGCTTTGGATTCGGGCGTGCTTATCATGGACCGAATCTTACGACACCTGTTGGTGCGTTCTTTACCGGAGCGGACGCTGGAAACTCGTAATGAAATGGTGATTCCCGTTTCCCCTCGTCACCAGCACGCTAGTCATAAACTTCAGTGGCCAGATGAAGATGCCAACGAGTCAACGGCGGTTGAGGTTCTCGGAAGTCAGAAATATGGGGTTGTTATGCGAGGAGCATCCCATCGTGGATTTTACGAGTTGTTTCGTGATAACGAAGTCGAAAGTGAACTAGCAGCAGTAATGCTCCTTGGTTTCAACGGGCCTAGCAGCGAGAGTAATATTGAGTTGCTTGATGTGGAAGAACTGCAGAGTGTATTGACCAGCGACAAAATCCGCTGGGTCGAGTCTGGCCAGTCAATCACATTACAGGGAACGACGTACCTCGGCAGTGGCACATGGAAATGGTTGATGTATTTGCTGTTACTAGTCTTATTAATTGAAATGATTTTGCTTGGCAAGAAGCGTCAGGTTGATGACGATGAGCAAGCCGTAATTCCCGTCTCCGGGCAGCAGTCCCAACCGAAAACATCGGAGGGTACCTTATGAATACGATTGCCCGCCTTTTAGGAATTGAAGAAGGGGATACCCTGCATGACGTAAGCCTCCAGTTTGTCTCATTCTGGGCCGAAGGTCGACCTGTTCTGGTCATTTTACTTTGCTTGATATTGGCAGCGATCGGGTGTGTGTTCTATGGTCGATTTCAGCAAGATCGTGCCATTGATAAACGACCGCGGCGAAAGCTATTTCTCGCCTGTACGCGTGGTTTCATCCTAGCACTAATCGGTTTTATTTTGGCTGAACCCGTAATTTCCGTTAAACTGACGGAACATCCACGGCCATTGCTGCTGTTTCTGTTGGATACTTCCGACAGTATGAATCTTGATGACGAACACACCTCTGATGAGGTTGATCAGATCTCGCAGATGCTAGGAGGGCAACCCAAGGTGGCGGAGGCTACCCGCTTGGAACTCATGCAGATGGCGTTCGGCCAAGGTGAACTTAAGGATTCCTTGTCGGAAAAATATGAACAGTTTGATATGCGGTTTTATGCTACACAACAGGGCCACACAATTCGTGAGATTTCCTCTGAACTGGAAGATGGTGTTGTGGTACTAGAACCACTGACAGCGGATTTGCAAACGACCGCGATCGGTAGTTCACTTGATGAACTTCACCGGCGACACGGAACACGCCATTTGGCCGGTGTTGTGATCGCCAGCGACTTTTCTCAAAACGCCGGTAGCCCAGCTGTTTCCGCAGCTGAACAACTGGGGGTTCCGCTGTATACGACGGGTATTGGACCGCGTGAAGTTATTGATGTCGCCATACAATTACAGACACCACTGGTATTGAAACAGGATGAACGAACATCAGTTACGGCTATCATCCGCCAGCAGGGAGTTGTGGGTGACAC
>JABJJO010000090.1 GCA_018660825.1 Planctomycetaceae bacterium | reverse complement strand
GATACATGTTTTCAGGGGAAAGATACTTAAGTTCCTTTTCAAAATTATATCCTTCAAGAGGCATGGGGTAGGGGTTGCCTTCCGTGCCGACGTACTGAAGTTCGTCATGATACTGTTTGGCGAGTTTGGCAACGGGTCCGTAAGCATGCTCCATATAATCCGTAACTTCCGTTTCGTAATCAAGAGCCGGATTCTTGGCAAAACGGAAAAAGAGGTATTTGTCGAGGTTAGAAAAGTTTCTCACATCCAGGCCGGAAGGATTCTGGTCGGGTGGAAAGGTCGAATAGGTTGCGAACTCAAAGAACATACCCATCAAACCGAGTTTGGCCACCTCTTGAATATATTCAACCACTATCTTGTCTGCGGCATGGCGGCCAGTTACTTCCGTTTCAACCCGCATGGACGCTTGTTTATGCCTCGATCATGCTGGCTCACACATTGGCACCTTTTGCCGTCGCCACCCGAGCAGAATGCACTGCCTGGGCACTAAGCCTCTGCTGTTGTGTCGGAATGGCGACCATGATTTTCATCTGTTTCCCTACAGATCAGCCATCCGTGGAACACCTAAAGCAATTTAGCGGTCCCTGGATGAATCTGTATTGGTCGACCTCCAATATATCGACTTCCGCAAATGCATTTCCATCACTTCATGTCGGATCCATGTTGTGTACGGTTTGGTATTCCACTCAGAACAAACCACGCTGGTTTAAGGCGGTCATGTACGTCTGGTTTTTACTCGTCGTCTATGCCACGTTTGTGCTACAACTACACTATATCGTGGATGGAATCGGGGGTGCAGTGATCGCGGTTGTCGCAATCCGCTGGAGCCAAAAAAAGAGGTTGATCATGGCGAAAAAAAGGCCTTGAGGGGGGTAGCGCCGCGAAATCCGTCAGCGTTCAGGGTGCGAGTGAGAGGATTCGAATTTCCACGGGATTAGCTCCCACCATGTGTTGCCTGCCAGTCGTCGAATCGCACAGCGGGGACGATGTTGTTCAGCATGTTCTACGCGAGTCCTGAAAATGCTCCGCATCAAACCAGCGGGTCATTTTTCCATCGCGGAGGCGCCGCTGACGAGTTCAATAAATTTATGTCCATTTTCCAAATCTCATATACTTAATAACAAAAATATCACATGTTGCTGTGGAATTAACACCGGCCGATTGTGCCAAAAACACAGACTACATCCACACTATTTTTCGATAGAATGAGGCAAAAAGGTAGAACCACAGTTACCCGTGTGGGGCAATTGGTCGACCGCGGAGCGGCAGTTAGTGAAACTCAAGCAGCACGGTAACGGTGTTCAGGATGATCCAACCTCCATTAATAGCAATCACTTACGCTTTGAAATGCACTATGCAATTCGGCAAAAGTTTGTGAAGGTGTTCGGCGCCCGTTGAATCGATTCCGGTTTCCCACAGATAAAGCACTTTAAGTTGTTTCATACCTATGAAGTGTTTAGTGGCATCGTTGTCAATATTTTTATTATTGTTGATTGTCAACTCTTGGAGATTTGATAACTTGGCTAGAATTGTGATTGAGTTGCCATCTAAATCAAATGGACTCAGATCCAGTTTGGTTAGTTGACGCAAATCTGCTAATGCGGTTAAGAATTCTATTGTTTTCTTCTTAATATTTTCCGCAACCCCTGCATCCCCAGTTTCTTTAAACAGATCCTTAAGAGCAAGGCGAGAAAGCCCAGATAAGCGCTTCAAAGGCTTTAATCCGGACGCAGAAATATCAGAGCCTGATAAGTTAATTTCTTTTACGCCATGATCGTAGTTCCAGTTTTCTGATGTAGCAACGTAGATATGCGCTGCCGGTGGATATCACGTCCCAGAGCCATTCCAAGTTGGAAGTTTGGCTGTTTTCTCCACTGCTTCCGGGCTTAGTGGGATTCCCCAAGTTTTGCCGTAGAACAGAGCCAGGTTGTGCCCGGTGGCTTGGGACATTCGGATTAACCAGGCATCGCGTTCGGCCTGTTCCCCTTTGGGGAGTCGGGCCGGATTCTCGTCGTGATCCCGGCTATAGCTGGCGAGGACTTTTCGGTAGGCATCCCATCCGAAGGCATAACGGATTTGGAGATGCATGGCCAGTTTATCGCCTGCGCCTCCTTCCGCGTAGGTTTTACCTTGGGCGAGAAACTTGGTTGCTTTTTCCGTTACTGCTTCTGCACTGGCGGTCCAAGTCCAGCCGCCTCGGAACCGCATACCGAGTTGGTCGAAAGCGTGTGCTGAAAATAAATTGACGGTGACTTCAATCGATCCATCAAATGTGTAGGGGTTGTTCCAGCTCCAGGCTTTGTCGGGACGACGTTGGGCTTCGTGCCCCAGTTCGTGAAACCATCCCCAGTTACCGGTTGACTTCAATTTGGCGAGATCAAGCACTCCGCGACACTGAGTCTGCGGGCCTTGAGTTGGGTAACCTGCATGAAAAAGCCCGGCGGAAATCTGGCAATCGACGTTGATGCGTTCCGGCATCCTTCGCAGTGTTTTGTAGCCACCCAGTTCGTCGTGCAATCCAACCACGCCATCCCAGTATTCCATGAGTGGTGCAGGATCGTCTAAATCCCGAATCCAATCTGCTGGAAACGATATGGCTACGTTCTTGCCCACAAATTCGGCGTAGGGTGCCGGATGATTGCGCTGGGTGTTTTGCCAACTGTCCACCGAGGTATGGCCGCGTACGAAGGTAGGTGCTAGCAGCGCGTTCTCGAATTTCACGAGGAAGGGTGCGGCGTCTATTGGCTGGCTGCCGGTATCGATGTAGAGTGCCCCGCCGTAAGTGGAGGCCACTTCAGTGCGAGCTTGGTTCACGGGAAAAACGCGAGCCGGGCTGCGGGGAGTACGCGTCAGGCTCTTATTGAGCGGGATGTTGTCACGATGCCCAGAAATTTGAATTCTCAGCCCACGCTGCGTCCACTTCTCCGGTACTTCAACTACCACTACGTCGCCGGGGGCCGCATAGAATCCGGTTGAATGCATCCGTACCCGTCGCGGATTGATCTCCGCTTTGCTAGTGACCCGGATAGCTTCCGCGGGTATCGATCCATAAATCGCCTGAGCGGCTCCGTGGGCGGGAACTTCGCTAGGTGGAAGTTTGTGCAAATAATCCCCCGCGATTTTCAAAAGCTGTTTGCCGGTTTCGCTTCGGATAATCTTGAGGTTCCCTTTCTCATCGCGTCCTAAAACTCGCTCCGAGTAACTTACCGCCGCTTTCTGCAAGGCCAATCGCTGAACGGGGTTGAGCCGCTTCCAGCCATCCCCGTTGATCGATTCCGATAACTTTGTCTGCTCTGCCGCATTCAATTTCCCGAACCGATCCACCAGAGCGTCTGGGTCCGCGTGAGCTATAGCAGACAGATTGATTATGCTTAGGAAGGAGATGGCGGCGAGTGCGGGGAGGAGGGCTTTCATTTCGATTTACGGCAGGGGTGAACTGATTAATAGAGACGCTAATAAATTTTAGCTGCTGTTTGTGTAATTTTACATATATGAATGTGTGGGGCAACACCTACACGTAACGTTATACTAGTGAAAATATATACTTCGTTCGACGGACGATACTAAGCCAGGGTGCTATGCGGTGCGCCGATTAGGCGTAAGCATGCTTATTAACGATCAGTAAAAAAATCTCGAATCAACATGATCGTCAAGAGTTGTCAACGGACGATCGGATTTCGTTCTTTAGATAGCTTGCAGCGACTGGACCGAGGTGTTGGAGAGGATCGCTGCCGCTGCTCCGGCTTCCTATGGGTGTGGCCACATGTGTGGAGCCCTCGCCTAACCAAGCACTTCGCGTTGTGATTTGGTAAGCTGGTCGAAGGT
>JABJJO010000167.1 GCA_018660825.1 Planctomycetaceae bacterium | reverse complement strand
GTTGTGATTTGGTAAGCTGGTCGAAGGTGAACCCTATTGCTGCAGGAGTTAAGAACTCTACCGCGCTCTAACCGGAGAATATAGCCGCAGGGCAAACGGCAAAAAGATGAGTAACGGGGAGTGGCAGTTACAAGCCAGCCCAACCAATACTAGCCCATCCAACCAAGGCAAAAACAAGCACAAAAATTCCGAATATAAGCATTGCCGTAATGACTGTCTTTTTGCCACGCGGTATGCTGTGTCCACAATTTGGACACAGCATGGCTCCGTAACGCGCTTTTGTATGTAATGCGTGCGCATTTTTAGAAATTGCCGTATCACATTTCGGGCAATTTGTTAACTCAGCCATAACAACACTCCTAACCAACATGTATCCAAATAACGAACTAGATCGACTACTCCCCAACAAAGGAATTCAGAACTATACCTGAGTTTTACGTCCTTTCCGAGACATTCGCAAGCGATTAGTAAAAGATTTTGCTGGTAGCTACGACAACTTCACCAAATCCACCTTTACCAAGCACGCCTTCCTCGATGTAGCGAGTCGAAAGGTCTACCAATTGCATCCCATCATCGACGTTCGCGTCACCGAAGGTGGATTGATCACCGAGGTCGTGGGCAGCGGTATCACCGCAGGACGGCTCAACAGCATCTTGTTGTTCTTCGCCGCTGAAGGCTTCACCTCCGAGGCTGTCTTCGTAGTCTGGCATGGTGGATGAGTAGTGTTGAGAAATTAGAAAGCAGGCCAGCGTTCATACTGCCTCAACGGGAGATGAACAACAAATGTAGGAAGGTAGATATGAGGGGAAGCCCCATTTTACTTGCCTGGCGGCGTGCTGGTGAGGTAGGATAGTAGAGTTCTCAATCGCTTTGATGTAGGGGTTGTCGATCTAGTTCGTTATTTGGATTCATGTATTTTTTTGAGAGGTTCTCAGATGTTTTTGACAGGCCGCCTTGCTCTTGACTCCTCAGCTACGAATTTGCACTGGAGCTGGATTGCGATTTTGATCTTATTGGCCGGGACTATTGGTGCTTACGCCGCTATTAGGTTGCGACGAAAAAAACCAAATGCTCTCGATCCCTCAAATGGCGATTCGGAAGAAACTGACTGCGAGGCACTCTTTCAAGAGATGGACGATGACCATGCCGCTGCATTAGAAAACTCTCGTGAAGATCACGAAGCACTTATGAATCGCATTTCCGATAAGGTGTCGGCGATTATCAACGATGAAGAAACTGACGGTGAATAAAAACACAGACCCTGCAAAAAAAGGCATTCCCCGTCATAGACCGTCATGGTCCATCAGTAGGAATACCCCAAATGGGCGATGGGGGACTCGAGCTAACGCCTGTTTCTAAGTGGAAAATCACTGATGTTGTAATGCGTGACGCAGAATCCGACGCATTTCCGCACGTTCATGATCGGAAACTCGAAGCACTGCTACAAGTCTGGGCGGATCTGCCCGAGAGCGTCAAGGATGCCCTGCTGGTGATGGTGAGTGATCGAAGGCGCTAGCGGTGGGAATGCTGTAGGAAGACTGCTCGGTTGCGGATACCGCACTTCGGCGTCCACAGGATCTGTGCCTGACGTGACGAGGATGACTACGGAACTAATCCAACTCACGAACCAAACGAAAACCGAAGATGAAGTAACGGCCAACGCCGACCCTATCGCGGTTAGCGGAACGATGGCTACGAGAGGCGCCGATGTGCCACGACCCACCCCGAAAAACACGGTAAGAGCCGGTGACTGGGCCCGTTGGATCCTGTGCGGGCGAATATTTGTAGTAATCCTCTTTGTAATAGTCGTGGCACCATTCAAAAACATTGCCGTGCATGTCGTACAGCCCAAACGTGTTGGGTTTCTTTAGTCCAACTTGGTGAGCATACTGATCATCAATATCACACGTGTTTTTAACATACCAAGCGTAATCGCCAAGTACCTTTTCATCATCGCCAAAGCTCCACCGTGTCTTGGTTCCTGACCGGCAGGCGTACTCCCATTCTGCTTCGGTGGGTAAGCGGTACTTTTTACCTTCCTTCTCGCTCAGCTTTTTACAATACGCTATGGCATCATCCCAGCTTACATGCGTCGCTGCGTAGTTTGCACCTTCTTTTATGTATTTCGAGTATTCCTGACCCTTCCACGGCTCGGTGCTCATCACTGCCTTCCACTGTCCCTGAGTCACTTCGGTGGTTTGCATGTAGAACGCTTTGCTGATAGTGACCTTGTGTTGGGTTTCATCGTCCTCGCGGTACGCCTCGCTTTCAGGGGATCCCATCAGGAAATTGCCAGCGGGGATTTCGTTCAGCTTCATGCCCAGCGTGTTGGTGATGCTCGGCAGTTCTATGACTGTGGAATCTGCTGGAACTGGTTGAGGTTGTCCGGTAGTTGATCCAGTCGCTTGTTCATTCTGGGTAGAGTCATTGCATCCGACGGCGGTCAACAACATCAAAAGCAGGAATCTGAGATTTGTCTTCATTGAAGCTATTCCTTGTTAACAGGTTCCACGGTTGATGATCCGTTAATTCCAAGCCTGTAGCGTATCCGATTCCAGCCCCGATTGGAAACCAGCGGCCCACCTCATATGCACCCGGCTAGATACGACACACCCTCTAACAAAGCACTTCGTGTAGTGATTTGGTGCAAATGAGGGCGGTAGTAATTTTACATAATAGATTAACGCGACATATGGACGGTCATAGAAATCGATGCCGCATCGTCGCTCGACAGTGCCTCGAGCAATTCTTCTAGATCTAATACCAAATCTTTAGTATCACCCGTACTAAAACTGTTATCTTCAGTAATGTAAGTATGCTGAAGGGCGGTACCATGCAGACGCCCTGTTAGCTTTACTTTACAACCCGCCTCATCGGCTCCTCCAAGTAAAGCAATAATTGTCGGTAACGTAGACGGATCATTCGCCTGCTCAGCTGAAAGCGTAATTGTCTCACCTACAATCGCAGGTGTTTCCGTAGGAAAGCCAAGCAAGAACGACTTGAGAGATTTCTTATCCTGTGCGGACAATTCCTCAAAGCGATGGCTGTCACTAAGAAATTCAAATAGTGTTTCCTTTGAGCCGTCTGCACCAAACCCGAAACCGTTAACTCTTACATCTCCCTGAAAAACTAATCGCTCATTTAAACCTCGCAATTGAGCAGCTTTGGTTGACTGTCCAATTAGCCCACTAAAGCCGGCTGAGCCCGAACCGGAAATGCGTTTGTGGCAGTCAACACAACGAAATTTGTTCTTGCCTTCCCGAGCAATCGCCAATCGAGCATGAAAAATCTCTTTCCCACGTTTAGCTTCAGCGTTCTCAGCCAACGGATTACTTCCAAAACGAATACTCTTCATATAATCAGCAAACAATTGCATATCATCATCTGCCAGCAATGAGCCTCCCATTAGATTAGGAAACGTTCCATTGAACGAAGTTAAACCGGGACGATCTGCCCTCCAATGGAAAAT
>JABJJO010000065.1 GCA_018660825.1 Planctomycetaceae bacterium | reverse complement strand
TGCCGGGACAACCCATGCCGGGACAACCCATGCCGGGACAACCCATGCCGGGACAACCCATGCCGGGACAACCCATGCCGGGACAACCCATGCCAGGACAACCCATGCCAGGGATGATGGCCCCAGTTGGTTATGCTGGCAACAAGAGCGACAAGCAAAAAATTGTCGCCGCACTGTTGTGTTGGTTTTTAGGTGGCCTTGGCATTCACCGATTTTATCTGGGATACTCGGCAATTGGAATTATTCAGTTGTTAACATTTGGCGGCTGCGGAATTTGGGCGCTCGTTGACCTCATCATGATCCTCACCGGGGGCTTGAAAGATTCTGATGGTAGAGAATTGAGCTAGCCGCGAGAATTTTTGTAGAGCTTGCGTCCAATGGAGGCAATGTATGGCGTCCATTGGCTATCGGGGTTGGCTTCGGAGGACATCGCTTGGCTGAACTGAAATAGTTTGGCGTCCATATTGTCCAAAAAGTGGAGCATGACCGCCTCGAGCGTCATTGGCAGTTTCGGGCTTCCAAACTCATACTCGCCATGATGGCTCACGATCAGGTGCTTGAGTTGAATGGCCAAATCTTTGGGGAATACATCGCTATTAGCTGCTTCCCAATCGCGGATCATTTTGCCCAGCAGTTCAACACCCATCACTAGATGTCCCACGAGTTGCCCCTCGTCTGTATATTCAAACCCTTTTTCATAGGACAGCTCATCGATTTTTGACAAGTCGTGCAGCAGTACTCCGATCAAGACTAGGTCGCGATCCACATCAGGATATTTTGGCGCAACCACATCGACTAATTCCATCAAAGACACGACGTGGTGAAGTAATCCCCCTTGGTAAGCATGGTGATTTTTAACACCTGCGGGGGCTTGGCTAAGCTTCGACGCGAGTTCGTCGTTGTCGAGGTAAAAACAGGCGAGTGATTTAAGTTGGGTATGACTAATTGAATCCACGAACTGCCGCAATTGCACCAGTAGTTGCCCGATGCCTTCATTAGACAACACATGAAATTCAGCCTCATCAACTCCAGCAGGATCAGCTGTGGTAAGTTTTTGCACGATGATTTGTAGGTTACCATTGAAGAACTGAGTGGTTCCTTGGATGATTACATAATCACCATTCTCAAAACTGTCGTATACCGTTTGATTGGCATTCCATTGCATTGCATTAACGATGCCCGAGCGGTCTGACAACGAGACTTGTAGGTATAAATTGCCCTGTCGGTTTGGCCGTAGTTGTTTACCATTCGCAATAAAGACTTGATCGATGTTTTCATTTTCGCCAAGTTGGTTAATAAATCGTCGCGTCATATTATTGTCGCCGTGTCAAAAAATAGGTGAATGAGTTGTAAGAGAAGTTGAATAGGCAATTTAAGAGTAAAACTTGGGCTCGACAAGGGACCTACTTGAATTCTCTGGTTGTCGCAACGACCAATCCTAACTTAGAATGTCACGCTACGACCCCAACATTGTTAACTTACCCACAAACGGAAAAGAACGGAAAAGAAAAATGGCGAAGCAGCCAAAAACAGCAATCACTCCGACTCGCGCAGAAGATTACCCACAGTGGTACCAACAGGTAATCCGAGAAGCGGATTTAGCGGAGATTTCTCCGGTACGCGGCTGCATGGTCATTAAACCGTGGGGTTGGGCGATTTGGGAGAACATGCAGCAAGCTTTGGATAAACGATTCAAAGAAACGGGGCACGTCAACGCATATTTTCCGTTGTTTATACCTTTGAGTTTTCTAGAAGAAGAAGCTGAGCATGTTGAGGGTTTTGCCAAAGAGTGTGCTGTGGTAACACATCACCGTTTGGAGCCTGGCCCTGACGGTGGATTAGCCCCCGCTGGTCCCCTAGAAGAACCATTGATTGTGCGGCCAACTAGTGAAACGATTATCGGAAGTATGTATGCGAAATGGGTGCAGTCTTATCGTGACTTACCCATCAAAATCAACCAATGGGCGAACGTAGTCCGCTGGGAAATGCGAACGCGCATGTTTCTGCGGACCACTGAATTTTTATGGCAAGAGGGTCACACTTGCCATGCAACCGAAGAAGAAGCATTGGAAGAAACTCAGTTGATGCTGGATGTGTACGCCGAGTTTGCTGAGAACATTATGGCGATGCCAGTAATCAAAGGCGAGAAGACAGCAGACGAGCGATTTCCCGGTGCTGTATCGACGCTAACGATCGAAGCGATGATGCAAGATAAAAAAGCGCTCCAGTCAGGGACCTCACATTTTCTAGGTCAGAATTTTGCTAAGGCTCAGAAAATCATGTATCAAGACAAGCAAGGACAGCAGCAACATGCTTGGACAACATCTTGGGGAGCGTCCACTCGGCTCATCGGCGCCCTGATCATGACGCACAGCGATGACGATGGTTTAGTGTTACCGCCAAAACTTGCCCCCCAACAGATCGTCATCCTGCCGATTATCAAAGGCGATGAGACACGTGATGCTGTGATGCAATATTGTGAAGAGCTTGAAGCAGATCTGAAAAACCAACAATATGCGGACGGCAACATCCGAGTGTTCATTGATGAGCGAGATTTACGTGGCGGTGAAAAGAAATGGTATCACGTAAAACGCGGCGTCCCGATTCGAGTCGAAGTGGGGCCGCGCGATATGGAAAATGGACAAGTGTTCGTCGGTCGTCGTGATACGGGAAAAAGCGAAGGCATTGATCGCGCCGAATTTGTTGCAAATGTTGGGAATATGCTAACCGACATTCACGACGGTCTTTTTCAACGAGCTTTGGCTCTGCGTCAGTCGAACACGAAGACGATTGAATCGTACGAAGAATTCGAAGAGTATTTCACAAGTACTGATGAGGGGCAGGGTGGGTTTGCCATGTGTCATTTTGCGGAAGACAATCCGGAGGTTCTAAAGATGATTGCTAAGCACAAGGTCAGTATCCGTTGTATTCCTTTAGAAGACAAACCAGAACCGGGAATTTGTATTTTTACGGGTGAAGCGAGTCGTTGCCGTGCCGTGTTTGGAAAATCGTATTGATCATCAATCTGTATAACAAAAATGCATATCACCATAAAATAGAATCCACTGGCGTCGGGCCATGGCCGCTTAGCAAGCCACGATAGATTTGACGTTGCCCAGTGGAATGTGAATTACCGTAAACCGCATATCCCCGTCGTTGTCACTAGAGGTAGAAATCCAAATGGGTGAGAGTAAACCACATCGTGGCGTGTTGTTGATTGTGGGAGCATTTAGTAACGACCCAGCAGCATTAGCAGCCATTCGCGCGCGAGTCGAAGCAGAGTGGGGGACAATTTTGCTGGAATCACCGTTATTTGATTTTGACCAAACTACGTATTACGAAGCAGAAATGGGGTCCGAGCTGAAAAAGCAGTTTTGGGCGCTAGAAAACCTGATAGAACCTGAGGATTTAGCTGAAATCAAGCAGCTAACGAATGGCTGGGAAGCCGAATATGCCGATGACAATGATAGGAACGATGTCCTGCGGCCCGTCAACATTGACCCAGGTTATTTGACCCAAGCAAAATTAGTCCTAGCGACTACTAAGGATCGCGATCATCGCATTTATTTGTCCCAAGGGATTTTTGCCGAAGTCACGTTGACCTACCATCGCGACGGATGGCAAGACAGTCGTTGGACTTATCCTGACTATTGTACCGCTGGCTACCATAAATTTTTCAATGAGTGTCGGCAATGTCTACGTGAACGATTTCGCGAAGAGAACGTACGGTAGTTTAGGTTTACGAAAACGTACAATTGAAACCATCGTGTTGCTGCCTCGCGAGCAAATGAGAATCTGTGTGTCTGTGATTTTGCAGACAGCGAACGCTTACGCAATGAGAAGACTTCCATGGACCAACAAATACCGTATTGGATTTTATTTGTCGTTGCGATTCCGAGCGGTTTACTCGCTTGGCTATCGATGTACTGGATCCGTCGCCGCGCGGACCGTTGGGGCCTCGTCGATAAACCAAATAATCGGAAGGTTCACACTGAGCCAACGCCATTGGGTGGCGGCTTGGGAATTTGGCTGGCGGTCATGGTTACCTTTTCAGCGGCCACCATTATTTTACTAGCGGACGATTTATTCGCCGCTTGGATTCCCGCCAGCATAACACCTTATCTCGTTGGCTTCCGCGAACAATTAGGATCACTGTGGGTACTCCTTTTATCCGGAACGGTCCTGATGGTGCTTGGTTTGATCGACGATATTCGTGGCTTAAGTTGGAAGCTGCGGTTGACGGTGCAGTGCCTTGTTGCCTTAGCGTGTGTAATGTCTCAACAATGGTATTTAACCGCGTTTATCCCGTTCAAGATCATCACAATTATTGGTAGCGTATTTTGGATTGTAATGTTAATAAATTCATTCAACATGCTCGATAATATGGATGCCGCTTCAGCAGGAGTGGCTGTTATTGCATCATTAATGTTGGTGTTGTATATCATCATACCGGGGGCGACTCCCGAAGGGCCTCAGCTTTTTGTCGCTGGGTTCTTAATGGTGTTTGTGGGAGCACTGCTGGGGTTCCTGTGGCATAATCGACCACCGGCGAGGATCTTCATGGGGGATGCTGGGTCGTATTTTGTGGGCTTTTGTATCGCAATTGCTACTTTGTTGGCAACCTACACAGATTTCCAAGGCTCGGGCGTACATGCAATCATGGCTCCCGTGATTATCATGGCGGTTCCTATTTACGATTTGGTAACCGTTATGGTGATTCGGATTATCGAAGGTCGCAGCTTGTTTAAACCGGACAAGAGTCATTTTTCTCATCGCCTTGTCGAACTGGGTTTGTCGCGTGGCCGAGCAGTATTAACGATGTATTTGACAACGGCGACAACTGGGTTGGCGGCGATTCTGTTACCACAAGTTAATTTATTTGGTTCGATTCTTATTGTCCTGATGACCTTTTTTGTTTTATCGTTAATTGCGATATTGGAAAATACAGCCCGCAGTCGGTCAAAGACCGACCTTGGTGATTGACGGGAGAATCTGCATTAGCATGGCATCATCTGGTAAACAGTTGGATTACGCAAAACACCATTTGGCAAGCAGTTGGCAACAATGGTTGTTGATCGGGTGCGTATCGCTGCTCACGTCATCAGCATTCATGACTGGTGACAGTACATCGGTGGGTGAAGGGTTGATGACTTGGCCGTTATGGGCTTGGTTCGGATTGCTGCTGTTATGGGCGGTATGCCATGTTCGGTACCGTGACGGCATGCTGCGTGTCGATCGCACCTTACTTTTGCTGCTCGCCAGCGTGACCGTCATGTTTGTGAGTTTTTTGGCGACACGCGGAACGGGTGACGAGCGTATGTCGCTCAACGGACTGTGGCAATGGACTGGGTTTGCCGCAGTGTTTACGTTGTGCTTGCAATGCTTGCGTCCCGGTCGTGAGATGCGAGCAATTGTTGTTGTCATGCTAGCGGCGGCTACGACGATTGCCTGTGTGGGAATATACGATTCGCTGGTGCAAATTCCCAACCTGCGAATGGAGTATTTCAATAGCAATGAGATGGAACGCATGGGAATGTTGCAACAGGCAGGCATCGGCGATGCCGCGGTCGGTTCTCCAACGCGACATCACTTTGAAAGTCGTCTACAGAGTCCCGAACCATTTGTTACTTTCTCTCTCACCAATTCGCTAGCGGGTTTTTTGGCACCGTGGTTACTTATTATTTTAGGGATGATTATTACGGTCCAACGCAGGTTACTGTCGCGGTCGACCATCGTGAAATCATTGATACTTGTCTTTATCATTTCCGTCTGTTTGTTGCTCACCAAAAGCCGATCTGCGTGGTGTGCTGTTTTGATTGGCGCAGTATATTTGGCGGTCGTACAATTTAAAGTTAGTCGTCAACGTATCGCTCGCGGACTTTGTCTGACCGGTGTGCTATTAGCGGTTGCTGTGGGGTGTGCCTGGTTTACGAACCGACTCGATATAGAAGTTCTCTCTGAAGCACCAAATAGCCTGCTCTATCGTATTGAATATTGGCGCAGTTCCATGGCGATGGTTGCCGATCATTGGCTGTGGGGTGTTGGTACAGGAAATTTTCGTGACGCCTACATGGCCTACAAGTTACCCGCAGCTTCCGAGGCAATTGCTGACCCCCATAATGCGATCCTCGAAATTTGGACGTCGTTTGGAACACCGGTTGCCTTATTGATGCTCAGTGTGTTGGGCATTGCCATCAGACGGATATTCAAACCAGTGGCAGTCAATTTTCCAATACGGTCGGAAGTTTCTAGCATAAAGATATTCTTTGGCGGTGCATTGGGAATCGTGTTGGCGATATTTATGGATGCGTTAGGACCTGGGTTGATTCCTCCCCGAGTGCTTTATGTTGGGTTTCCGATTTTTGCGATCACGATTTATATGTTGCAAGATTGGGTTGAAAATGGTGCGTTAACGAGGGTGCAAATTGGCGGTGCATTGGTGGTCTGGTTGTTGAACTTAAGTATGCAGAGCGGTATCAGCGTTCCTGGAGTGTCGATAACTGGCTGGATGTTATTAGCCATGTTGTTGAATTGTGAGGGAACGTCATCAGCTTCCTTGGCGACAATGGGGCATAAGAAAATTAGTAGAAACCAGATGGGTACTATATTGGTTGGGGCCCTGCTAGTACTTGGCACTTTTCACTTTACGGGGCATCATCCAGTGACGCAATCTGCAGCGCATTTGCTGGATGCTCGGTATTACAACGGTCAGGGACAAAGCGGGCGGGCCATGAAGTCGGTCGACGCAGCAATTGCAGCCGATCCAGCGTCTGCTCGAGCCTATGGTCTGAAAACCAATATGTTGTTTCATCGACTGGCTCAGAATCTTACGTCTGTTGGCATGACAGATTATTTGGCAGCAATGGAAAAGGTGAAATTGGTGCACGCCAATAGTCATCCGTTGCACAGTACGCTTGCCCAACAGTGCTTTGTAATCTATCAGGCGACCGATGAAAAAAATTGGCTGCAACGGGCGGTTGAACTAACAAAAATGGAAGTCGAACTCTTTCCAAGTAGCGCATATAGTTGGGGGCGACTCGCTGTTTATGAATCGATTTTAGGGTCGGCTACGGCGGTAGCAACTGCCAAGCATGCGCTAGACCTGAACAAACAAAACCCACATTTGGAGTTTAAATTAATCAATCGTCGTTTTATTGAACTAGATTACCAAGCGTGGAAATTGCAGAATAATATATCGATTAATAATGCAAAATCTCTCGAACAGCTTGTGCAGGAAGTGCGTAAAGAACAGTGACAAGACGGATTATCTCCGAAAAAAAACTGATGACCCTGCGATAACCGGATTCGGTTATCGTGGGGTTTTTCAGTATATCAACAAAGAAAACAGATACAGTCAGCGTTTGTCGGTCGTATATGCTAAACTTCCATAGCTAGTACTTCTTAAATATATAGCTGCCGTGGGCACGAGTTTCGGCTGATTTCGGTGGTTGCATACTCGCCACTTTTAACTCCCCTTTTGGTCTTTAAAGTCAATATAAAATGAAAACATTAGTCGCTATAGTCATGACAATCGCCTTGGGTATTTGCGTCGGGTTGGTTCACGCGCGGTGGACACATACCGGAATCCAAGAACAGTTTCGACCCATTTCGATGGACAGTGTTGCTGAGATGATGGGCGTTGAACTGATCGTGGACGAAGACAACGAAGATCGTCCGATTGCCACGGTTGTTGGCGGAAACCAATATGACTTTGGCAGTATGGAACGGCGTGGAACTCGCAGTCATACGTTTGTCATCCGCAATGACGGGACGCGACCGTTATCTCTGAAAAAAGGTGAGACAACTTGTAAATGTACATTTAGTTCATTGGGGCAAGGAGTAATTGCTCCGGGCGAGTCGGTTGAAATTAAGTTGGACTGGACCGCCAAAGAAGTGGGACCGACATTCGAGTTCAATCAATCGGCTGAAATATACACAAACGATCCGGCGAATCGCTCAGTGCGTTTAGTCGTTCACGGGCAAATTGTTCAATCAGTTTTGCCAAAACCTGAAGTGATGACGATAAACAATATTTCGTCTGGTGAAGAGTACACCGCTACGACCGGACTTTATTGTTATCGGGATACAGCGGATCGGCTTGAAGTTCTCGATTTTGAATTGTTAGGTGCCACTCCCTTAGATTTAGTTGAAGTTCGCTTTGAACCGATGTCGGCGGAACAAGTTGCTGAAGAACCGCACGCAACGAGTGGGCAAGTAATGTATGTCAAACTGAAACCAGGTATGAAAGCTGGTCTGTTTAGCCAAGCCATTCGAGTAAAAACAAACCTACCAGATGCCCCTCGGGTGGATGTCTTTTTAAATGGTAAAGTCGTTCAAGATATTACTATTTTTGGCAGAGGCTTTCGAGCATCCGAAGGTGACAACCCAGAATTGTTCGGCGTGTTGAATTTAGGTTCAATTACTAGTGAAACGGGGTTGGAGCATACCGTAATCATGGTGGTGAAAGGTGCTTTTCGTGACGATGTTTCCTTTAGCGTAGAATCTGTTTCGCCAGCAGGTGTTTTAGATGTTGAATTGGGGCCCGCCACTGTTGTTGGCAAAGGAAAAACCGTGCACCACAAGTTATTGTTGACCGTCAAACCGGGTCAAGCTGTAGGTGAGTTCATTGGGGGTAAACGAGGAAATGCCGTGAAGTTAGTGGTGAAAACGACGCATCCCAATACACCAGAGATTTCAATTTCCGTTGTTTTCTCAATTACGCAATAATAGTACTTTGTTTGCTGCGAATGCTTTCAATGCAGGGCAGGGGCTCCACAGGGCAGCGTGTATGGATACTATCGATAGGCAACACGAATGAATAAAAACATCAAAGTCTTAGTGGGCGTTGGCATTGTTGTTGTGGTTTGTTTGGTATGGGAAAATGTCTCCAATGTCTTTCAAGGTGAACCAGAAAATGGCAATTCCAGTGTTTTGCGACAACCGCCGAGACCAGCGGAGTTAAGCCAACCTCCACAAACAGATGGACCTCAAATTCCCATCGTGGGGGAATTGGGTCCGTTAGCACTATTTGACGGTTGGTCTAATCCACTTGGCATAATGGTATTTACGGGACGGCAAATTGGGTATGTTGAGCCCTGTGGTTGTACCGGATTGGATCATCAAAAAGGTGGCCTTGCGCGGCGGCACACTTTTCTACAGGGGCTAACGGATCGTGGGTGGCCCGTCGTCGGAATCGATATCGGGAATCAAGTGCGCAGATTCGGCCGCCAACCGGAATTGAAGTTTAACTTGACAGCTCAGTTGTTGGAACTGATGGGATATCAAGCTGTGGCGTTCGGGCCCAATGACTTGAAGCTACCCGCCGGTGAACTGTTCGCTGTTTCAGCCGCTGATCAACAAGGTAAATCAATGTTCGTCAGTGCGAATGTTGCAGTTTTAGATCGCAGTGTCTTACCGCGTTTGAATATTATTGAACTTGGTGGCAAAACGATCGGAGTTACCTCGTTGTTAGCTGACCAATGGACGGCACAAAATTTCAGTGAAGACTTGGTGTTGGAATCCGTTGAACAGGGCTTGCAACAGACATTGCAGGAAATAAAAAAAGCTAATTGCGATTATAACGTTTTACTGATTCATGACACACTTTCCGATTCTCGCATTTTGGCAAAAAAATTCCCGCAATTTGATTTTGTCGTATCCGCAGGCAGTGGAGGAGAACCACCTCATGCGATGGAAACGTTGCCGGGCGGGACCACCCGTTTTGTCGAAGTTGGCGTGAAAGGCATGTATGCTTCGGTCGTTGGCTTGTTTACGGACCCCACCGGGATCCTCAGTTTCCGCTATCAACGAGTTCCACTGGATGCAACTTACAAGGACTCCCAACAGGTGTTGTCCTTTTTCAAGCAATACCAAGAGGAATTGCAACGAGCGGGATTATCTGGGTTGGGAATAAAACCACAATTGCATCAATCTGGGCATACCTTTGTTGGCAGCAAAGCGTGTGCGGGATGCCATCAGCAAGCGTTTGATATTTGGAGTGATTCAGCACATGCGCAGGCAACGCAATCATTGATCACACCCCCTGAGCGTTCCGAGATCACACGACAATATGACCCAGAATGCCTCAGTTGTCACACTACGGGGTGGCAGCCGCGTGAGTATGCGCCCTTTTCTTCGGGGTTTGAGAGCATGGCAGCGACGCAACACTTAGCGGGTAGTGGTTGTGAAAATTGTCACGGCCCCGGGAGTGAACATGTTCGGCTCGAGCGGCTAGAAATGCTTGATGACGTGGCGGACGCCGGTGAATTATTGAGTGCTCGACAGGCACTGCGGCTGTCAATCGCTGCGGCCAAGGAACATCAGTGTACAACGTGTCATGACCTAGACAACAGCCCAGATTTTCACGACGAAGGCGCCTTCGAAAAATATTGGGATCAGATCAAGCATTAATTGGCACACACGATTTAACACAACTAGATTTGGCAGCTGTTTAGGATTCAGACTGTAGTTCTGCCAGAACTTCGTCGGAGACATTAAAATTGGCAGAGACGTTTTGAACATCAGCATGGTCATCGAGAGCTTCGAGTAGCTTCATGACTTGTCGTGCCTGATTGACGTCGAGCTCAATCGTATTGTTTGGAATACGAGTGACTTGTTTTGATTCAACGTCAATCTCCGCAGTTCGTAATGCATCGGACAGTGATGTGTAATCTTCTGGTTCACAGGTGATTTCGATTTGCCCACCGGTTTCACGGATATCATCAGCGCCGGCTTCCAAGGCAACTTCTATTAACTGTTCTTCGGTAACATTTTCTGCAAGTACTAGAAACAGTCCTTTGCGATTGAATATCCAGGCGACACAATTGGTCGCGCCTAAGTTACCATTGTGAATTTCAAACATCTTCCTTATTTCAGGTGCGGTCCGGTTTCGATTGTCGGTCATGATATCGCACATGACGGCAACTCCATGGTTGGCGTAACCTTCATATACAATTTCCTCAACATTACCACCTCCGAGTTCACCGGTACCTTTTTTTAACGCTCGAGTGATATTGTCCTTGGGCATCGACACATCTTTAGCGTCTTGGATTGCTTGGCGCAGGCGATGATTGGTGTCGACATCTCCCCCCCCCGATTTGGCCGCCACGATAATTGCTTTGGACAACTTGCTCCATAGTTTGCCACGTTTGTTATCAATCGCAGCCTTCTTGTGTTTGATACCTGCCCAGTGTGAGTGTCCTGCCATAGTACTAAATCATTTCATTGTGGTTGGCTTGTCTAATTTGTCTTGTGTTGTTTTTTGAAGCTTCGCATCTCGCTCAGGATCAAACTGATCGATCGCTTGCTTCCATAGTTCCCGTGCTCGCTCGACATTGCCTAGTTGCTGAAATGTGTCGCCGAGGTGATCGAGGATCACGCCATCCGCGGAGTCACCAGCGGCTGCTTTTTCTAATTCAATCTTTGCCCGCTGAAAATCTCCGAGTCGGTAGTAGACCCAACCGAGACTGTCGCGGTAAGATTTGTTCTCTGGTTGAGCGTGAACGGCCGCTTCAAGCATATTCTTGGCTCGTGCTAGATGTTTGTTTTGGTCCGCCCATAAGTAGCCGAGATCGTTGAGAGTTCCAATGTGTTGTGGGTCGTCGTCTAATACTTGTTCTAACCACTCGACCGCAGCTTCATGTTTTCCAAGATGCTGACAGATGTTGGAAAGGATCATTTTCGATTCTTGAACCACTTCGGCCACGGCTGGATTACTTGTCTGCTGGCCGAATTTGTCAACCAATTCAACGTAGAGCCGTTCAGCCTCCTCATAATTACCGCTGCGATATAGTACCCACGGGAGTCGACTCGATAAACGAGGATTTGCTGCTCCTAGTTCCGCTGCAAGTTTGGCGTGATGGATTGCGGTAGTTTCATCTGCTAGCATATGCGCCGTACCAGCGAGGAAGAAATGAAAGGTGGTTTTTCGTTTTACGAAATCCGATTCGATGGCTTGATTGAAAAGTTCTGCGGCGCGGGTAATACGATTTTGGGAATACGCTTGAAGTCCCCACGTTTCATAAAATTGTCCGGTAAGATTGGGTGCCGCTTTAATTGCAACCTGAAACAATGCGTCTGCTTGATCCCAATCTTCAAGCAAAGCGAAAAGTAATGCCATTGCTGCCGCTGTATGCCCGGGAAACGACTTGAGTTCAAGGGGTGTTGCTGTAGGTATTTCGCCTTGTTGGGCGTAAATCGTTGTCACTTTTGCGAGTTGTTCAAGTAGTTCAGGATGTTGTTTGAATTGATCGGTGAAATCGTCCGCTAACGAACGAAAGCTTCTTTCACGAGCGTAAAAGTTCCCCAATATCCAAGCAATTTCCATGGCTTGAGAAGCTGTAACGGGAGTCTCAGTCGCGACCTCTTGTAATAGACTATTAAGAATACTTCGATAGCCTATTGTTGAGGCTTGTGTTGGCAGAAATTGGCGATAGATTTTACGAGATGCTGCCCCATGGTTCGTGTCTGCAACGCTGTTGGCAAGTAGTTCGGCAAGAGTAAAAGCCAAGAAATGATTGTCGTGTTGTTCGACTAATATTTTTTGTAGCGTTAATGCGCTCGCTTTGTTCGCTTCCGCGGCGTCCTTGAGTTTGTGCCGATTGATTTGAATGAGCAATTCATATGGTGCGGTTGCACCTCGTGTTGATTTTGATTCGAAATATCGATTCAATTGTTCGGTCGCTTCATCAAACAACTCTTGTGCAGTAAAAATTTTGGCCAAACGAAATGGATTCATGACTTCCTGTGGATAGAGCGCGTTGAGTTTGTCGAATGCCGCTTGAGCCTTCGTGTATTGTTTCGT
Source organism: Planctomycetaceae bacterium (assembly GCA_018660825.1). Taxonomy (GTDB): domain Bacteria; phylum Planctomycetota; class Planctomycetia; order Pirellulales; family Pirellulaceae; genus UBA721. The sequence goes on along the minus strand of JABJJO010000065.1, from coordinate 5,381 downwards.
TTGCAGGTAGGATTCAATCATCATCTGATAGAGCACGCCACTTTGGCCTTGCAAGCGTTTGCTGGTGGCATCGGATACCTGATTCTGTTCCGAGTGCTCTAGGGTGTCTCTGACAATGTCGTGTGAGTCGGCGGCCATTTCGGCATTACCGTTGAGCAGTGAAACACGTGCAATTTCAACGTGGATTGCAACGAAGGAATCGTCTATTTGGTTTTTGGGCTTGGATGCCAGCAACGTCTGGTATGCCTTAATGGCTCCGTCATATCGTTGGTTTTTAGTCAGTAAGACGGCGATTCGCCCCAGAGTTTGAGGATCAGAACTGCTGCTTTCTAGAGCTAGTTCAGCGTATCGAGCAGCGACGTTGTCGCGTTTTAGATTGATCGCCAAGGGGACTAGCTCGTTGGTTATAGAAACCACCGATCGGTCATAACGCCAAGCTCGTTGGAAATGTTGTAAAGATTGCTCGAAATTACGGCGGCGATATTGCAGGCGTCCTAGGGCAAATAGTGTTGCCGCATGCAGTTTGTCTTGTTGCCGTTCCGTCCGCTCGTTGTCGCTAAGATTCTTGACATCAAATGCAATTTTTGTCGGAACTTCCGTTGGTGGTGTTTGAGCGACAGTTGCAGTAGTCACAGAGTGACAGAACAAAAATAAAACGAAAATAATCCGATTCAAGATAATAGCCCCATCAAAGTAATCAGCGGTGACAGCTCCATTCTAGCGAATTATATCTTGCCGCGAAAATGGCATTTTGGAATATAGATCCAACAAATCCCAGCAACCTGGATGACTTGCTGCAAAATCATAATCCTGTTGTAAGCTGACTCGTTTATTTAGATTTCTTTTTACTGGTCTTCTTCTTAGCCGTCGTCTTCTTCTTAGCCGTCGTCTTCGGTTTTCTAGTTTTAGTAGTAGCTTTCTTTTTAGTGGGCTTTGTAGGTGTGTTCTTATCGGCGGCAGGTCGTTTTTTGGTAGTGCTTTTCTTTTTCGTAGTCGGTTTACTCTTAGCTTTGGTAGCTACTTTTTTCTCGGCAGGATCTTTTGACTTTTTAGTGGACTCGTTCTCTTCAGAACTCTCGTACGTTTCGGGTTCGTCAACTGGCCCAATTGGTAAATTGTCTTTGCATTTTGGATTTATCTTCAGGAGTAATTCGTGCAATTTGGCATCGTACGGGTTTGCAGCGAAATCGACACTGAAAGCGTGCATCAAGGCCCCAAACTCAGCACCTTTATTCTTAGAAATCGCTCGCTCTAACCCAGGCACTTTTTTGAAACGTCTTTCATTTTTAGTGATGATATCCAAAATGAGCAGGATTTCGTAGGCTTCTGGATTCAGTGGAATGCAATGACCCCCGAGTCCATTTTGCGTGACGTAGTCAACTACGAAGTCCAGCATTTTCTTGGCTTTGCCCTGAAAGGACTTGATCGTTTTTTGCGCTTTCCCTAGATTTTCTTTTGTTAGAAAATCAATGTCATAGTCATAAAACGATTCATAGAGGTTATGCAGGGTACGTCGAATTCGGTGAGCGGCATCGGCGGGGTCCGTCAAACAATCCATGACTTCGGCTAGTTCCTTGGTCGACGAAACACGAATTTCATTCCACTCGATATATAGCGTCTGTAATTTTCCAAATGCTTCCGAAGCTTGATCTGATGTGCTGTTTTCAAAACAGCAGGCATAAAGTATATGTTCCGCGAGCGGTCTATCTTTAATGGGAAGTTGGAATTTAGGGTAAGCCGCCTTGAGGGTTCGGTGAATTTTCTTGATTAACGCAGCTCTGTTTGCAGCACTCATAGACTCGATAGTTTCCGAAAATAGGTGGTTTTTGTTTTAGCAGGAAAATCGGGATTTAACTTTGGGCCGACGCCTCAAGTTCCCAATAAATGAATTGTTCTACGTTTCACTTGACGTTGCTGTATCAGCAGGTTTAGCAAATTCAGTAGGGTCGTCTTTTTGTTGAGTGACCGTTTTAGGTGCCACCGCTAGGTCTTCTAGAATACGAGCAACTTCTCGAGCGTTTTCTTGTCCTTGATCCAGCACAAACTGTAACTTAGGAGTATATCGTGACTCAATCCGATTGGCAATTTTACGTTGCAGAAAGCCAGCTGCGCTGCTCAATCCTTTTAGGACTTGCGATGAATTGGTATCTTCACCCATGACTGTCACATGGACTCGTGCCTGTCTCATGTCACCGGTTACTTCAACAGTTGTGACCGTTACATTTTCAACGCGTGGGTCGCGCAGTTCAGTCAGTATCGCCAAGCTGACGACTTCACGAATGGCTTGAGCGGCTTTTAAAACGCGTCGAGAGGTCATAATGGTTATTGGGGGCTATGATAAAGTGCGGTGCAGGGGAGGGTTACAATGTACGAGCAAATTCTTCAACTTTGTAGGCTTCTAGGACATCGTCCTGTTTAATGTCGTTATAGCCAACAAGCTTAATACCACATTCCATTCCGTCACGTACAGATTTAGCATCATCTTTTTCGCGTTTTAGAGAATCAAGGGCGTAATCGCCAATGACTCGTCCATCACGAATAACTCGGATGCGGTTGTCTCGTTCAATTTGTCCGCGTATGACTCGACAACCTGCGATCGTTCCCAATCGACTGATTGAAAAGATTTGTTGTACTAATGCGTGCCCAACTTCGACAACACGCTCTTCTGGTTTCAGTTGACCTTCGAGCAGCAAACGGAGGTCATCTGTTATTTTATAGATGATGTCATAGCGTCTGATTTCAACATCTTTTTCATCGGCTAGAATGCGAGCGTCATTTTCAGGTGCTACGTTAAAACCGACGATTACTGCCTGTGAGGCATCTGCGAGGACGACATCTGCTGCAGTAATTCCGCCGACGGAAGCCTGTAAAATCTTAATTTGAACTTCGTCGTGTGCGAGTTTTTCGAGCTCTTTACGGATGGCTTCGATGGACCCACGTACATCGGTACGTATAATCAAATTGATTGTAGTGACTTCGTTGATTCCCAATCGACCTTCTTCGAGTTGCGATTGAAAATCTTCAAATGAAACACGGATAGTGTTTCCGGAAAGGCTGCTAGCTCGTGTAGTTTCTTCTCGGCGGTCAGCAATCTCACGTGCATCGGAGATGTTTTCAAGCACATGGAAAACATCTCCGGCACCGGGAGTCAGATCTAAGCCTGTGATGTTAACCGGCGCGCTGGGGCCAGCTTCGGTAATCAACTCGCCATCAAGCGGGTTATACATTGCTTTAATTTTTCCATGACTAGCACCACAAACCACAACATCTCCGACTCGTATCGTACCGTTCTTGACGATCACTTTCGCAATGACGCCTCGCCCAGTTTCTTGATGTGCTTCTAAACAAATTCCAGTTGCCGCTCGGTTTGGATTGGCAGTGTATTCATGAAGTTCTGCGATGCCGAGAATAGTGGACCGCAAGGTGTCCATTCCTTCACCGGTAATAGCACTGGTTCGAACAACCTCAACATCGCCGCCCCATTCACTAGGGGTCAACTCGTATGCGGGTAACTGACCTAAGACGGTGTTCAGTCTCTCTTCGGTCATTCCCGGCAGGTCGATCTTGTTGAGGGCAACAATAATTGGTACTTCTGCTGCCTTGGCGTGGCTGATCGCCTCTTCCGTTTGAGGCATAATACCATCATCTGCCGCAACAACGAGGACAGCAATATCTGTTACGTTAGCTCCTCGTGCTCGCATTTCAGTAAACGCTTCGTGTCCAGGTGTGTCCACAAATGAAATTACTTCCCCGTCATTTTCGATTTGGTATGCACGGATGTGTTGTGTGATTCCGCCCGCTTCGCCTGAAACGACATCAATACCAATCAAATGGTCAAGAAGCGAGGTTTTACCGTGGTCGACATGACCTAAAAAGGTGATGATCGGAGGGCGCGGAACTAGGCTGTCATCAGTATCTTCAACGGCAGCTAATTGTGTGATCAACGCGTCTTCAAGGGTTTCTGCTTCCTTGAACTCAAGATCGACGCCGAGATCCAACGCCAGTAATTGCACGACTTCTTCGTCGATCATGGCATTGATTGTAACCATATGCCCCATGTCCATGAGTGTTGCTTGAACGTCACTGGCTGCCACTCCAGCCGCTTCTGAAAAACTACGAATGGTACAAGGTAATTCTAAGGCGACTTTCGATTTACGTGGAGCCGCTGTATTTTTCCCAGTGCGTTTTAGTGTGCGACGGCGACCACGGCGTTGATTATTTCGGTAACGATCAATAGCGGTGGCGGACTCTTGCCGTTGCCGTTGACTCTTGCGATTTGCTCGAGCACTGGCCATTCCGGCTAAACCACCTTCTTCTTTAGTTGTGGCATCTTTTATTGGGCGGCGAGTGCCTTTGCGCCCAGCATTGTCAGGGGATTCTGTTGGACCTTCTTCGGCACCTTTCGTAAGGTGTTGCAGCGGTCCACGTTTGCCCATCTTGCTTTTCAACGCATCAGACAAACTCATTTCAGGCTTTAGTGTTTTGCCTTCGTCCTGGACTTCTGTCGGAGCAGTGGGAGCGTCGGGCATGGAAGCGAGTTTAACGACTGGTGCTCGTGAACGATCCGCTGGTTTGCGAACTGGCTTAGATGAATCTTCCTCAGTTGATGGGCTTTGAGATTTTCCAAGAACTTTGATACCCGTACGACGGCGAGGGGGTAATGGCTTCGTGCGTTCGATCGGAGTATCGGCAGGTGATATCGGTTGTTGCGTAGTGGTATCCGCTTTGGGTTCGTCATCGGCAACAACGTCATCTTCAGACGTTGTATCGCCTTCTGAGGCAGTCTGAGAGCGACGACTCAGTGACGGAGATGACGCGCGAGGCTTTGAAACGACTTTGATCGGTCCCCGCTGTGGTTGTGTAGGCTTGGTTGGTGCTTCGGTAGTTTCGGAGTGACCTTCCGTTTCGGAACCCTTATTCAGAAAGTTTTTGACTTGCTGAATCTCATCCTCACTTAAACTAGCTAGCGCAGAGCCTTTTCCTGTGATGCCTGCTTGCTTGCAAACATCTACCAGCTTTTTGCTGTCGTAATTCAGTTCTTTAGCTAACGAGTAAATTCTCACGGGCAACTTGCCCTCCATCATGGTTACGTCTTAGTTTCGTTGCGATTGCAATGAATAATCATGTTGATGATAGTTCTGTCAATCGCGTGTAATACTGACCGAAGAGTTGGGTGTTTTATTCATCCGCTTCTTCGGTTTCAGCAGGTGCTTCTTCGGTTTCAGCGGGTGCTTCTTCGGTTTCAGCAGGTGCTTCTTCGGTTTCAGCAGGTGCTTCTTCGGTTTCAGCAGGTGCTTCTTCGATTTCAGCAGGTGCTTCTTCGGTTTCAGCGGGTGCTTCTTCGGTTTCAGCGGGTGCTTCTTCGGTTTCAGCGGGTGCTT
>JABJJO010000212.1 GCA_018660825.1 Planctomycetaceae bacterium | reverse complement strand
TGATCCCTCCGTAGGGTCTCGTTCCGAGGGATCTTGAGCCGCCTCCGCACGAGTTTCGGGGCGTTTCAATGGCAAAACAACTAGGGTCTTGGTATAAGACTCGTCAACATATTCGTCGAGCACTTCTTCGATCTGGGGCGGCAAATCTTCTGTATCGCCGTCATACCATAGTGGTTCACCGCTGCGCATTACCCGTGTTGACAACTTACTTAGTAGCGTAACGGCATTGCTCCGTGTTTCCACTGTATCCTGTCCACTCACTGCTTCCACTCGACATTTCTGTCCTCGACGCAACGCCACACAAACTCGGTCACAGCCAATCATCCGACGTCCTTCGTTAGCGATCGAATAGACTGTCTCTCGCAAATCAAGGTTGTGGTGTGCTGTACGACTGAATTGATCTGCCTGGGCCCACAGTGAATGGCGATCACTGAAATGTTTTAACTTCTGGCCCTTCACCCACTCTGAGGCAAGTTCACACATCTGCACCAAAAATCGCAAGTAACCGCGTTGTGTGGCCGGTTGGGAATTGGGTCGCTGAAACACTTCCACCACACCCTCGACTTGATCGTCGCCCTGTAGTGGCACCAGCACCAGCAGATGCGGTGTTGGGTTACCGATTGTACCATCTTCGCCAAATCCAGAATTGGGAGGAATTAACTGAGGTTCGTTTGAATGAGCAATGTAGTGCAACAATTTGGCGTGGCGGGCTGCATCCTCTGAAGCATCATCAAGCAGATTGGATTCAATGTTGATTTGATAGGCAACCTTTGCTACTCCCTCATCACTGATAGTCCAAACAGCCCCGCCAGCAGCGGCTAATGCCGACACGATTTTCTGCATAAAAGCTGCGTAGAATTCGTCTGGATTCATTCCACTCTTGGCCAATTGTGCAATTTCACTGACCAAACCGCGTATCTGCTGTTTGGTTTGCTCAACCGCCTGTGGATTCATTTCAGATGACATTAATTAATAATCGCCCTTAAATATTCTTGTGCAAAACACAATTTACTAACTGCCCAAATATCCTAACCAGTAAACTCTCTTCAATAGTCCGCTGTGTTTTACGTCGTTCTATTGTAATTATTTTGAATCATTCAAATCTAGCACTTTCTTCGCGTATGGCAACAGAAAATGTACTCTAAGCGACTAATCTGATGCAACCTGAAAACTTATCTGTCTCCCAGTAAAACGTCAGGCTAATCAGCCGAATCCAAATACGGATCCTGGCCGATCTCTCTTTGCAACTTTTTACGCTCTTTTTCTTGATGCAACATCACAGTACGGTCTCGGAAATGCTTCTTTTCGACCTTTTGCTGAGATTTTCGTAATAACGAACCGTATTGATTAACATCACCGACAAGATCACTGCCTATTGCCTTGTAACGGTCAGCCTTTGTTTTCCCGTGGGATTCCTTGAGGATATCGTCTTCAAGAGACATATATTGCCGATATGTTCCGGGGTCACCCTGACGAGCACAACGTCCAATTAGTTGACGGTCAATTCTTGCTGAATCATGTAATTCCGTACAAATCACGTGTAAACCACCCGTTTCAGCGACACTCTTACCAAGCTTAATATCCGTACCTCGCCCCGCCATATTCGTGGCAACTGTTACCCGTCCTGCGATCCCGGCTCGCTCCACAATATCGGCTTCATGTTCGATCTCGTTTGCGTTGAGCACATCATGATCTATCCCCGCAGCTTTAAGCTTGGCCGACAATAAATGACTCTTGTCAATGGACCGTGTTCCTATCAAAACGGGTCTCCCCAAATCGTGCACTTCTTGAACCTCAGTCACAATCGCATCCCACTTGGAATCTTCACTACCAAACACAAGATCCTCCCAACGTTGACGCTGATTAGGACGATTGGTTGGAATCTTCAACACATTGAGTTTGTAGACTTTACGGAATTCACGAGCCGCACTACTAGCCGTACCTGTCATACCCGCGACATGCCGATAACGCAAAAACAAATCCTGCACGGTAATCCTCGCCGCCTGACCAGTTGGCACTGAAACCTCAACCCCCTCGTTCGCTTCTACGGCCTGATGAATACCATCTCGCCATTTGCGCCCTTCAGCAATCCGCCCCGTTGATTCGTCCACGATGACAATTTCACCGTCGCGAATCACATACTGCTCATCTAGGAAAAACTCGCGTGCAACTTTGATTGCCCGTTCGGTATATTCATACAAATCCACCAAACCCATTTCAGCAACGAGCCCAGGTTTTACTAACGTTCGGACACGCTGCCTTCCCGAAAATGTCAGTTCCACCTTGCGTTTTTCGTGATCAAATTCGTAATCGTGAGCATCCTCAAAGCCACTCGCATTTTCCGCGGCCCATTGATACGTTGAAACAATTTGTTCACGGGCCTCCTCGCCAATAGACCCAATAATCAAAGGAGTCCGCGCGTCATCAATCAAGATACTGTCAGCTTCATCAAGCAACGCGAAATAAGCCTCACGCTGCACGGGCATATCACCCGATTCATCCCAACGCTGACTGCTACCAGACCCGAGGAAGCCGTCCATCTCGCGACCCATTCTACGCAACAGCAAACGATCTCGCATAAAGTCAAACCCAAATTCCTTGGAAGTGCCGTAGGTTATATCGCTATGGTATCCCTCACGGCGGGCGTCTCGATCGTTGTCAGTAAGCACCACTCCGACGGTCATCCCCAGCGATTTGTAAAGCGGTTTCATCCATTCCGCATCACGCTCTGCAAGATAATCATTCACCGTAGCCACGTGCGTCCCGCGCCCCATGAGGGCCCGTAGGTACGTCGGTAACGTGGCAGTTAACGTCTTACCTTCACCCGTCTCCATCTCTGCGATGGCGCCATGAAACAATGCCATTCCGCCAAGAATCTGGACGTCATAATGACGCATCTCTAATATTCGCTGCGAAGCGACTCGCACCAAGGCATAAGCTTCGGGAAGTATTTTCGAAAGTGATTCACCACTGCGAGCGCGAAATCTAAGAGCCAAACTCGCTTTCCGCATTTCCCGATCATTCAACTTGAGATATTCGATTTCATGGCGATTCACAACCGGCAACAGCGTTTTCCACTGCTCCATCCGCATCCCCATGAGCCCCTTTCGCAGAGAACCTAATCGCGATACAGTCGAAGACCGCAGACGTAAATCATTTGCATCGCACAGGCCTGACTCAGCAAACAAACCACCGGCGATTGCAGTCTCTTCTAATTGTGGTGGTTCGGTACTCATCAACAACTTATTTCTCTAATTCGGATTGACTCAATATTGATGGTTATTTTTTTTCTTGCTCTTATAACAATGCACAGAATTAAGCCGCAACGCTAACTCTTCGATCAAAATAACCCAAGTTCTTCGGCAGTCGCGGAATTGCCCTCACTCAATTGTTCCGTCGATTCCAAAGAATGCCGATTAAACCACAGCGTCAACACATGGTCAGTAGCTTGTGTATAGTAATCGTCCAGTGCATTGTGTTCAATCGGACTTTGAAATGGCGTCTCCCGGGTTGCACCACTAGCGACTGGAATTACTGTCGTTAACAAGTTCACAGGCTCCGCCAATGTAAATGCATTATACATCCCTACCGCCTCTTCGGATTCACCAAACATGTTTGCGTTAAGCCAATTTACAACTCTTAAAGCATCCAAGCTCGTTAGCCACCCATCACCGCTAACATCGTAGTAGGGCGGTGGCGAATCTCCCTCGGTGGGTGCCGACAATTGTCTAGCACCTCGATTATTTAGATCATTAACAATCAACAAGGCATCTAGGGGCACGACGTCACCACTCACATCGACATCCTCCGGCACATCTAAGTGGTGCCAAACCGGCGGTGCCAGGCCATAACGCACGTCAGAAACCGCCGCCTCCGCAGATAAGGTTCGACTCACTTGAATTGCAGTTGTTGGCTCCCATCCGCTCCGACCTTGCATTTGAATTTGATAATCGCCAGCAGGCAATGACTTCAAGCGGAACACCCCCCATGCATCCGTCATTACCGCCGTCGTGGGACCAATAACTATATTATCCAAGTGCAATTCCGTGCCGTAATGTGCTCGGGCAATGACATATGCAATGTCTGCTGTGCCTCGCTCGAGCAACATCGTCTCCACGTCGCCGTCTGCCAACAGGCTTGTCGTAACTCGATCCAGCAGCACACCCGTCGCGCTAAAAGCCTCCAAACGACCAACGTCACCGTTAGTATCCGCTACGGCGTCAATACTAAAAGCGCTCACTGGTGAATCAAACGTCACTTTCAGCCTTCGTGCACTTGTACCCCACGTCGTCATCACAGAATTCGTAGCTGAATTAAAATTCCCAAAAACTCGATCCCCTGTCGAAGAATCATTTCGAACTCGTGAATATATATCCGCGTTGATGACCTGAGTACCAACGGCTGACAACGTCATTCCGGCAAACCGCGAATTGAGAACAACACTATCTAAAAATCCGTCAGGGTCCGCCTGGGTGCCCAACTGTATCTGTTCGCCGGTTCCATCCACCAATCGCACCGCAATATTGCTCAAACCGGATTCGCCATTATTCCAAACACCATCGCTGTCGACGTCAACCCACACAAATCCAGCAAGTCCGGAATCTGCAGCTACGTTGTGGTCATTAATATCGAACAATAGTCGATTTGATTCCGTTACCAGCAATCCCGTACCGGCATCAAAAGAACTACTGCGAATCTCCACCTGCTGACTACCAACAGGCACTACAAATGAAAACTGAACATCCGCTGTGAAACCACCAGGATCAAGGGCCGTCACCCACGCGCCTTGATCAATTCGGTATTCAATGCGATCAATTTCGTTAATCGTCAGGTCACTTTGAAAACCACTGCTATTGCGGTTCAGTAACGTACCAACCTTAGCCGTACCAGAAAAATGGAACTCACCGTCAACTTGGTCAATGTACCCAGTCCCTATAAACGAATGGGGCACATCAAGCACATCAAAGACACCATCGCCATCACTATC
>JABJJO010000209.1 GCA_018660825.1 Planctomycetaceae bacterium | reverse complement strand
TAGCTATTGAATCAAAGATAACCTGACCAGGAATCAATTCAGCCGTCTGCCCCGTTGTTTTGACCGGTTCCACACCGTACCCAAATTGAGCGATGACATCAATTCCATGCGCCACTCGCGTACCACGATTAATGATTTGAATCTCATAGATAGCCGCATCGTCCATCTTCACTGGACCAGCCGGATCGTTAACAATTAGTTTCAAGTCGGCAACACCACGAACACGAGTCACGACTGCGGCCGATCGACTCTCAGTCGCTACGGCCTCCACTCGCATCGATAATTTATTTTCACCTTCGCTCAGTAAAACACATTCAAATTCGAATGTTCTAGTCGCGCCGGGTTCAACACTGCCGATATCCCAAGACATATTACGCTTGACGGTTTCTGTCGGTTTTCCGATTTGCATATACCTAGCTCCCTTTGGCAATACGGCGTTCACTGTCACGTCGCGAGCAACTGTGTCTCCTTTGTTGCTAACCTGAATTTGATATTTAACAGGTGTTCCTGAAAAATTATTCTTGGGGCCCACAACTTCTAAGACTAATTCCGGACGAAGAATGACAATCGATAATTCTTTTTGCACAGCTTCGCTACCGGCGGTAGAAACGGCAGCTTGAATCTTCATTTCTCCGGCCTGTTCCGCAGTTAACTCCAATTCGATCAACTTGCTACCTCCGGCGGCAATCTCACCAATGGATTGGCCATCTTCAACTCCGGGAGATATACGCAAAGTAACATCGCTTGCCACACCATTGCCAATGTTAGTTACCCGCACTGTAAATATTTTAGTTTCACCATATGTCATTTCTTGCGGACCAGTTAACGACAATTGTAACTCTGGTTGGATAACTTGGACTTGTGTTGCTAAACCCAAGGGTTGCACTGTCCAACGCGTTGAAAGTTGGAAAGCGCGATTTTCCTGTGGCACAAGCTGCATCTTCCAAATTGCTCGCGCACCCCTGGCAAGTCGGCCAATCTGCCACTGCAATTCACCGTCGACGATCGCCGCACTTCCATGTGTTGTATCATTCGTAACCAATTTCACCCAATCTGGTAATGCGGTCACTACAAACACATCCTCAACCAACTGATCTCCTTGATTGATGGCAATAATTTCGAACACGCTAGGCACGCCAACACGAATTGTTTGCGGTATGCGAGTCATTATCTGAATTTCTGGAATGTAGCCCAATTGAGTCACACCTGCGGAGGTCGATGTATGTGCAAGATTAGTTCCCCTCGCAACAGTTGCAGGCACTGCAACTGGTTGAGGGTTTTGTTCCACATACGCTTCAAATTCAATATTTTCCACCGCTGGTGCAATTGGCGCTGCTACCGTGGAATTAGCTGCCGGATCAAACACGGGTGGTGCTTCTAAGTCAGTTACCAATGGGAACTCGTCCTGAGCAACAACGACTGAAGGTGCATTAACTCCAGCCTGCTCGGTCCCAGGCACAACTAAAACCGATGTTGTATCTGTGTGTTCCGCTGCCTCGGCGGTGGCCGAACCCAACGCACCACTACCGACGGGTACAGATAGAACAAAATCGTCAACAGAGGAAGCCTCCTGCTGATTAACAGCCGCGACCACGGGTTCCGCTACAGGATTGCCGGTGATATCTTCGGCGTTACCCAATGCGACAAACAGACTGACAACAAATATCATCGCGCCGAAAATTATTAGCTTACGTCTCATAATAAGAAACCTGTATTTCAATTGTGGGGTTGTTCGGCTCTCGTGTGCAGAAAGATATTCCGCTGAGAATCGGAATCCAAATCGACAGTTACCACGCCAAGCTTTAGCCTAAATCCATTTTTTCGTTGTCGCACCGCGGCGAAGCCTGTTATCAACAACTGCATTAACAATACTTGAGAACCGCACATGGAATTCGGACAGCGCGGTTCATTACAATTAGTTCGGCCATTTCTCACATTCGTGATGGAATCTGCTGGAACCATGAGAACTGTTAGCCGTTGAGGGCTTGCGAATGCTGCCTTAAACCGTCATCATCTGTAAAACAATTTCAACGTACGAATTCTAACTCAAAATCTAGACTACCCCATGGCTTCCACAACACACGAAACGCATTTCACCCCTACGACTACCTCTTCGGATTGGCACGCATTGGCACAACAAGTACTATCTGGTACTCCGCTCGACCAACAACAAGCCATGCAGATTCTGACAAGCCCTGACGATGAAATACTTGATTTAATGTCAGCTGCTTTTCGTATTCGCAAACAATATTTTGGCAAAACCGTTCAACTCTACTTCTTGATGAATGCCAAAAGCGGTCTCTGCCCCGAAGATTGCTCGTACTGTTCCCAGTCCAAAGATTCCGCAGCAGAAATCCCTAAGTACAACATCCTTAGTCAAGATAAACTGCTTGACGGAGCTAAAATTGCCGCGGAACGAAATGCGAAAACATACTGCATCGTCATCTCAGCTCGAGCACCAAGTGAGCGAGAACTGGCCGCTGTTGAAACAATTGTGCCGCATATCAAGGAGCAGTACGACCTGAAAATTTGCGCCTGCCTAGGCTTACTTAGCGACGACCAGGCTCAACGACTTAGTGATGCTGGCGTAGATCGAGTGAATCACAACTTGAACACCAGTGAAGCCAACTACAAAAACATCTGCACGACACATAGCTATCAAGATCGCATGGACACGTTGCATGCCGTGCGCCGCGCCGGAATGGAAATTTGTAGTGGTGGCATCATTGGTATGGGGGAACAAAATCAAGATGTCATCGACATGGCCTTTGCACTGCGTGATCTCGAAGCGGATTCCATTCCTTTGAATTTTCTAAATGCCATCGAAGGGACTCAGTTACAAACCATTAACACACTCACGCCCCAGTACTGCCTGAAAGCTTTAGCGATGTACCGATTCGCAAATCCCACAACGGAACTGCGGATTGCCGGGGGTCGCGAACTACATCTCAGTAGTCTACAACCGCTCGGACTTTATGCCGCAAATTCAATTTTCGTTGGGGATTATCTTACTACCGCAGGCCAAGCACCTGACGCTGATTACCAGATGATCAAAGACCTTGGATTCGAAGTCACTCGTAATATTGAATAACCCGCTTTGGTAAGTATGGGCCTTGCCACTACTTGATGATCTTCAACAACTTGCCACTGGCTCCCTCACCGGAACCAATAATTGTCACATAGATATCGCCTTTACTATCAATGTCAATCGCCGTCGGCTTATCTAGCGAAATGACCTTTTCAACTTCGATGCCTTGTTTCTTTTTATTGTATTTTGCCACAATTCGAAAAAGGCCACCATCTTGTGGACTGGACCAAGAATAATCGGTCGCTAACAATTGCCCACGGGGGCCATATGCCAAGCCGGTAATATCGTTAAGTCCCGTTTCAAAGTTCGCAAGTTTATCGCCTGTCGCTGCATCATAAAACGTCAGTAGGCCATCACCTGGCAATGAAATTTCGCCCATTTGCCCCACAGCTAAACTGCCATCAGGTGCAATGGTTATGGCGACAGGCGCATCAACGTCCGTCAGTTCCTTGGTCGCAATTGCTCGACTAAAAGAGCCGACTTTCGCGCCCTTCACACCCGCTCTGGCAATCCAGCCTTTGGTGTCATCGCCGTTGCAAGTAGCAAAAATCGCATTGCCATTGAATGCGAGTCCATAAAAATTACCTTCACCAGCTAGCTTATCGGTTGCATCAATTGAAAAGGACGTTGCCATATTATCGGCCTGTAAAGCTTCTGCTCCAACTTTCGGCAAATTATAAATCCGCAACAGATCCTTGGCATCAGGCAATCCGCCGCCACCGACCGCCAGAACATCACGATCTATAAACGTCAAACCCAACGGGCCGATTGGATAAGTAGGTCCTTTGCCATATTTATCGACTGGAAAACCTGTAATCACAACTTCAATTTTACCATCTACGATACGGATTACCCGTCCAGCTCCACTATCGGCAACAAACACATGTCCGGTCTCAGGCTGAATCGCCACACCACAAGGGACATTTAAACCTTCTGCAATCGTCGTCACCTCAACACCATCGAGCGCGCGGTCACTACCGAATAAACATCCCAATAGAGTCAATGCCGCTATCATCGTCATTTTGTACTTATTCATATCTCAAATCCCTCTGGGGTTAATTTAACAAATCGCACTAATCATATTAACGCACTTACTCGACGAATAATTCGTCTGTAAGCAACTATTCTGGTAACTGAGGTGCACTGAACTGTGGATAGTGTGCACTCGCGAGTCCCTCTACCATAAACGTAACAATGTCGTTCACTTCTTCTGGGGAAAGTTTAAGTGGCTTCATTTCTTCATCGAGTTGCGGATTCTTCACACCACCTTTGTTATAAAACTCGACAACTTCCTTAAGTGTTTTTTGACTGCCATCATGCATATAAGGAGCCGTTCGGTGGATTTCACGCAATGTCGGAGTCTTAAAACTTCCCCGATCACCTTCTTGCTTGGTTACTGCGAATCTCCCCAAATCTGGATTTTCATTATTGATTCCGACTCCAAGATTATGAAAAGCAAAATCTGAAAAACTACCGCCTTTATGACAAGCACTACACTTTGCTTTATTAAAAAAAAGATCCATTCCACGTTGGGCTGATACACTTAAAGCAGTTTTGTCACCTGCTTTGAACCGATCAAACGGTGCATCGCCAGACAAAACCGTTCGCTCAAACGACGCAATCGCCTGTGCCATCGCCACCGCCGTGACCTTCGTTCCAAACACTCGTTTGAATTGCTTCTTGTAACCCGGAATCTCGGATAACCTCGCGATCGCATCTACTATGCTCAAATCCATTTCAATCGGATTTGCAATAGGACCTAGCGCTTGCCCTTCAAGGCCAACAGTTCGTCCATCCCAGAATTGCAATGGATGATAAGCAGCATTAATAATCGTTGGCGCACTGCGCCCGCCGACTTGACCTCGTACTCCGGTCGCGAATGCTGCATCATTAGACCAGCCTTTTTCAGGATCATGACAAGTCGCACAACTAACCGTATTGTCACTGGATAGCCGTTTCTCGAAAAACAGCTGTTTGCCCAACTCAATCTTAGCCGCCGTCAGTTCATTATTTACGGGAACTTTCAACCGTTCCAATCCGGCAGGCACTTGCGGAGCGTCAGGTTTGTTGGCCATCGCTAACTCAGCATATAAACCGTTCACTGCAAAACACGTCAGCAATGCAATGCCCGCAAACAGAACAGCAACCGTGAAACGTAGTGACGAGAAAGTCACTTGTAATGACCGAAATTTCATCGTTTTCTCGGGATGAGATAAAAATCAAGTTGCTTAATAACTAGGTTCATCTTCACAAATCGCGGCGATCGGGTCAAGCAGGCCGATCGTTGTCAGATTCTGCGGTGACGGTTTATGAAGAAACGGTGGGGTTGTCGTTGACTGTTTACGTCAAAACACGATTTACGACAGTCGTTGCTCAAAGGCCGTAATCTTTGTTTCATGCTCAAGTGTCAAAGCAATGTCATCTAGGCCATTGAGCAAGCAATGTCGGCGAAACTCGTTGACGTCAAACGAAAACTCCAACCCCTGACCGTCCTGGATTGTCTGCGATTCCAAGTCAATCGTTAATTCATACTGACCGTGTGTGGCGACATTCGCAAAAAGTTGATCAATTTGGTCTTCCGGCAAGACAATAGGTAATACGCCATTTTTAAAACAGTTGTTAAAGAATATGTCAGCATAGCTCGGAGCAATCACACAACGAAAACCATAATCAGCCAATGCCCAGACAGCATGTTCTCGACTCGAACCACTGCCAAAATTACGCTTCGTCAGCAATACAGTCGCTTCTTTAACTGCGGGTTGGTTCAATTCAAATTCGGTATTGTCCGTCGAATCGTCATTAAATCGCCAGTCAAAGAATAGAAATTTTCCAAACCCGCTGCGTTCGATTCTTTTCAGGAATTGCTTGGGGATAATCTGATCCGTATCCACATTGGCACGGTCTAATGCTACAGTAATACCACAATGCTTGATAAAAGCTTGCATCTCTAAATTCCCTTTGTATATCTCTGACTTTCAAATTCTCTTTTAAGCTTCAAATTACACTAGGCCTAACTCTCTAGAACTCTCGCACGTCAACAAATGCTCCAGCTACCGCCGCTGCGGCTGCCATCGCTGGCGAGACCAGATGCGTCCGGCCCCCTTTTCCCTGCCGACCTTCAAAATTCCGATTGCTCGTGGACGCGCAGCGTTCACCAGGCTCTAACTTATCTGGGTTCATTGCCAAACACATGCTACATCCCGCTTCGCGCCACTGAAAACCTGCTTCCTTGAAGATTTGGTCCAATCCTTCAGATTCGGCTTGCCGCTTAATAACACCACTACCGGGCACAACCATTGCACTCACGCCATTAGCAACTTTTCGACCTTTGGCGACCACAGCAGCAGCCCTTAAATCTTCAATCCTAGCATTGGTACACGAACCGATGAACACTCGATTTACCTCCACGTCGGACAGTTTACTTCCGGCGATAAGCCCCATGTAGTCCAATGCACTTTGAGTGCTCTTCTGATCAATTTCATCCGCAAAATCGGCCGGGGAGGGGATTGGCGCGTTGATGGCGATCACTTGACCGGGATTAGTGCCCCAAGTTACTTGCGGTTGAATTTCACTAGCAGCATAAACTCGTGTCGCATCGTACACTGCACCAGCATCAGAGGGGAGTTGACTCCAACGAGCAATGGCTGCTTCCATATCAGCGGGGGCCTGTTGTTTTCCTCGAACATATTCAAAAGTTGTCTCGTCCGGAGCAATCATTCCTGCTCGGGCACCTGCTTCAATCGACATGTTGCACACGGTCATGCGTTCTTCCATCGACAGCTGGCGAATCGCATCGCCGGTATACTCCAGTACATATCCCGTTCCACCAGATGTCGTCAAGTCACCGATGAGGTATAGCACTAAGTCCTTTGCCGTCACACCTGGAGCAAGCTTCCCATCAACTCGCAATTCCATCGTCTTAGGTTTGTCTTGCGGTAAGGTTTGCGTAACCAGTACATGCTCAACTTCGCTAGTGCCGATTCCAAATGCCAATGCACCAAAAGCTCCGTGAGTAGCCGTATGACTATCACCACAGACAATCGTCATGCCGGGCTGAGTGTATCCCATTTCCGGTCCAATGATATGTACGATTCCTTGGTTGATACTATCGATATCAAAAATAGTGATGTCATTATCGGCACAGTTTTTCCGCAGCGTATCAATCTGGATCTGGGCGATCGGGTCGGCGATCGGTAGACTGCGATCAGTAGTGGGTACATTGTGATCGGGAGTCGCAATCGTAAGTTCCGGGCGTCGCACTGTACGCTGCGATAAACGCAAACCTTCAAAAGCTTGAGCACTGGTTACTTCATGAATCAAGTGCAAGTCGATGTATAGCAACGTCTGCCGCCCTAATTCGGCATGCACAATATGATTATCCCATATCTTCTCAAACATCGTTTGAGGACTATTCGATGTACTCGCCGCTGCTGACGACCCATTTAAATCCGCATTCATTTCCATTCAATCTTTCTCTTAAGTTGTTTTTGGGCCGCGTTCAAGCAACATTATACTCTGAACATTTAATCTAATGAACCACAACAAACCGGTTCAAAAGCGAACACTCGCCGGCCAAAAACAG
>JABJJO010000208.1 GCA_018660825.1 Planctomycetaceae bacterium | reverse complement strand
GCTTTCTCCAGCAATTTCGCTCGTTCCACACCCTTAGCTTCACTTGCTTGAGCAAAGAATTCATCGCGTTGTGCCAAAACTTTGACTTTGCCACGTGCATTCGCTACCCACTTTACAGCAGGGTCGCCACTGTAACCAACTTGCTTATGGTAAGGCTTGCCTTCAGCGTCTGCTAAAAACACGGTTGGTACACCAGTGACTTTGTATTGTGCTGACAGCTTTTTATATTGTTCTTGTTCAGCATCAGTTACCAATGTTTTGTCACGGGGATTGTCGAGTACTAGTAAAATAAAATCTTTCGTGATTTCATTCTTGAAAGCATCCGTACCCAATACATTTTTGTGCAAAGCCTTACATGGGGGACACCAATCAGAACCGGTGAATTCCATCAAAATGCTTTTGCCTTCTTTAGCAGCTAGTTCTTTCGCTTCCGCAAAACTACGAACCCAGCCTTCGTAATGTTTATCGTCAGCTTGCACATTCGGCATCACGGATACTAATAATGCAACAACTGCAACGATCAACCCATTTTGTTTGTTTCGTTTCTTCATTATTCTAATTCCACATAAACAAGTGTTAAAAATCAATTATATATCCATACAACAATTTGCTTTATTATCGGCTATCACCCGTCCGTATACCCGTAACAATCAAACATCAGATACTGTTATGTTATACCGCAGACACTGTCCGTTAGCGACAGACTAGCAAAAAAAACATTACCTATATCATAAAGATTTTACGTTTTCGTATGAGAAACCATGTTTTTATTGGGTCAAAATAAACCCCCAATACTAACTATTAGAAACCGTAACAACGCAAATTGTAATTATTTACGGTATCGAATTCGTTGCCCAGGATATCGTTCAACTATTTCAACGTGCTCTCCACTGGCAACAACCGCAACGCCGTTGACTAGCACATGCTCAATACCATCGCATGAATTGGTCGGTTCGGAAAACGACGCATTGTCGTTAATCGTGGCCTCGTTAAATACGACAATATCAGCAGGGCGATCAACCGCCAAAACTCCTCGATCTTCTAACCCGAAAGTATGTGCTGACAGCGATGTCATTTTCCGGATCGCTTCTTCTAGTGTGAATATTTTGGAATCGCGAACCAAAGGCCCCAACCAACGACCGGCACTACCGTACGCTCGCGGGTGCACCTTGCCGCCAATCTGATAGATTGCATCCGTCCCCATCATACAGCGCGGATGCGCTACAAATGGTTCAACCTCTTTGTCGTCCCCTTCGTCCATGACACAGAGGACCGCTAATTGTTCATCAAGCAAATAATCCAATAACGCGTCTGTCATATTTTTACCGGATTCATCTACAATTTGCTGCAGCGTCTTGCCCCAATCATCAATGCGTTCCCCACTAGGGGACCAAGCCACTCGCACGTGGTCCAAATCCAATCGATAAGCATCAAACGCAGATTTAAAAACTCGCCTAAACTCCGATTCACCAATCACCCCACAAGCTGCTAGCGGACCATACTTCCATGCTTCGTAAGGCAGCAAATAGTTGAGCATCGTGCTACCTGGTTGATAGGGATAAACATCAAACGTAGTCGGAATCCCTTCGCCACAAGCATCATCGATTAATTTGAATATTTGTTCCGGATCGTAGGGCGACTGACATTTAAGATGTGAAATATGTACCGGAACTCCTGCCTGTCGACCAATCTCGATCGCTTCCTCAATCCCCGGAATCAGCGTCTTTTTGTACCGCATGTGCGTGACATACGGCGTTTGAGACTCCGCCATGGGACGACACGCATCAATAAGTTCTGCGGTAGAAGCGAAGCATTGCGCGATATAGTCCAAGCCGGTGGATAACGCCACGGCGCCTGCTGCGAGACACTCGCGGACCAACTTTTGAATCCGCACCATCTGAGAGTCATCGATTGGGGTTTGGTCAAACCCATTAACGAGAGTTCTTAGGTTGGCATAAGGAATCTGGGTGGCAACATTTTGGACACAATTCCCATCAAGCAGCGTCATATAATCATCGAGTGACTCCCAACCAGTATAATCTTGCATACGTAATCCATTTAGACTTCGTAAGTAAAAAAACCAGTCTCGCCAAGTGGTTTCATCCACGGGCGCATAAGAAATGCCGTCAGACATCAGGACTTCCGTAGTGAACCCTTGGGTCGTCTTAAAACTTTGCTGTTTGTCACGCCATACCCATCCGTCACTATGATTATGAACATCAATAAAACCCGGCGCTACGATCCGCTGCGTCGCATCAATCACCTGTTGTCCAACGGAGTCGTGCAAATCACCGATTGCAGCAATACGACCATCCAGCACACCAACATCCGCGCGCTGCCGCGCAACCCCCGTACCATCGATCACATCGCCACCGCGAATCAATAAATCAAATTCCACCGCCAATATCCCTCATAACACTATCAATTATTAAAACAAACAAAAACACTTCTATTCATGGGCCTATCAAAAAAAGAACCCACGTTGGGTATTGTAATCCCAAACGACCCATCACCGAACTCGCACATTACGAATAAAGCGCGTGCATGACCTCGCCGTTGTTCAAACGAATGGGGCGCCCTAATTGGTCCCGCATCTCGCTTTCGAGCGGAATCCCTAAGGTGCGATAGATTGTCGCGCCAATGTCATTGGGATGATAGGGCTTTGTCTCAGGATGACCCGCCTGACGATCTGATTTACCAATCACTTGCCCCCCGCGAACTCCACCACCAATAAACAAACCACTGTATCCCCAAGCCCAATGATCTCGGCCGGGATTCTTATTGATTGTCGGCGTCCGTCCAAATTCGCCAACAACAACGACCAACACATCATCCAACATATTGCGGTCAACCAAATCATCTATCAACGCCGACACTCCGCCATCAATGCCCGGTAACAATTTTGTTTTCTGTCGTGGAAAATTATCCGAATGTGTGTCCCACGACTGCACGATTCCCATATTGCATTGTACATAAGGAACTCCGTATTCAACCAAACGCCGCGCCAATAAAATCGTTTGGCCATACTCATTGCGGCCATACCGGTCACGGACACCACTATCTTCGGTCCCAATATCGAACGCTTTGGCGATATTCGGAGACGTCAACATACTGTAGGCTTCCTGCTGCTGACTTGTAAACTGAATTCCTTTGGCAAATTGGTCCAAACTACGCTGCTGCAAGTTCATTGCCCCCAACATATCAAAACGATTCGACAACCGACTTGTCGTCATGCCCTCGAGCAACTGAACACCATGCACCTTGAAATTTTTGTCGTTAGGATTAGAACTGACCTGCCACGGATCGAACTTGGGCCCGAGGAAACCGGCATGCTGTCCCGGCCAAGTCAAAGCCCCTTCGATCAACGGTCGCGGAACCGTTACTTGGCACGGCATCCCATTGAGTGTCGGATTGAACAACCGCAAACCACCGCCATAACAAGGACGATCCAGTCGCGACAACTCTTTATCTTCATTGGCATTACCACGGAACACTTGTGGCTCACCGGTTAACGTGTTATGCGTGCCCGAGAGGTGTCGATTATCACTGTGGCGCAGCGACCGTACGATAGCGAACTTATCCGTCCGCGCTGCTAGCTTTGGTAAATGTTCGGAAAACAACACCCCCGGAATCTTCGTCTGTATTGTCGAAAACTCGCCTCGCACATTGTCAGGCGCGTCGGGCTTGGGATCAAACGTATCAAGCTGACTACCACCACCCGTTTGAAAAACCAAAATAACCGATTTTCCATTACGTTTACCTGCGGTCGCTTTTAG
>JABJJO010000190.1 GCA_018660825.1 Planctomycetaceae bacterium | reverse complement strand
GTTCCCGTCTATGGCGACAATGTGGTGGAACTGGACGAATGGTTTGTACAGTTTATTGAATCCTCAGATAACTTCGGACGAGACTTCAGTATTACCAAGCCAGAAGATTATGGCTGGATCAATAACGATGACGAAGCTCACGTTGAAATCAGTGACGTTAGCCTGAACGAAGGCACGGGTGGATCTAAATTCTTTACTTTTTCCGTCACGCTTGATAACGATGTTGATGTGCCCATTGACGTTATTTATACGACTGTAGACGGAAGCCTGGATGACGCGGGAGTTGAGGCGGCAACTGATGCGGTCGGCACGGGCTTCAATGGTGACGCAGACTATACCACAACCGCCGGCGTCCTGCATTTCACCGGCAACCGAGGTATTGAAGCCTTTGAAACGCTTCTCATTAACGTACCGGTGAGCAGTGACAACGTTGTTGAACTGGAAGAAGCGTTTAGCGTACGCCTTGGTTCGATTCCCGTCGAATCCGGTGACGTCATTGAAGATGGGCGCGATGTGACGATTACCGATGCGATTGGTGTCGGTACGATTCAAAAAGATGACACTGCGACTGTCTACATCAATGATGTTGCGGTCGAAGAAGGTGACACAGGCACGACAACT
This sequence comes from Planctomycetaceae bacterium, assembly GCA_018660825.1. Taxonomy (GTDB): domain Bacteria; phylum Planctomycetota; class Planctomycetia; order Pirellulales; family Pirellulaceae; genus UBA721. The sequence continues at coordinate 21,044 of JABJJO010000190.1, read as the reverse complement.
GCAACGTTGACGGTTAGCCTTAGTAACCCTGTCGACGCTGAGGTCATTGTGCCTTACACCACCAATGGTGGCGATGCAACTTCCGGAGTCGATTATGTTGCTCTTAACGATCAATTGACATTCGGTAAACTTGAAAGCGATACACGGGTTCTCACGATTGATGTTACCGTTAACGGTGACATTGATTTTGAACGTCACGAAAACCTCAATGTTGAGCTCGGCACTTTATCTACCAACGAAGTTGGACGGGACGTCAGTTACAACGACGATGATAGTGATCCTGCAATTGTTGATGGCCGAGTCGATATCACCAACGATGATCGTAATCTTGAAAACTTTATTGGCGACTGTAATATCCAAGCGGAACCAGGTGATGTCAATGTAAACGGTGCAGCACGTATCGCTCAGTGGAACTTCACATTGTCCGATTTGGATGAGCCAATCGATCTTGTGTTCGACGCCGCCGCAGCAACAGGTGAAACTGTTGAAATTGGTGTTCCACAAGTTGTTGATAGCCGAGGACGAGTTGTCGCACCACTGAAAGTTGGTCATATCGACGAGTTGACTATCCCGGATGCTCAGAAATCATACGGCGTATTCCGCCTTGGTAACGGTCAATACACAGTAGTGGTACCCGCTTCTAATGATACGGATGGCTTAATTGAACTTGCTTCTAGCATGCCAGGCTTGCTTTCAGCTACAGAACGCACGGTTACCAACGCCGCCCTACAACAAACGGCTGGTGGTGTACTTCAGACTCAACTTGGTATCCGTGGCGTCATGCCAGAAGTATTCAATGACCGCATGGGCATTGACCTTGGTATCGATCAATACGACGCATGTTTGGATAGTGACCACAACGGTTTCTTGACGGCATTCGACCTGATGACAATTGATACTAATGTTGGTGTTGATGAACCAGGTGTCTACTTCTTGGAAGACCGCTTCACTCCTGCTAACTTGCTCGAAGTTGATCCGCTTGGCCAAGATGAATTAAGTATTGCTGAATTGTTCGGCTTCTCGCTTTATCAAAACCCAAGTCAACCGTTGGACGTAAACGCTGATGGCAATGTTAGTCCAATCGATGCCTTGACGGTTATTAACTCACTAAACTCAGAAGGCTCTCGCTCAGTACTCGTACTAGGTGATTCAGACGGAGATATGGGTGATTACCTTAACACGCAACAATATCTATACGACACAAATGGTGACTTTGCCATTACGCCTATCGATGTTCTCAGTGTTATCAATCACCTCAACGGCAGTGCTGGTGGTGAAGGTGAGGCTGTGAGCGTTACTGCAGACGACTTCTTCCTCGGTTACGGGCAAGATGAGCTCGCAACTGTTGCAGTTGAAGCTCCTGTCGCAGCGGCGATCACTTCAACAGGCGTTGATGTTGAAAACACCTATGCTCAAGAGCAGTACACAACTCCGCTACAAGCCAATGCTGCTTGGTCGGAATCAGTCGATCGTGTCCTCAGCGACATGACAGACGGTGGTGATGCTGACGACGTTTTTGAATCGTTGTTAGACTAAGTCGCAACGGACATTAATACCAAACTTACATAACCCTCAAATACACGTTTTGTACGGTGTATTTGAGGGTTTTTTGTTGGTTACGGTGGTACGATTAGACGAATCCGAACTGCCGTAAATTCTGAATACGATTTTAGTCTAAATAGGCTCAAATTCTTCTTTAATAGAGATTTGAGCTTCGCCTAAGAAGTTCAGCACTGAAACTTGTCGTTTTTAACGATTATTTCAAAAATAGTGATTATTAGGCGAGTGAGGTCCCGATAACGAAAATAATGGGATTCATCTATCTACTCGCACTACCCCGACCAGCCGTAAATGGACGATACCAGAAATAACAGAATTTTGTGTATTTGTGAAATAGGGAAAAACAAATGTTTTATCAATGGAAATTGACGCAGGGCGTGCTGATTGCAGCGATGGTGTTTTGCACCGGCGCTATTTTTGCCCAACAAGGGACGGCGCCCATCCTAATTAGTGACTACGTGCATCCGGATTATGATAGTGTATCCTATAAGATCGGCGACGTAGCAAGCCGCGCTACCCAGGAAAAAGAGGGCGCTTGGTTGCGATTATCTGGTTGGATTGATCAGGGATACGCCTGGAATTCATTGCGTCCCGCGTCTGGCAAGAACACTCCAATTGGTCTCAACGACCAACACGAACAATACCAGTTGAATCAACTGTATTTGACCATCCAAACTAAAGACATTGAGGATGATAACGAATCCTGGAGTCTTGTTGGGCGAGCGGACTTGTTGTACGGCACAGACCACGGATATGTTACCTCGCGTGGTCTCGAGGACAATGTTGATGGTACCTTACATCTTAATGACCCGCCTGGTCCTGGAGATGATTTTCGTGGTTCGCCAGCATTAGCGAGGCCATATTATGGTTTAGCGATTCCTCAAGCATATTTTGATTTGCGAACACCTATTTTCAATGGCATGAACATTCGTATGGGACACTTCTATACGAATCTAGGTAGCGAATCTATTATGGCTCCTGAAAACTTCTTCTATACTTTGTCGATGGCAAAAATCTATGGCCGCCCGCAAACTCACACTGGTATCGTTGCTACAACTTCGATTTTGGATGATGCGATTGGTTTCACGGCCGGTGTAACACGCGGTTGGGACAATTGGGAAGATGATGTTGAAAACGAATTGTCAATTATGGCGGGTTTGTCATTTGATTTTGAGGATACTAGCATTGGACTAAACGTACACACGGGTCCGGATCACTTAGCAATTGACAACTTCGGAAATCCAACAGTTAACGAAGTGACCATCGTCACGATGACGCTTGCACGTCAACTAACGGAGAAGACACGTTGGACGTTGGACGCTGACTTAGGTCACGGTGATGCTATGACAGCTAGTTCAGTAACTGGTGGTCTGTCGGGTGCTCGCTGGTATGGAATTACGAACACCATGATTCACGACTTCGGACCAAAATTATCGATGGGTATGCGAGTCGAATGGTTCAGAGATCAAGACAACTCGCGCATTCTTCCGGGAGCGTTTTCGAGTCAAGTCAGTGGTGGGAACTATGTTAACGTGACGATGGGTGCGAATTACCGCCACTCGGATCGTTGGACATTCCGTCCAGAAGCCCGTTGGGATTGGTCAGACACAAAAAGCACTGATTTAAGTGTACCCGGTGCATTTGGTGATTTTTCTGAAAATGATCAATTCACACTATCTCTCGATGCAATCTTTACCTACTAAAATAGGCTGATCGTAAGCAAAATTCTAGAAACCGCCCGCATTCGTAAACAATGCGGGCGGTTTTTATTTGGTTTTCCTGCAACCGCATTTCTAAATTCGGGTAACTAATCTCCCTAACCCCCGATATACTGGCAACCATGACGTTCGAAGAACTAGGATTATCAGACCCTTTAATTAAGGCCGTTAAGGTTGCGGGATACGATACGCCGACGGAAATCCAGATTGAGGCGATTCCACGAATCCTCGCGGGAATGGATATCTTAGGTTGTGCGCAGACCGGCACGGGTAAAACTGCAGCTTTTGCAATGCCGACTATCCAAAGGCTCATAAAGACCTCTCTGCGACCTCCTCGCGGTGGCAAAAACAAAACGCGACGGGGCATAGTCCACGAATTACGGTGCCTTGTATTGGCACCTACGCGGGAATTAGCCGGTCAGATTTCTGAGAACTTTCGTGAGTATTCTCATTTTACGCGTTTGCGACAGACCGTAATATTCGGTGGAGTTGGTTCCAAACCACAGATTCAACGTCTGCAGCGGGGAGTCGACGTTTTAATAGCTACGCCAGGTCGATTATTGGACTTGCATGGTAAAGGGCATTTGGACTTAGGCCAAGTACAGACTTTGATAATCGATGAAGCGGATATGTTGTTTGATATGGGCTTCATTCGAGACTTAGAACGAATTGTCAAGTTGACACCGGTCAAGCGTCAGACCTTGCTGTTTTCGGCAACCATACCTAAGGAAGTCCAACAGCAAGCAGCAAAGTGGTTGCGTAATCCGCACTCAATTGAGATCACCCCCGAGGCAATCCCGATCGAGTTGATTAACCAGAAAATCTATTTTGTCGAACGTGCAGTAAAGGATCAAATGTTGATCCAATATTTGTGTAGCACCCCCCGCGGGCGGACGATGGTGTTCGTACGAACACGTCTGGACGCAGATCGCGTCGGGCGCAATCTTAACAAGGTTGGGCTCACAGCGGTTTCGTTGCACGGAGAAAAGGCCCAGGCCAAACGAAAACGCGCGATCACAGAATTTAAATCAGACGATCCCCCGATTTTAGTTGCCACGGATGTCGCAGCTCGAGGGTTGGACATTTCTTGTGTGTCGCACGTCATCAATTATGCGGTGCCGGAGTTTCCGGAAATTTACATTCATCGGGTGGGGCGTACTGGACGCGCAGGTGCCAAAGGTGAAGCGATCACGTTGTGCAGTTCCGATGAGCGATACCATTTGGGTCGGATTGAAGAGCTGGTGGATATGAAGTTACCGACCGCGGAATGGCCGTTCGAGGATTTTCCAGACTTACCGCATTTGGAGAAGGCCTATCACCGTAAGAAAACGGGGCATGATCCGAGACGCACACAGCGTTGGGAAAAACGGTCGTCCGGTAAACACGCTGAGGGTACGTCCGGTCGCGGTCGGCGAAAGCCGAAGAAGAAGCGCAAATCGCGGGGGCAAGCGATAACACAGCAAGATATCCAGGCTAACAAACGGGGTTAATACTACTCCATCGCGTTCAAGTTGAACCAGCCGCTGGTTCCTACGCTGATGACCCCTTGGCATTTCATTGCTGGCGGTGCATTGATTTTAAGGTACAGTACTCCGTCCTTTTCAGGAGTGAACAGTTTACCGGCGCCGACTAAAAACGGCTTACTAGGTTTTTTGTCATTGAAATAAACGCCAACTAGTGCCCCGAGGGGCATCTCGTGGTCCATTCCGTTTTTTTTGATATCGCCCTCGGGCATACCGCTGGCTGTGAATTCGCCAGACGGTGTCATGGTAAATGTTCCCGCTGTAAAAAGCTTAAAGGAACGATCGGCGTAAACCCTTCCGATAGCTGTCCAGCCGACGGCGGTGTTGAGTTTGTGAACGATTTGATTCTTATCAAGCAGGAATTGTTCTAAGAATTTTATTTTTGCGGGCAGTTGTTGCTGTCGTTTATCGAGACGATAGATTTGTTGGTACATCAGACGTGCTTTTTCGATGTCGCCATTTTTTTCATATTCGATCGCTAACTCCATTGCTTCGACGACGAATGCTTGGATCGCTTTGTTAGAGCGAACATCGATGGCACGAGTTTCGTCTTGGGCTTGAACGTTGATGGCTAATACGGCGTAAATGGTTGCACTAGCACCTGCGAAAAATATACGAGTGAATGTCATGGGTAAACCTTTGGAGATGGATGGGAGTGTCAACGGTATTATACGCAATTCGTTGCCAGTTCGATTAGTAATACGGTCGCTGGAGCCGCTGTTTGAGGAAAAATCGTATTAACAGTGGCGTGACTGCTAGCAGGGAGAACGCCCCAGCGAGTTGCCACGTGATCAGCGTTGGAATTCCGGATTCTCTTAGTTCCTGCAGTGGTGGCAAACGGCTTCCGAGATATAGATTTACAATTGTGCCGGGGAACATGGCAAGTTGGCTCACGATAAAGAAAGAACGGGTTTTAATGGGGGTTAGTCCCATCAGCAAATTAATGGAAAAGAAGGGCACATAGGGTGCAACTCGCATACTTGCGAGATACCACAACCCATCACGCTGCCAAGCGATTTCAAAACGCTCAAAACGCTCTCCAAACCAACTATGGACCATATCGCGTAGGAGGTAGCGGCTCATAAGCATGGCGATTGTTGCGCCGACCGTTGATGCGATGCTGACAGCGAAGACGGAAACCCAAAGTGGTAAGATAGTAGCGGAGACGATTGAGAGTAATGTGGAACCAGGAAACCCTGATGCGGTCACGATGACGTAAACTATCATCGCTATTAGTGTGGCCGTCCCCAGGTTTGTTTGGGCGTATGATTTAGCGGCAGATTGTTGTTCGGCGAGCGACTGCAGAATTTGATCTTGATCGAACCAAGGCGAGACCCACACGGCGGCGATAATAGCGGCCGCGGCGAGTAGGGTGATATAGCCTCGGCGAGCGTGCAAGCGAGGTTTGCTATTAACCATTAACTGAGATCCTGCAATTTCCCAGCGGGAGTTTCAGCAGCGAGTCCGGCGATCATATCTAGCGTGGCGGCTTCGACGGCACGTTGCCAATCCGGTGGTGAGAACCTCTCACGAAATTCTTCGCGTTCGTGAGCAAAGATGATTCCGCGTGAGCTGTTGATAATAGCGCCGAGTCCCTGTTTATCAAATCCGCCGGCGACATCACTAGCGCCGCCGCCTTGGGCACCGTAGCCCGGAACTAGTAGCCAAGTGTTGGGCATGGTTTGTCGCAATGCGACGAGTTGTTCAGGATAGGTTGCTCCGACAACGGCGCCAACGCAGCCGTATGAATGGCTGGAGTCCTGCCCGGGCGTATCCAACGCGAGTTGATTGACGAGTTGGGCTACGTGTTGATAGACGGGTTGTTTGTCAGCAACGAGATCTTGGAATCGACCGCCGCCAGGGTTGGAGGTTTTGACGAGCACGAAGATGCCGTTACCGTTTTGTTGGGCAATCGTGACAAATGGTTCAAGGCTATCTTCGCCGAGATAGGGACTAACGGTCAGGCAGTCGGACGCGAAGGGAGTGGAGTCTGGGGGTCCGAGGTAAGCCTGGGCGTAGGCGTCGGCGGTGCTGCCGATGTCATTGCGTTTGGCGTCAGTAATGACAACTAGGCCTTTGCTACGGGCATATTGAATGACTTGGCCCAAGGCTGCGGTACCGGCGGGTCCGATTTGTTCGAAGAAGGCGGATTGTGGTTTAACAGCCGGAACGAGTGGCGCGACGACGTCGATGATGCCTTTACTAAATTGTACAAAGGCATTTGCGACTTGCTCAGGCGAGGGCGATTCGGTGTTAGGTTGCAGTGGTGCGGGTAGGTTGGCTAGTCGTGGGTCGATACCTACGAGAGCGGGGGTCTTGGTGCGGCGGACGGCTGCAGTAAGACGATCAGCAAAATGGTGCACAATAGCATCTCCAAGCGTTGGGTTTCAATTCATCTAAGATAATACCGTCTAGAAAAAATAGTTTCTAGTATGGGATACACCAACGACCGGAACTGAATTAGAATACAACGCATCAGCGGGATGTAGCGCAGCCTGGTTAGCGCGTTTGACTGGGGGTCAAAAGGTCGGAGGTTCAAATCCTCTCATCCCGACTAGTTGTGTGTGGACGTACCGCAGGAAAAAATGTAGTGGCGACGTCCGCACAGCAGAATCGGGGCCCTTGCAATTGTGGGCTGTTAACTCAACACACTAGCAAATACGTTGCGCGTGCGGCGCCACATTTCTTCGCTGAGAACATGTCCAGTGGCCGGTTCAATGTAATAGCTGAATTGCTCTGCTGCATTACCTTTCGTGTAAATTTCGGCGATTTGTTGTACTCCAGTCCGAACTTCTTTGATCGGTGAACCGCGATCGGTTTCGCCAAAATTTAGGTGTAGTCGTCGCGGAGCGATCAGTCCTGCAATCTGTGGTGTGTCGCCAAATTGTTCCCAACCGGGAATAAAGTTAGGGAAACAGTGCAACAACTTCGTGCGGTGAATTGCCGCATAGGTTGGCAAACAACAATTTCCCACGAGACACTTTAAACGTGGCTCCCACGGCCCCACCATCCACGTATGCGTCGAACCCATCGAATGCCCGTAACAACCAATGCGTTGGGCATCAACCTCAGGCCGAGACACTAAATAGTCCACCGCCCGCCGCATGTCCAATATATTCTTCCAGGCCATGCTTTTCCCAGCCACGACATAACGCAGGAATTCAAATCGCTCAAAGGCACCACCCTTGAGTTTCTGTTGTGAATCTTGACGTTCTTCAAAGCAGAGTGCGTCAGGGCAGAGAACGACGTAGCCCAGTTTTACAAGTTCTACTCCCGTGTGGTGCATCGCGTTACCGGCCAGTCCCGCTGGCTCGCTTTTGCCAAGATGCCATTGGCCATTGTGCTGATGCCAGATAACGATTGCCGGTGCCGTCGAACTTTGTTTTGCGACGTCGGGGACCAGCGCAATCGCTGGTACTCGGTCTCCTACTTCCACTTCGTAACTAAGCCATTCCAAACGATAGCCATCCATCTGTTGAGTTTTGGTAACCGTCGGTTTGAGGTCACACGGATCAGGCCAAACGCCACCGAGGCATTGCATTAGATTTTGTTTCATGTCTAGGGGTGGAACTACGGCGGTCTGTTTCACGGTTGATTCACCTGCAGTGCCTGTTGCAGGATTTGAAATCCCTAACCCAGTAGCTCCCAGTCCAATGGTGGTGGAATTTCGCAGGAATTGACGACGGTTGCTCTGGTGTTGCGTCATGGCGGTGTTGCTCGAAATAGAGGATTAGCTGTAGCGACAGACCGCATCCGTGTATGGATGAAAATCTATCGCGGCAAAAGTTTCATGATCTCTGCTATTAATATCTTAGCAATAATTTGGTGCCCGCGGTCATTAGGATGCATTCCGTCAAGTAGCAATGCATCGATCGATTGGCCGGACTGTTTATCATAGGTCTGGAAAACTTGGTAGATGTCGATTAGTGGTATGTTGTTTTCAGTTGCTAATCTGCGAACCGACACTGCGTATTTGGCTAGCTGTCTGTTAAAACCGTCGGGGTCTTCCACTGCATAAGGAGCCTTTCCATAGAGTGTTTTTAGTTTCGCCGTCCAACGCATCGGATTAGGTGTCATAAGGATAACTTGTGCACCTTGAGATTTTAGCGTGGTAATGAAGTGCTTGAGGTTCGCCTGGAATTGTTGCAAGCTGATTCTAGGCAGCGTCGCCGGAGGTGTTCGCCACACGTCGACTGCCGCATCGTTAATTCCGAACTGGATGATGACGATGTCTGGGTGGTGTTTGAGCACGTCGCGTTCGAAGCGTTTGCTTGCCAAGCTTGTATTGTTACCGCCGATACCGGCGTTGATTATTTTGAGGCCAAGTGGTTTCAATGCCGCCGCGGATGTTAAACGCTGAGTGTAAATGTTGAGTTGACCGCGGGTCGCTGTCGTTGAATCTCCGAAGGCAACTATCGTCGTTTCTGCGACCAATTGCGTCGGAGTGGAAACAATGAGGAAGATGACAGCAAAGCATCCACTGAAGTTCAACACACACGGTTTTGAAAAGGTCGTTAACCCTAAGGTTCGGTACATGGTTTGTCGCGGGCGTGGGTTGTGGGGGAAATGGCGATAGTTTTAGCCGGGAACGATGGTGAGTGAATTTCATGGATCGTCCCGTCACGACTTTCAATAACATAGACGCCGCCAATGCGAGCGGCAAGTGTTAACGTCTCGTTGGCGGGCACAACGCGCCGACGACCACGTCTTCCCAGCGGTGAAATTGGATAAACGAAGAGGTCTGTGGTGGTGGTGTTGTTGATTTTTAAGGAACTGGGGAGTCGCCCATTGTTTGGATTGGAGTGGACGGCGGGCAGCAACGACAGCTTCTTTTGTGGATGTGATTTGAGCAACGTAGTTGAGAGTTTATTGATTAATTCTGGCGCTGCTTTATCAAAAATATTTTCGGTTTCACCATCATTGGTACGGTGGTCATACAGCTCATGCGCAGTAATAGCGCCAGTTTCAAAATCGCGCCACTGCACGTAGCGGTGCGTCGTTGTCCGCAAAGCGTATCCCATGTATTGCCTGACCTGTGACGGTCGTAGCAACGGAGATTGTTGCGGGTCCTGAGAGTGGTCATGGCGGCGATAATATTGGCTATAGGCGACGGATTGGTATGCTGCGTTGGGGTTGTTAAGCATATTAACACGACTTTTCCCATCAACAAATGTGGGCATCTCAATTTGGGCCAACTCACACAATGTCGGAAACAGATCGAGTAGTTCGACAGGGCTGGATATTCGTTTGCCGGCGGATCGTGAGTCAGGTGTAGCAATTAATAAGGGTACGCGGGTGTCAATTTCGTAATTGCTCATCTTCCCCCAACCGTTGTGTTCACCTAACTTCCAGCCGTGATCACTCCACAAAACCACGATCGTGTTGTCTGAGTGCCCATGTTCTTTTAATGCGGCAAGAATACGCCCAATTTGTGCATCGACGTAGCTAACACAGGCATAGTACCCATGCATTAGATGTCGAGCGTTCTTATCGGTCAGTCGTTGTGCATCGCTTGGTTTCGGGAAATCGATCTGATCTACATAGTGGGTAAGTTCATAGCTAGTCGAAATCGCATAGGGTGGAGTGTGCGGTGTAACTTGCTCGTTGACTAGTACGGGGAGCGTCGTTGGGTCGTACATGTCCCAGTATTTTTTAGGGGCGATCCAGGCTAGATGGGGACGGATGAATCCCATCGCCAAGAAGAAAGGTTGCTCAGATTGGTTTAATCGCGCCAAATCATCTATCACTAAATCAGTACGTGCTCCGTCGACAAGTAAGTGGTCGTCGATGACTGGCGCAGCGGTGGCCGGACCACGGAGATTGTTTTTTCGCCAATCCTCCGCAGGGAGTTTTGCTTGGACGGAACGTATGATGTTTTCAACGTCATTCGGATATCCTTGTTTAACTCCGGTAAGTTGTCTGATTGGCTCAGACCATGATTGCGGATCTGGAGTCGGGTTGTGAAATATTTTACCGTGGCTGATGGCAGTATATCCATGACGACGAAACCACTGGGGCATAGTGATTGCACCTGGCTTGGCCTCGCGAAAATGAATAGGGAGCGTCCAGACGCCGAGTTTGTCCGGTCGGAGTCCCGTCATTAAACTTGCACGTGAAGGATTGCAGACGGCAACCTGACAATGTGCTTGATCAAATAATACACTGCGTTTCGCTAGCGCATCAATGTTGGGCGAGAATGCATGTTTATCTCCGTAACAGCCTAGCGAGGGACGAAGATCATCCACCGCGATAAATAAGATGTTGGGTTTGCGATCGCCCTGTAGCTGGTTCGTCGACATGGATAAATAACACAACGTCAGGGCCAAAGCTATTAACGAATTGGCGATGCGGTGATTTTTCATTCGCGATGTCCCAGCATGATGTGAACGGCAGGCGACGTGGGTGGGAACCAACCGTGTTGAGCGGTCGGTTCTATTCGTCGCCAGCTTTGAGCCACGGTGTGAGCGTAGGCTCGTATGGGCAAATCTCAGTCGGGTCGAAATAGAGTTCCATTTCACGGTCAGCTGCTTCAGGACCGTCTGAGGCGTGGACTAGGTTCATTTGTCGACTACTACTGTAGTCACCGCGGATGGTGCCAGCGGAGGCGTTGAGGCCGTTGGTTGCGCCGAGCATATCGCGGACAACACGGATAATATCCAAGCCTTCGATGCACATAGCGACGACGGGTGCACCGGTGATGAATTCTTCCAAGCCGGGGTAAAACGGTTTTTCAACATGTTCGGCGTAATGCTGTTTGGCCAATTCTGGAGTGACTTGTAACATCTTCATGGCAATGACGTTGAAGCCTTTGGTTTCGAAGCGGGAAATGATCTCGCCCATCAATCGTCGTTGTACACAGTCAGGTTTGAGTAATACTAAAGTACGTTCCATTTTTGAGCTTTCGTCCTTAAATTTGTTCGCCTAATAAAGTAGATGGTATGCGTTGTTAGGGTTGGATTAATGTTGTTCTTTTTCCGGCCCAGTGGCAACCGTAGTTGCCGGAGAAAGCGGATATTTATCAAGTACTTTTTGAATGTCGTGTCGAGTCACTGCTTCAATTCGCTCGATGGCCTCGCGGGTAGTTTCGTAGATGCCGCGCTGAATCCAATTGTTGCCGACATTGAACATGCGGTTTGCTGGTCTTTCGCTGCGCAGGACAATATGTGAGCAAACTTTCGCCTGTGCTGTATCAAGTTCTTGCTGTGTCACGCCGTTTTCGTGGAGTTTAGTTGTTAGTTGGCAATAACGCTGCAGTAGACTTTCTTGGCTCTCGGGAGGACAACATAAATAGCCTAAGAAAATGCCGGACCCTTGGTATTCTTGGGATTCGAGTACCGCGTACTCTGCCTTTCCCGTGTCTATTAAATCCCAGAACAGGCGACTGTTATTGTCATCACCAAAAATTGTGGCCATCAGTTGACCCGCTGATCGGTCCGCGTCTGTGGCGGATGGCCCGTCGGTAATCTGAATAATGTATTGTTGGTGCGTGCCGTTTTTGTGGATATTGGTGATATTGGCGGTGTCGGGAGTGGTTGAATACCGCTGGGTGTCACGTTGGACATCATGGTTGTTCCAATCGCCACATTCCGCTTCAAGTTGCTCAACTATTTTAACGAAATCGATTTTTCCGGCTACCGCCAAAGTAAGGTTGTTGGCACTGTATTGCCGGTGGAAATATTCGAGCATTTGTGGTTGGGTGAGTGCAGATACGGATTCGGCGGTACCCAGAACAGAATTGCCAAGCGGGTGAGATTTGAAGTGCTTGACCAAGGCGGCATCGTGTCCACCATATGGCGGTTGGTCGTCATACTTTGCAATTTCTTCGAGGATGACTTGTTTTTCCGTGTCGAAATCACTTTGCCGCAAAGTGGGCCGCATGATGTCACTCAGTAGGTTGAGTGCAGATAATTGGTGTTCTGGCAACACACTGCAAAAGTAGACGGTTTGTTCTTGGGAGGTGAAAGCATTGCTCTGAGAACCCATTTCGTCAAGTTCGCGATTGACGTCTTCGGCTGATCGAGTGGGCGTGCCTTTGAAACACATGTGCTCAAGGAAGTGGCTGACGCCGGATAGTTCAATCGATTCGTCGCGGGCGCCAGTGCGAACGAAAAAAGCGAGCCCGGTGGAAACGGCGTCTGGATTACATTCAGCAACAAGCTCTAACCCGTTAGAAAGCGTGTGACGTTTGAACTCGATGTTGGATTGGACGGCCGCTTGATTATTCATGGTGATTACAATACCCCGCTGTTCGTTGAGGTGCTGTCTGTGGTGTTAGCTCCGGTTGTGTCGAGTGCATCTTGTCCGAGTGTGACGACTCGGAAATTTGTCGGTCGATTGTTAGCTAGGTAATGATTAATCGAATCGCAGGATAGGTCGTCAAGTATCTGAGATAACTCGTGAGTTGTTCTGACTTTGCCAAGCAGATGCCAATCTGCTGCAATTGAAGATGCACGCGAGTTGCTACTCTCTTGCTGCATGATCAAGCCGCTCTTGATTTTCGCTTTGAGGCGACCTAATTCCTCCGGTAGGATACCGTCACCGAGCCGAATTAGTTCGGACAATAAGACATCGAGGGTTTCTTGCGCGCGTTCAGTTGTAGTGCCAGCGTATGTTAGCACGCAGCCTTGTTCTCGTAGAGTGTGGCACATGGCGAATACGGTGTAGCATAGCCCACGTTTTTCCCGGACTTCGCTGAATAGTCGTGAACTCATGCCGTCGCTGAGTACGCCAACGGCGCCCCGAGCTTGAAAATAGTCAGGGTGTGAATAAGGAACGCTGGGGAACACAATTCCAATCTGAGTTTGATTGGATTCTTGCTCTAGGTGGTGGTGTCCGCCGGGCGGGGGCGTCGTGTTGATTTGGGAAGTTTCGTGGCCAGTCCAGTTTCCAAACAACGCGTTGACGGTTTGGGACATTTCCTTAGAGTTAACGTTACCCGCAATGCTGATAATGGTTTCGCGAGGTGTAAAGTTTTGGGTGTAAAACTGTTGTACATCATCAATGGAAATCTCTTGAAGTGCTTCCAGCGTGCCGTGCGCCGAGCGACTGTAGGGATCAGGGTATTGGCGGATGCGGAGTTGTTCCATCAGTTTTTGACTGAGGTCGTCTTGCATTGCTAAGAGTTCTTGAATGCAGACCATGCGACCGTCATCAATTTGTGTGGCGGGCAAGAGCGGTCGTTGCAGGAGGTCGGCGTAGAGTGACAGTGCTGCTGGAAGGCGCGTTGCCGGCATTGCCGCACTGAGTCGAGTGTGATAATTGGTGACGGCGGTGCTACGGGCTAGTCCCAATTGATCCATCGCTTGCTCGAGTTCGCGGCTTGGTAGATTTCCGCAGCCACGTTGTAGCATTTCAGCAGTTAGTTTGGCGAGCCCCGGTTGGGTGGTTGGATCACGTTGGCAGCCAGCGGGTAGGAGGAATGTGACCGCAGCAGATTCTAGCCATGGCATCTGTTCCACGAGCAGTGTCAAACCATTGTCGAATTGATAGGTGTCGATGGAGGATGCGGGCACTAGTGGTGGATACCTTGTTTTGGGGTGGTTTGCGTAGGGTGCTGCGGCGTTAGGGAGTTGCCACAGTAGATGGCTTGTAAACTGTTCGGATGATTTGAAATCCTAGGCGTTCGTATAACCGTAGGGCACCGTTGTTTTGTGCAGTGACTTCTAGCATCGCCCGAGGAATGTTAAGTGATTTTAGATTGGATAACGCACGCTTGACAAGTGCAGTGCCAATTCCCCGGTGTCGATGGTCAGGCGTAACTGCGATGTTCTGAATCGCTCCGCGGTTTTCAAGATCGTGGAGTACTTGGATCGTGCCAACTGCAATCGGGCAGGCGGCTTCATCGGACTGAAATTCGACCAACCAAGTTGCTGCGGGGACGAAATTATCACGATTAGTTATTTGCGTCATGAGGCGATGACACCCATCGTATTCACTAAGACTGGGAAACACGTGGGCGTCAATTTCGAGTTCAAAGGTCTGGAATTTTACCTTCGCGTGTCGCGGGAGGTCTTCCTCATCCCACGCTAGAAAGCGGTATTGGGGTGCAAGAACCACGGCGCTTTCATCTTCAACGGATGACCATGTGGCGAGGTCGAGCTCCATTTGAAATCGCTTGAAGTAGGTGAGGGTCATGTTCTTTAAGCTTTAGGTAGCAGGCCGACGGGAAAGCGATAGGATCGTTGGAATACGCGTCTTGCTAACCAATTATCCTATATTTGGCGGTGATAGTCGTCAATGTCGTGCAATGGGTCGCGGGGTGTTGGAAATTTATGCTTGGAGAGTCGTGGCAAGTGGGACGACAACTTGTACGACTATTGAATTTGGTTTTACATGGCAAAAAAATTGGGTTGCCAGGTGCGATCTACCGATAACAAAAATGGTACCTGCAAGGTAGTTCATTGTGCGGGAATGCGAGATAAACAATACAACTGGACATGTAGGAATCGATATAATTTTGTTGTTACAAATAAAAAGATTGGCTTGCATCGTTTGCTGTTTTTTGGCGGTGGCACCGCTGTCTGCTCAAGACATAAAGAAACAAGGGACATTATTCAATTGGGCAGGTAGCGACGCCAAAGGGGGCGCCGCGTTGATGAGCGAAGGCCTCATTGGTGATCGTCCAGATTTCATCGAAGCCAGCACAACGGTTGGTCTTGGCGTTAAGCAAATCGAAATGGGGTATACCTATTCTTTTGACAACGACGGCACGACTCAATCTCGCGGGCACTCAAACCCAGAGATGCTGTGGCGTTTAGGTTTCTACGCGGAATGGTTAGAAATGAGAATCGGCTATAATTTCAGCGATTCCCGAGAACGGACCGGTGGTGTTGATGCAAACACCCGGGGGGGTGAAGATCTCTACCTTGGTTTTAAATTCGCTTTGACTCCTCAAGATGGCCTTTTGCCGGAAACCGCGGTGATGTTGCAAGCGACTGTTCCTACCGGTGATGACTCGGTTACAGCCGGCGAAACACTACCTGCAATCACTTACATTTATTCCTGGGAACTCAATGAAACATGGGCACTTGCCGGACAGACTCAGGTTGGCCGCGCAATTGATGAATCGACTAGTCGCCCCTATACCGAATTCTCACAAGCGGTGGGCCTCGCTCGTACTTTCAACGATAAACTGGGTGGCTACTTTGAGTGGTTCTGTATGGTTCCAGATGGAGCGGATGACGCTCCTCGTGAACACTATATGGACGGAGGGTTCGCTTACCAAGTGAATAACAACTTGCAATTTGACGTACGAGTGGGATTCGGAGTGAGCGAGTCAGCCGACGATTACTTCGCGGGTCTTGGCATTATCTATCGCTATTAACAGATAAATAATTAAGACGCCGTACCGAGACACCACTGTTGCTGGGCAAAGTATTCAAAATGCGATGTGATTGCGACGGCAAAAAGGTTTTGATTAATCAAAAACTGAGCGTTGACACTTCGAATGCCTCCAAAGTATATTGCTATTAAGGAGTTTTTGATTAATCAAAAAAAATAAAGCACAATCACTTTATTTGTGGAAGGTACTTTTCGATGTTAAGGCGTGAACTATTCGTTGCATTTTTAGTGCTTTTGACGGTGCCCAATGTTGGCGGAGGACAAGAGGGCGAATTCAAGAAGTTCATTGCGACCTGTAGTACAACTCAAGTTGCAGATTTTACCTGCGAGATTGTGGGAGATCGTTGGGAAGTTCGCTGTATTCTGGCTGCGGGTCAGGATCCGCATACGTACGAAACTAAGCCTGGTGACACGAAGATGGTCGCTGATGCCGATCTCATCCTACGCAATGGTTGGCATTTAGAAGGGCATGAGTGGATGATGAACTTAGCCAAAGATGCCAATAAGCCAGTGGTAACTTGTGTTGACGGCGTCAAGTCGTTGACATTGGGAGGCGGCGCAGAAGTGAAAGACCCACATGCGTGGTTATCACCGATTAACGCGTCGATTTATGTTCGTAATATAGTAAAAGGCGTTTCGCAAATCGATCCAGAACATCGGTTGGAGTATGAAGCTCGAGGTGAACTGTATATCGCTCAATTACGAACACTTCACCTCTGGGTGCAACGCGAATTCAATAAGATTCCCCGCTCGCAGCGAGTCTTGATCAGTCATCACGACGCGTTCAATTATTTCTGTACGCTCTATGGATTTCAAGGCGCGTCGCCAGGGGGGTGGAGTACTGGTGACGAAATTGGCGCAGGAATTACCGCTGAGCGTCGACAAAAAGTTGTCGATACCATTCGCTCCTACAACGTTAAAGCGATCTTCGTGGAAACAACAATCAACCCTAAGTTAGTTCGACAAATCGCTGCGGACGCTGGGGTAAAGGTGGCTGGGTCGTTGTATGCGGACTCAATGGGCAGTCCCGGTACCGCTGCGGAATCTTACCTTGGAATGATGCGTGAAAACGTCATTATGATCGTAAATGGGTTAAAATAGCCTCTAGGTAGTTATGATTGATGCATTTCCCAAACGTCCTCTATTAGTATTGGTCATGGCGACCATAGTTTGGGGAAGTTTGACGTTATTTCAGAAGTTCAGGGCCTCGCTACCCACCCCCAAGGCTGTTGAGAATGTGCGCGCTGATGCGCAAAGTGAATATGCAATTGCAATTACACTGACATTTGACGCCCAAGGCGACGCGTTCAATCCGCTGGCATTGCGAGTCTCACTCGACGGCGTCGCTGAACCACTATTTGAATCAAAGACGACGGTTCGGGCAGGTGTTGCGGTTTTGATTTCTCCCGTGGCGGGCATTAAGGTTGGTGTAAACGAACTACTGATCGAGGTTGGTAGTGGTACAGATTCCAGTGTAGATTCTACAAATGCTTTCGGCAGTGGTTCCGCCGATAGGGAAATCACTGAAGCAGCGGTGCAGCAGGTTGCCCACGCGATTCGAGTCCAAGTGCTGGCGAACGAAGAGGTAATCGTAGATCAGACTTTATGGTCGGAACCGGACGATGCGGTTAGCGGTTTGATTCTTATAGATGTACCTGAGAATTCTGATGCGAGATCAACACCCGTAGAACATGCAGGCCCGCAACACTAGCATGAGCACTTCGACCAATCCAAATCTCGGTGGCAACAAAGACCAAGTCGCAGCAATTGAAGTCCGCAACTTAACGGTTAGCTATGGCCCAGTACCCGCATTGCTAGACGTGTCACTGTCGATCGCCCCAGGCCAATTAGTCGGAGTGATTGGACCTAACGGTTCTGGTAAATCTACGTTGCTTAAGTCATTACTTGGATTTGTCAAACCAGACTTCGGGGATGTGGAATTGTTCGGCGAAGACGCCGATCAAGCCAAAGGTCGCGTTGCCTACGTGCCCCAACGAGGAAGCGTTGACTGGGATTTCCCTGTAACGGTTGGTGAAGTTGCGTTGATGGGCCGTTATGGCAAGCAACGGTGGTGGCGAGATATATCAGCGGAGGATCGGGAAATCGCGGATTATGCACTTGAGCAGGTTCGCATGTCAGAATTTCGCGACCGTCAAATCGGTCAACTGTCTGGCGGTCAACAACAACGAGTGTTTATGGCCAGAGCGATTGCTCAGGGTAGTGAAATCCTATTACTCGATGAACCGTTTGCGGGAGTCGACGCTGCGACGGAACGGGCAATATTAGATGTGTTGGAGACGACACGTGAGGCAGGTAGAACTTTGGTGGTTGTCCATCATGACCTGACGACCGCAAGCGAATACTTCGATTCGTTGATCCTGCTTAAGCAACGCCTGTTCGCGCATGGAACCCCCGCGCAAGTCCTGCACCCGGAACTGCTTAGCGAAGTCTACGAGGGAAAACTTAGAGTGTTTGCGCACCTGCCAGCCGCGGAACATTCTGAGGATGGTCAGCGGGGTACAACCAATGACTAGTACCTATCAGTGGCTTGTCGAGGTTCATCAAGCGAACCCGTATTTGATTAAAGCATTGCTTACGGGATTGCTAGTAACGACCGTTTGCAGCGTGATCGGTTGTTACATTGTTTTGAGACGGACGTCGTTTCTAGCTGACGCTCTATCCCATTCGATGCTCGCGGGCGTCGTGGGCGGATATCTTGTCATGAAGATCCTCTTCAATCAAGAAGCACACGCTTTGGGTATGCTCGTGGGTTCGATTGCGTCTGGTATTTTTACAGTCGCAATTATCGGTTACGTGTCACGGAAGTCGCGCGTCAAGGATGATGCCGTGATCGGTGTCATGTACACGGGGATCTTTGCTTTGGGAGGCGTGCTAGCGTCGCGTTTCAGTGAGTATGTGCATGTCGACGTTTATCATTTTGTGATTGGTTCGATTTTAGGGGTGAGCGACAGCGACCTGAAAATGATGGCGCTGGTCACTATTGTGGTTTTGACGTTTGTGATTTTGGCGTTCCGGCAATTACAGTTAATCTCATTTGACCGCGTCATGGCCGCCTCGATCGGCGTCAATGTCGTATTGATAGATTATATGCTGACGACTTGTACAGCGATGGTTGTTGTTACTGGCGTACAGGTTGTTGGTATTATCCAAGTAGTGGGGTTACTGATCGCACCGGGTGCTACCGCCTATTTGCTCTGTGATCGACTCAAAAACATGATATGGGTATCGATTTTGTTTGGCTGGAGCGGATTTTTAATAGGGTACTATCTCTCGGAACAGCTTAATGTTTCTCCTGGCGGGATGATTGTCGTCGTTTCCACAGGGCAATTCCTATTGGTCTTTCTGGTTGCCCCACGTTATGGACTACTTGCCGGTTTGCAGCGTCGCTGGCGTGCGATACCGCAGCAACTCATTGAAGATATTTTGGGAGTTATATTGCGTGCAGAAAACGAGCAAGCGACCGCTGCGGGGATTGCTCAGCGGATCGAATGCCGAGTTGAACGTATTCGCAAAGCAGTCGAAAGTCTGAGGCGACAAGAGTGGTTACAAGTTGACGACGATATCATCTCACTTACAGATGAAGGGCGACAACACGCTCGGCGTTTGTTGCGAGCACACCGTTTGTGGGAAAGCTATTTGCAGCATCTGGGTGTAGCGGAAGAAGAATTACATGATCGAGCGCATGTGTTGGAACATGTCCACGATGAAGACACTGTAGATTATCTAGATGATAAGTTAGGGCATCCGTTGATGGATCCACACGGTGCCGAGATTCCCGAGGATTTCGTGCATCTTGTACCGGGCGAGGAAGTGCGTGTTGCTATTTTGCGTGAAGGCCACCGAGGTGAAGTTGTGCGAGTGCTTACTGCGAATACGGGTGGACTGGAGCTTGGAATGCAACTGGTAGTGGGCCCCCGGGAAGATGATTCTCAAATGTGGGTTGTCACGGTGATGGACCAAAATTCAATGCAAGGTGTCGTGCGATTGAATCATGCTCAGGCTGATTCGGTAATTGTCAAACTGCAACCTAGTGCCTGACGAGTCGCAGTGCTAGGATTCCATCTCATCGAATTCGGTCGGCTCTGATGGGGTTAGCATTTCCAGCGCGATTTCTGCTTGGTCTGAGGGCACCCGCAGTTTGAACCCGTCGCTGAATGATAGGCCGGCAAAAGCGCCACCCCCATCATCTCCTTCGACAGTGACAAGCAGGTCGCCGGTCCGCAGGAATTGAGCAGCCAGATTCGCTTCGTTCGCTGTGGCAAATGTGGCAACGATGGTGGTGTCAGGCAACGCATTAATCGCGGATGGTGCGTCGTGCTTGTCCTTTTTGAAAATCAGCATTAGTGGAAGCAGACAGACAATCACAGCGATTCCATATTCGAGAGACAAATAGATAAAATAAGAGTCACTAGGAATACCGTAGTTATCACTGAACCAAGAATACGCGCGATCCAACCGTCGATCCCACCAGGGCAACCAAAAGATGAACCACAAAGCCATCGGCAGCATCAAAAATGCTACTCGACCTTTTCGAATTATTGCAGCAACAAAAACGATTAATACAGCAAAGCCAACGAGAATGGAACCAACCAAAAAAATCGGATTGTTCCAGCGCAATAATTCCATAACCCATTACCCACCAATAGTCCAACAGCCGAGGGGGCACGTCGATCTGCATTAATTTTACACCCGCACACTATAACAAAATATTCGACCGCTCGCTATTAATACTAGTATGAATGCAGCAGACCTCCTCCCACACGGAGTGGTTTATGCGAACTCAAGTTATGAATTGATTAGACCACGTAACGTTTTTAAATTGCATTGGTCCCAGGTTAATTCATCTGGGCAATTCGGTCGGTCCCCTTTGGCCGTTTCTAGG
>JABJJO010000027.1 GCA_018660825.1 Planctomycetaceae bacterium | reverse complement strand
ATTACCTGTCAGCTTTGCGACGCGTTAACATTTGCTCATGGCAAAGGAATCATCCACCGCGATATTAAACCCGCAAATGTTTTATTGACCGAGGATGGTGTACCAAAACTCACGGACTTTGGTCTTGCTAAACAGCAAAACATAGACCATGGTCAAACTGCAGTTGGCGCTATCATGGGCACCATTGATTTCATGCCACCGGAGCAGCGTCGTGATAGCAGCAGCGTCGATGAACGCAGCGATCTTTGGAGCTTAGCAGCCGTATGCTACCAGATGCTCACCGGCAAGAGTCCCAAGGTGATTCGTGAACGTGACATGCCGGTCAATATGCGTGATTCGTTAATGCAAGCCCTCGAAGAAGATCCTGCGGATCGATTTCAGACTGCTCATGAGATGCGTGAAGCGATACTTTTTGCGTACTCGGGTAAAATCGACACCTCTCATACACTCGGTGAAGGAGAATGTCCGCAATGTGCAACTACAAATCCGTCCGAGAATAAACACTGCGACGAATGTGGCACATCGCTAAAAGTTAAATGCTTAAGTTGTAAGTCAGATATTTCGATCTGGAACAAGGCCTGCCGAGAATGTGGCGCCCAGCAGGCACCTCTTGTGGAAGAGGCTCTGGTGGCCCTCAAGGCGACTCACGATCAAGCTGAAAGTTTGTTGGAGGATTTACGTTATAAAGCGGCGACTGATAAAGCTGCGTCGATGACAAAGGAAACGGACTCGCGGCTTCAACAGTACGCATCTTGGCATGAGGATTTCTCAACACGGCTTGAGTTATCACGAACATCGGAACTTGCACGCTTAGCCGAACAGCTTCAAGAAGCACTGTCTCATGAACAGGCCTATGACTATGAAGCAGGCTTGCAAACTCTTGCACAGGTCGCTCCAGCACTGAAACAGACGACAATTGACGGCGGCGAAGATGCAGCAGAGGAATTAATCGTTCGCTTAACCTCAAAACAAACGCGACTCAAAGAACTTGAAGGCATAGTTCGTGAGCGGGTTGCCAAAAAGGAAGACACTGGTTTGCTGCCAATCGTTAAGGAACTTTTAGCACTGAGTCCAGATCGTCCGGAATTTATCGAACTCCAAAGTCGACTTGTAGCAAAAGAAGAATCTATTGCCACTCGTAACCAAGATGCCATCAGTGTTGCAACTCAATGCATGGCGTCGGCTCGTTTTGACGAAGCAATCAGTGGTCTAAACTCAATTTATGATTTAGATAGAACGGATGAAGTTAGAACGCTCATCGAACAAGCTAAATCATTCTTGCAACAAAGAGAGGCCGCAGCACAGGCATTAGAGGAAGCTGAAAAACTCGTGCACTTTGTCACAGCAACTAGGCAAGCTGCCGTTTACCTCAAAAGGATTGCGAAGGCTGACATTCAGGACCCTCAACTGCAACAGATGCTTGACGAAGCCAAAGGTAAAGAGGCTGCATCTTTTCGTAAGAAGTCGTTAGTTATGGTTGGAATCGTAGCGGCGTTTATCATAGTAGTCACGATCACGGGCGTGGTCATGAAAATGAATAATTCTGCCAAGGCCCTTGAAACCGCGATTGCGGATGGGAACTGGGAGACGGTATTAGAGTTAGACCCAGATAATGCCGAGGGATTGCGGTTACAGGACGCTGCAGAAAAGGTTGCTGCAGAAAAGGCTGCTGCGGAGAAGGCCGCAATTCTAGCTGGTGATCCAATAACTAACACGGTCAGCATGACGTTTAACAATATCCCTGCTGGCACCTTTTTGATGGGTTCGCCTGAAACTGAACCTGGTAGGGAGGACGATGAAACCCAACACATGGTCACGATCACCAAGTCGTTCTACATGCAAACGACCGAGGTTACACAAGGGCAGTGGAAGGCCTTGATGGGCACCGAGCCGTGGAAGGGCGAAGACTATGTCAAAAAAGGTGCGGACTACCCAGCAACATATGTAAGCTGGGATGATGCCGTTGCGTATTGTGAAAAACTGAGCGAGAAAGAAAGTGTGACGTATCGCTTACCCACCGAAGCGGAATGGGAGTATGCCTGCCGGGCAGAAACCAAAACAACGTGGAGCTTT
>JABJJO010000081.1 GCA_018660825.1 Planctomycetaceae bacterium | reverse complement strand
GTTGCGGACGCTGTTGATCTTGTTGAGCTTGTGGTCCTCGTTGCGGACGCTGTTGATCTTGTTGAGCTTGTGGTCCTCGTTGCGGACGCTGTTGATCTTGTTGAGCTTGTGGTCCTCGTTGCGGACGCTGTTGACCTTGCTGAGCTTGTGATCCACGCTGTTGACCTTGGCTAAACGAACTGCGATATGCGGCCTTCTGATTCTCATCAAGACTACTGATGAACGCCATCTTTTCACGATAATCCAACGTACCATCGTTATTTGTGTCATACTTCTTGGTCAATTCATCTTTCGACATCAACTTCTGAGCTTGTGGTCCACGCTGTTGACCTTGCTGAGCCTGAACTTTTTGCGACTGGGATACTTTCGAGTATTTTGACTGTTGTGCGCTAACGTTTGTTGCCATCAAGCCAGCAGCCGCCAATAGAGTTAAATATTTAGTTACACGAGTCATTTCCGATTCCTTATTTCTTTAATGCCTGTTTATCTGGCTATACTAACTAACCATACATAAATAAACCGTTCTATTCTCGATAGGTTCCGAACAAAATTTCGGAAATAAGAATTTGTGTGACTTCGTGGTTAGTTTTTGGGTCGTGGTGAGGGAGTGCTCGGACGTGGAGAGACCGACGGCCGTGGTGAAGGAGTGCTCGGACGTGGGGAGACCGAGGGCCGTGGTGACGGAGTGCTCGGACGTGGAGAGACCGACGGCCGTGGCGACGGAGTGCTCGGACGTGGAGAGACCGACGGCCGTGGTGAAGGAGTGCTCGGACGTGGGGAGACCGAGGGCCGTGGTGAAGGAGTGCTCGGACGTGGAGAGACCGACGGCCGTGGTGACGTGGGACGCGTTGGCAATGTACCACCTCCATTTGAACTTCCACCAATAGTCACTCGAGGACGAGCGGGCAACGTCGGGTAATTACCTGAAAATCCAGAAGATGGACGAGTTGCGAATGGATAGCTCGAGGTTGGTCGAGGCATCGTTACCATCGGTCTCGCTACAATTTTATTCGACGTACCCGGTGCTGCCTTTGGTGGTACGACGCCTGTGCGTACAGTCGGAACAGTGATCCGCACGTGTCGCTGGGCTGACCCGATAGTTACATTCGTTCCCCGCTGAACTTGTGGCATCGTCCATGAACCATTGGAGGACTGAGCAGAATTTGGCGAACCCGTTGCCAATTTCCCATTCTCCATACGGTTACGCTCGTACGCCAATCGTGTATAGCTAACCGATTGGTTAACTGACGCATTGCGATACTGAGTACCCACTCGGACAAAGTTTCGATGCAAGTCACTTTGCACACGATATCGATCAATGTGTTGAGCATAAACTGACATTCCGAAATACCGTTCGCCGTGATTGCTACCAATATTCAACTGCATTCCAAACGTGTGAGCTGGGCGATGTAATGGGTGACTACTGAAATAGCTGTGCCAGGTTGAACTATGGTGCAAATAACTGATGCCATGATGATGACGGTAGTGCACGTGGTTATAAGCAAAGAACGGATCGTAGCCAATGTTCAAGTGGAAATGGTGATGCGAATAGATGTGATGTTGTTGTTGATAATGTGAATCATAATAATCACCAAAATAGTAGTGGCCGTAGTGCGGACGAACGAACCAGTGCATGTGAAAGCGACCAATGTCCATCACGATACTCGGACGGTATTGCACAATAGGAGCATGCATGATGACCGGTGCGAACATGACACCACGAGCCGACATTTGATAATCCCAGTACCCATCAACAAACACATAACCGCCGGGTGTCCACATCCAGCGCGATGGAATGTATACATAGTCCGGGCGATAGCGAACCCAGTGTCCAGCACGCCAACGGTAATTGGTGCCGCGATAGAGCCAAACACCAGGGACCCAAAAGTGACTTTTGGTTGGAGCAGAAACAGATGGACCGTTTTCAAGTGATTCCGGTGGAGCAGTTGAATAGTTCATCTTGCGACGTTCACTCGATGCCCAAAATCCCGATACCCATTGGTAATCGCGATCATTCATTAATTCATTCCAATAACCGGGCACCCAGCGGCGACCAGCAGGAGGAGTTCGCCAAACACCGCTAATCCACACATAGTCTTTACGCTGATCGTCAAATCCCCAGTAGCCCGGAATCCAAATTACATTTTCCCCATCCGGTTTATAGTCTGGAGGAATCTCATCAACCTGCTCTGGCGGACCGTTTTCGACAATCATGCCAGGCTTTGGGTCGTAATTTACTTGAGACGCAAAAGCTTCGTGCACGGGTCCGCGCGCTAAAACTTCAATGTCTTCATCGCTGGATGTATTTCCCTTGATGGTACTCGGGATATCTGCTGGCGCAACGGGCACATCGCCTGTCTGAGCAAAAATGACATCGCTAACCATCCATACTGCCAAACAAGTTGCTAGCAAACCCATCTTGATGCGTTTCATTGGATACTCCCTAAATTCATCGTTTCATCTTTGCGATTATAAATCCGTATTCATCTATACACATAATGCTGCAAGCCATATGCCATGATTCGATTTTAATTCAATACAACACAATTTTCGCCGCTGCATAGGTAATTTCTGCATATTAAAGCAACACCTCAATGTTCGTCAGCATTTACCCGCTCAATTACTGTATTCAATTTGATATCACACGATATCACTTCTGTGACAGCGGTTTCGTTTACATTTCTAAGCGGCAGAACTACATTACCAATTACCTACTACGAAGATACTCTACGTTCATATTTATTGACGAGAGAGAGAGTCGCGCCCCATGAATCAACAAATGCTCTTAGATTTGCTACAGCTCACATTTTGCGATGGGATTGGGCCTCTCACTTTCCAAAACCTCCTCAAGCATTTTTCGAGTGCGACTGAAATCCTCAAGGCACCTGCAAGTGCGTTGCACCAAATCCCTCGTATTGGTCACAAGACAATTCAAGCGATTCATGGTAGCCAAACGATCCGCACTAAAATGCAAGGCCAGCTCAAACTTTGCCAATCCCACAACATCGAGATCGTTCCCTTCACCAGCCAGCGTTACCCTGCTCCGCTCAAACACATCCCTGCACCACCCCCGATCATTTTTTGCCAAGGTAACCTTGAATTATTACAATTCGAGTGGCCCACTCAAACCACGATCGCCATCGTCGGAACTCGTCAAGCAACACAATACGGGTTACGTCTCGCTCATACACTGACACGTGACCTTACCGTTGATACATGGCGGACAGTCAGCGGTTTAGCTCGTGGCATCGATCGCGTAGTTCATCAAACCACCTTGGACCATCATGGAACCACCATTGCTGTGCTCGGCAGTGGGATACTACGGATTTACCCCAGTGAACATCAAGGGCTCGCTCAAACAATCCGCCAACACGGTCTCTTAATCAGCGAAGTCCTACCTAGCGACTCACCTCACAGCCGACTGTTTCCTCGCCGCAATCGAATCATTTCAGGCCTTAGCGCTGGTGTGATTGTCGTCGAAGCAGCAATACGATCGGGCGCTCTCATTACTGCCCGCCATGCGATGGAACAAAACCGTGAAGTCATGGCAGTCCCCGGCATGGTCGACGTACCTGTCGCCGTGGGTTGCAATAAATTAATCAAAGACGGAGCACAACTTGTTGAAGACGCAACCGACGTCTACACAGCCCTTGAACACACTCTTGCCTGTGCACCCAATAGTCTCAGTGAACCGGTTGCACTGCCTCCGCTCAGCGACCTCGAACAACAGATCTATAAACTAATTCCCGGCGAGCCTACCTTTATCGATCTACTTCCCATCGGCCCACAACACACACTGCCACAACTCCTAGCCACCATCACTTCGCTCGAGCTCAAAAACCTGATCCGCCGCCCCACTGGCAACAGTGTTCAACGCATTCGGTGATAGCTTTACAAATTCCTTCGTGATAATTTGTGGGCCTACTTGGCCAGCCAATGCGCAGCGTGATCGGTCCACGTTGAAATTTGAGAACCTGGGATTTTTCGCAGACCGTATCCGTGCCCACCGTTACCATACACGTGCAACTCCGATGCAATCTTCAGTTTTTTCAACTCTGCGTAAAACAATACCGCCCCCAACGAAGTCGACGCATCATCATCCGTGTGAACAATAAACGCCGGAGGAACATCTTTCGAGACCTTTACCCCGGCAATCAAACTCCCTGTCGTCGTATCGTAAATCCTCCAAGGATAAATCAACATCGCAAAATCCGGTCGATGCGAAACATCATCGACCTCATCCATTCGTTGATAGCTCAATTTACCTTGATCACATAGCAACTTCGCAGCCACTTGCCCTCCCGCGGAAAAACCCGCGAGCCCAATTCGATCCGTTTTGAGTCCATACAATTTCGCCTGTGAACGCACCAAAGCCATCATGCGCTGGGCATCTTGCAACGGCTTTACCCAACCCGGAACACTGCGAGTCTCCGTGGTGCGATAGCTCAGCACAAATGCCGCTATACCCTGTTGATTTAACCATTGTGCCACCTCAGTACCTTCTTTATCCGGCACAACTTTGCCAAACCCACCACCTGGCAAAATCACAACCGCCGCACCATTAGGCTGCTCTGCCAAATGAACCGTAAACGTCGGTCGCGATATTTTCACCACGCGCGTTACACGTGGTTTTTCATTTTCACGAAATGGTAACGTTTCACCTCGATTGCGAGTGGTCTCACCAGGTGCTAAGCCCGGCCAAACATCGTATATTTCGTCAGCTGGCAACGGGTCTGCAAACAATCCACACGCAACACCCAGCACTAATACTAAAGTTAACACTCGCATGGCTGCCTCTCTTTCGTTTTAAGTATTGAAGACTATCTTAAGATCGCTTCGATAACGTTTGCTTGCTCAACACCCGTCAAACGGTAATCCAGTCCTTGAAACCGATGTGTAAAAAGGCGATGATCAATTCCCAACAAATGCTGAATCGTTGCATGTAAATCTCGTACTTGAACCGGGTCCACCACGGCGTTGTAGCTAAATTCATCCGTCGCACCGTGAGTTACCCCAGGTTTAACTCCGCCACCGGCAAGCCACATCGTAAAACACCGGGGATGATGATCGCGCCCGCCATCGGGACTATTCCACGCCCCTTGCCCCACCACACTGCGCCCAAACTCACCGCCCCAGACTACCAGCGTATCATCAAGCAACCCACGCTGTTTCAAATCAATGACCAATGCCGCGCTGGCTTGATCCGTATCACGACAACGCGCGGTACACCAAGAACTCAGCCGACTATGATGATCCCAGTCTGGATGAAACAGTTGCACAAAGCGTACATCACGTTCAATCAAACGTCGCGCCAGAATACAATTCGCTGCATAGCTTCCTGGGCGCCTAGAATCAGGGCCATACAATTCAAATGTGGATTCCGGCTCATCACTCAAATCATTGAGGTCCGGAATACTGGATTGCATCCGCCATGCCATTTCATATTGCTTGATGCGCGTTTCAATTTCTGGATCACCCGTCTGTTGGTGTCTCATCGTATTAAGGTCACGTATGCCGTTTAACATCGATCGGCGAACATGTCGCGGCATGGCATCCGGATCGCGCAAGTACAACACAGGCTCCTTAGCGTTGCGCAACTTGACACCTTGATACTGGGATGGCAAAAAACCACTTCCCCAATAATGGTCAAACAGTGGTTGGTCACTGGATCGTTTCATTTTCGAAATCAACACAATGAATTCCGGCAAGTTTTCATTCTCACTGCCGATTCCATAGCTAGTCCAACCACCCAAACTCGGACGGCCAGGCAAATGGTGCCCTGTCATCATTTTAGTCATCGCGGGAGCGTGGTTGATTTGATCTGTCACCATCGACTTAATAAAGCAAATCTCATCCACAACCTTTGAAAGGTGTGGTAACCACTCGCCGATTGTAGCGCCGCTTTGACCGTATTGTTTAAACGATGTGCGTGCCGGCATAATTAGTTGTTTTTGCTTGGCGGTCATTGTGGTCAACCGCTGGCCTTGGCGCACACTAGCGGGAAGTTCCTTGCCAGCCCATTTTTCTAGCCCCGGTTTGTGGTCATACAGTTCGATCTGCGATGGCCCACCACTTTGAGTAAGAAAGATCACATTTTTCGCACGGGGAGTAAAATGCGGTAAGTCGCCTCGACCGAACACTTGATCACCACTGGCATTATCTCGTTTGCCTCCGCTGCGCCGACTAAAAGCCCTTGCCGCTTCTGCATCAAGCACTCCCAGTGCCATTGCACCGAGGCTAATACCAGTGCATTTTCCCAGAAAATAACGTCGTGCGATTTCCGCCGATTCGCTGCCGTTTGAATTGACTTCTGTTTTATTCATGCGTCACCGCCTCATCTAAATTGTAGATCAAGCTGGCCACGATCAACAGTGATGCCAATTTTGCTGAATGCTCAGTTGGCACCAGAATATTTTCCCCACCACTAAACTGCTCGGGTTGACCAAATCGCAGCAACTCGACAGCCTGTTCTTTACCCGCTTCACCCTGATAATAATGCTTCATCGCAAGATCATACTCCCGTGCCAAAACAGTCAACTCATGACGATCCGGCCGGCGACACAAAACCGCTTCAAATAGATACTCCAATTGTTGCGAAACTTCGGTTCGTTGCGTAATGGCATTTTTCGCTAAGTTACGAGCAGAGGTCATGATATTCAGATCATTCAGCATCGTCAGCGCTTGCAGCGGAGTGTTGGTTTGCCTTGGTCGCACCTCACAAATGCGCCGCTGGGAACTATCAAACAAAAAGGTCGGCGCGGCGGACCGACGCCAAAATGCATACAACGTACGTCGATACTGTGCTACACCCTGACTCGCTTGATAGCGAAATCGTCCCATAAACATTTCCGACCATACTCCGTCCGGTTGGTACGGCATGACCGTCGGACCACCAAGTGCGTCATTCATCAAACCGCTACTACGCAACGCAGCATCGCGAATCATCCAACTCGGCAAGCGAAATCGAGATCCTCTCGCTAGCCAGCGATTGTCAGGGTCGCGGTCAAACGCCGCCCCAACAAGTTCACTGCTCTGACGATATGTTTTACTCGTTACGATCAATCGCAAAACATGCTGGACATCCCAACCGTTTTGCATAAACTCAATCGCCAAATAATCCAATAATTCTGGGTGCGTTGGGCGTTCACCTTGCAATCCAAAATCTTCTGGTGTCCGCACCAATCCAGCGCCAAAACAGAGTTGCCACAACTGATTAACAATCACTCGAGCCGTCAACGGATGTTCCGTGGAAACCAGCCATTTTGCTAAATCTAACCGACCTTGTGGTTCATCCGCGGTGGCAGATTGGTATTCTAGAATTGACTCCGGAACATCTGCAGTCACTGCTAGACCTTTCTTATCCCACACTCCACGTTCAAGCACAAATGTCGTCCGCGGCATTTTACGCTCTGCCAACACCATCACGTTCTGTGGAGCAACTGCTTTCTTGGCAGCCGCCAACTGGCGATTCGCTCGATCGAGATGCAATTTTGCATTCTGGTACCCCTGATGATCCGTCAGAAATTGCTGCACTAATGCTACTCGTATTTCAGCGGGAACATTCTCCACACTATCAACACGTGCATTAGCAAGTTTTTCCAGCGGCATCTTATCAAAGGAACGTACAGCGCGGCCTACTTGGTCACTTACCGCAATCCGAAATCTACCCGTACTCGCATCGCCGATTGTCGATCGGTGCAACATCACAAACCGTAAGGTCTCGTCAGATTCCAATACAAGTGGCTGCGGTAAGGCAAATACCGCCGTATAGGATTTCAATGGGTCATGCGACTGCGTTGTCCAACCGTTGCGCGGGTCATCGTCTAGCGTTCCACTGACAAGGCCGTAATTTCGACCACCAACATTCTTTTCAGCCGTGGCAATCGCACTCGAAAGTTCAATGTCACGTATCTGAGAATCGCCTTTGCGCAGCACCTGTAACTTCACATCCGTGATGATGAACTCGCCATTTTTCCCTCGACTCAATTTTCCACCGGTGTGCGAAGCGTGCGGAAACACTTCGAGTCGCAGTCCTGTAATCCGCTGTAATGATGGACTAAACAGCACGTGATAATCATCTTGTCTCGGATAGGGGCCAGATGTTTGAACAGTACCATCATTTTCGGTCACAAATTGTGTACCCTCGACGGAGTCCACCTTAATTGGTTGCATCACATGCCACGGCTTAAATCCAGTTTGCACATCATTAACTTTTTGACTGAGCCACTCGTCAAATCCGTCTTCCGCCTCTTGTCGTGCCTCGGTTTCTCGTTTGCTGCGAGTCGTAACAAGTTGCTGTGCCTCCGTAACTGCTCGTGCTGCAAAAGGCGATGTATATTTCATGTATGGCTTCGCACCACCCGCCGCTCGACCATCTTCATCAATATTGTCGAAGAACGCAAAGAGACTGTAATAATCCGTTTGTGAAATAGGGTCAAATTTATGGGAATGACATTGAGCACAACCTAACGTCAAACCTAGCCACACGGTTCCCGTCGTATTCACTCGGTCAATCACATAGTCAATCCGCGATTCTTCAGGCAACCGTCCTCCTTCACCATTTGTCATATGATTGCGGTGAAAGCAAGTCGCGAGTATTTGTTCCGAGGTTGCATCGGGCAACAAATCTCCGGCAAATTGTTCGATCGTGAATTGATCGAAAGGCATGTTGTTATTAAACGCGGTTACTACCCAATCGCGCCACGGCCAGTTGTTACGAGTGGCATCACCTTGATATCCATCTGTATCAGAATACCGAGCGGCATCGAGCCACCACATCGCCATCCGTTCGCCATAGTGCTTGGAAGCCAACAATCGTGAAACCAACTTAACATAAGCCTCGGCTGAATCATCTTTTTCAAACGCCCGCAGTTCATCAAGTGTTGGTGGCAATCCAGTTAGATCAAGCGAGAGCCTTCTAATCAGCGTATTTTTTGCTGCTGGATTAGCAGGACGCATTTTATATTGCTTCAGTTGACGCTGCACAAAGAAATCAATTGGGTGCATCTTCGAGTTATCGATTTCAGGTCGAATTGGTTTTTCGAACGCCCAATGTTGACCCCAAGAGGCGCCTTGTTTGATCCACCGCTGCAGTAAATCTTGTTCTTGTTTACTAAGTGGCTTGCGGCCAGAATCGGGGGGCGGCATTTGCCGATCTGCATCTCGACTTGTGATACGAGCAATTAATTCACTCGCCTGCAAATCACCCGGAACAACCACGGCATGATCATCGCGTTGTTGAAATACCGAGTCCGCAATATCGAGACGTAAATCTGCTGCGCGATGCATCTCATCAGGGCCGTGGCAATTAAAACATCGATCCGACAAGATCGGAAGAATATCGCGGCTAAAACGAATCGGCTCTGCTCCATGCACGTTGCACAACGTCCCCGCCAATAAAAACAACCCGATAAATAATCTCAAGAATATGCCCATGATTTTATTATAACACAAGTATCAATCACGTTAAAAACGGAAGGGGATACTGATGATGTTCAATCGCGATTCGAATTTAACGTCACACCGTTGCCCGAGGTCAGTGGATATTGGCAAACACCATTTACCACTTGGCAACCCGCGGCAATGTCAGACTTTAAAAGTGCCGCACCATCCATGTCCACATAATCTAACAACGGCAATATCTGAGCGATTGCTGAAATCCCAACGGTCGATTCGGTCATGCACCCCACCATTACTTTCAAATCATTTTGACGGGCAAGTTCAATCATTTGCCGCGCCGGTGTCAAACCACCGCATTTTACAAGTTTAATATTAATGCCATGAAACCGACCGCTACAGCGCTGAATATCATCAAGCACTAAACAATTTTCATCTGCGATTAACGGCAGCTCAGAGTGCGCAAACACTGCTGGCATTTGGTCAATCGCATCGGCAGCCAGAGGTTGCTCAATAAACTCCACTCCGAGGCTCTTCAGTGGACCTGAATTGGCAATCGTCTGCTCGGCCGTCCAAGCACAATTCGCGTCCACTCGAAATACCGCATCCGTATGCTCTCGTAATGCTCGCACAATATCGATATCTTGATCCGTGCCGAGCTTAATTTTATAAATCGGCCAATCGGAAAACTCCGCCATCTTGGCAATCATGACGTCGATGTCGTCGATGCCAATCGTATAGTTGCTTACGGGGTTTGCATCCGTACTAAAGCCCCACAACTGATGCACTGGTGCACCTTGCAATTTCCCCCACAAATCATGCGCTGCCAAATCTAGGGCACACAACGCAAACGTGTCATCCAATAATTCATTTGCCGCGAACCACAATTCACCGGGAGTCGACATCTCGGTACTTTCGATCAACGCTCGCACTTGCTGCAGAGAATCACGTAACGACTGCTCAGTCACTCCGTAGTATGCATTTGTGGTCGACTCACCGTAGCCGCTCACTCCGTCTTGAATTAACTCGACGATAATCGTCGGTTGTACCGTTATTGATTCTCTTGAAATCGTGAAAGGATGTAGCAATGGTAAATCAAATTGATGAATTTTCAGTTCCATCATTCACCTGCCTGTTCTGACGGATTCGCCAACCAACGTTCACGCGCCGCCATAACGGCTTCCACAATATCGTCACTTCCATAGCGAAAAATATCGGTGACGGGCAATTGCAACTGCTCTCGCACACGTTCGCGTTCTGCCGTCGCGGCTTCCTCATCGACTCGGCGGCTATTCATCGCCACGGCGACAACCTCACACGGTTGGTAAATACTCGCCATCATTTCATAAATCGCTTTCACTTCTGGCAAATCTGGAATCTTCACATGCTCGACGCCCGTAACTGCATCACGCAGTACTTCGTAGCACAACACTAAAGCATGTGGCAAACATCCATGCAGAATCCCGAGCGTCACCGCGGAATAACTGGGGTGGACCAAACTACCTTGGCCCTCCACAACCAACACATCGTGTGATTCGCTTTCCAACATCAAACGCTCAGTCGCGCCACTAACAAAATCCGAAATCACACGGTCCATTGGATAACCAGCATCTTCAATCATCATGCCGGTTTGACCCGTAGCACAAAACTTCGCATCAATGCCGCGTTTCTTTAGCCCTGCCGTAATTTCGATGGCAACGACCATTTTCCCAACACTACAGTCATGTCCAACGGTATGTACGCGGAAACAACCTTCACGAAACCCAGGCCGACGCGCGATGGTTGTGATATCGTTTTTGCGGACGTCGATCAGTTCGATGTTATTAGCTTCAGCTGCCGTTACAAATTCTTCGTCGTCAGACAGGAAATCATGTAGCCCCGAGATAATATCCATTCCGCGACTAATCGCGTCTAACACAATTACCCGCCAAGCTGCGGGTATTTTTCCACCAGGAGGCGCGATGCCAATCAATAAACAGTTGGCGTCCGGTGCGGCGGCCAACGACGACACCATCGTCAACCCCTGTCCGACACCCAACGATTCACTGACGTCTTGTCCAACCAACGTGCTATCAAGCACAGCTACCACTTCGTCGCGTCGATATCGAATCACGCTACAAGCGGTTTTTGCGGTGTGCGGGTCAGAGTGCCCTTGCGTCAGAATTATTAACTTACGTTCTGCCATCGATTCTTCGTCCTTCAATTCTAATATTCAAATTAATCTGTTCATTTTACGAAATGTTGACCCAGCCAAATTCGCAGGGCTTTACGTGTATCACTAGGACGTAAAACCCAAGCATCATTATGATTGCGAAAACCCGTTGGATAAAACGTAAAGTCACCTTCTATTCCGCTTTTATCTAAGAACGCTTTTGTTTGATTCAATCCGGTGGAACGGTCGCTCTTGTTTTCATGACAAATAAATTGAGGACAATCCCCTAGCCGTTGCAAACGTTTAACAGCCGCTGCTCGATCAGACAATGGAAAGCCCCACTTCAAAACGCCATCATAATGACTGTAAACGACCATGGCCCGCCAGAGGCTGGCAATTTTTTCATCATGCAATCCAATGTAATTACACGCAATTGCCCCTCGGGAAAAACCGGTTAACAAAACACGATCTAAATCACCACCGTAATGTTCACACACCCATTTTACTGTTTTTTGACAATACTCGACAGTTGGCCGTGGATTGTACTCGGGAGCATCGCCCCACCATTTCGTCACATTTTTGGTTCCGGCGGCATTCAACAGCGGCATACAAATCCAAATGAACCCCTCACCTGCAGATATCCCAAATCCAAGTTTGCTGTGTTCCACTTTCCCAGTACTGACATCACCAAACTCGTTTTTATACGGGCCGTTTCCCGCAAATTCTACGATCACTGGCAACTTGCTAGTAGCAACACCTGATTTTTCTGGCTGCCATTGCTTCGGCAAATAGAGCGAATGATAAACATCTGTATGCTGATAACCAGGCAATGTCTGGCGTACTCGTTTACCAGCAGCAGGTTTCGCTTCCTCCATTTCCGGAACAACCAGATCCGCTGGAACACTCGACACATCAACGCCAGCGGCGGCTGCCAGGTAATCGAGAGCCATAATACGGCGACCAACAATCCCAAACGGATTGATCACTGCACCAACCACAATCAGTGTTAAAACAAAGAATACGACTCGCCTAAAACGCAGCATTAAGAATCTCCAAAATATCATCTTTCGTGGCGCGGCGAGGATTCAACCAAAACAATCGCTGAATCGGCATTGTCTTGTCGGCAAACATCTCAAGCTGATCTCGAGTCGCACCAATGTCACGAAGTCGATGCGGAATCCCAATCGACTTTCGGATTTCTTCAACCCGTTCAATCCCTGCAACTGCCGCTTCTTCGGCATCCAACCCTGTCGTATCGACACCTAACCAACTCGCAATCTTGGCCATCGTTTCAATACGCTCCCGCAAATTGAATCGCATGACGTACGGCAATAGCAAGCCATTGCCTAGGCCATGCGAGCAATGCAGCACACCGCCAAGCGGATATTCAATCGCATGAACCAACGCGACACCACTATTTGAAAATGCCATTCCGGCGAGGGTTGCGGCCAACGCCATACCATCACGAGCAACCATGTTATCCCCAGCATGCACTGCCGTTTCAAGGTGTGCTCCACACAATACAATCGCTCGTTGAGCCAAACTATCCGACAATGAAAACCGCCCATCATAAGCACAGGTTTCGCCCGCGGGAATTTCCAACTTGTCATAATCCACGGCGGTAATCGCTTCAATAGCGTGTGTCAACGCATCAATACCACTGTCAGCAGTCACTTGTTGTGGACAATTATCAGTCAATGAAGGATCCACGAATGCAAAATCTGGCCTAAAGTGTTCGCTTTGCCCAGATATTTTGATCTGATTTTCAGTATCGGTCAGCACCATGGAATGTGAGACTTCGCTGCCAGTACCGGCGGTAGTCGGAATGCAAACAAGCGGCATGATCGGCCCAGGTATATTATCGAACCCAAAACAATCCTGCGGCTGCATTGCGTGGGTTAAAGCGGCTGCCGTGTTCTTCGACAAATCCATGTTACTGCCACCGCCTAGCCCTATCACAACAGCGGGGGCAGATTCCTTTGCAAACGCCAAACTTTTGACAGCTGTCGCTATCGAAGGCTCTGCTTCACCGGCGGAAAAGACGTCTACCTCACAAGCAGCTTCGACCAACGGTACACGCACCCTCTCCACCAAACCAGCCGCTTCAATGTTCGTGTCCGTCACAATGAGGACGCGTTGCCATTGGTGCCGACGAGCAATATCCGATATCTGCTGCAAACAACCGCGACCAAATACAAGTTGTCCAGCTGTACCGAACGTCCAGTAGTTTTTTACTATGGTATCGATTATTTTATTGCTTTTTTGCGAGGTTAGAAATAAAATGCGCCACGGTTTCCGGATTGTTTTGTTTCCGCAAGTGTTTAATCGTCGCTTCAGGAACTCTAAGATTCCCTAGATGCGTCGCTAAACTCTCCCAATGTCGCTCGCGTTTCTTGCCTTCGGCTAAGTATAACTCCGTCACGAGTTCTTCGCACCTCTGCAGTGAAATCGATTCGCGGTTGTCATAATAATTGCGAATTACTTTGTTTTGATAATTGGAGCGTTCAGCCATTTTCCTTGCATTCTCCCTAGAACCGTTTAACAGAACTCATGAACCGATAGACTATTCCTATCTTTCTCGGCTGCATCCTCTTTCAGAATCCAACGCGGTTGCCATAATAATACATAATGACTTAAGATAAACCCCCACTTCTGAAAATTCAAAACGATAGCTATCCGGGAATTTACGCGTATGCCCAAAGTAACATTTAAAAACGAGAACCAAGAAATTGAAGTTGCCACAGGAACTTCCATTCGGGAAGCCGCTAAGCA
Organism: Planctomycetaceae bacterium; assembly: GCA_018660825.1. Classification (GTDB taxonomy): domain Bacteria; phylum Planctomycetota; class Planctomycetia; order Pirellulales; family Pirellulaceae; genus UBA721. The sequence continues at coordinate 37,900 of JABJJO010000081.1, read as the reverse complement.
GTTAAAGATCAATACAAACCAAGGCGTCAATGGAATTGGTGCGGGAATCAATAAATTCATTAACTGCCATGGACTCGGACAATGTGGCACTTGTCGCATATTTGTAACCGAAGGTCATATGGCCAACACAAATGGGCAAACACTGTGGGAAAAGAAGTGTTTTCAACTTCCTTTTCCTGATCCAATTCCTGCCTTAGCGTATTTAGAAAATCCAGAACAAACTCGATTGGCATGCCAGTGCAAAATCACCGGTAATGTCACTGTAGAAACCGGCCCTGAAATAAATCTGTTTGGCGACAACTTCTTTAGCTAGAGCTTTTCAAGCTGCCGCTGTTTTGCTTGCTGTCATACGGTTAAGTCTTAGCGAAAAGCCCATGAAACAACTGGTAGCCATCGTCCGTCCATTCCTCGCCGAAAAAATTGTAGATGGATTAAAACGCGCTCCTCTAGAAGCACTTTCAGTACGGGAAGTTAAAGGCTACGGTCGTCAAAAAGAAACACTCGATCAATACGGTGACAGCGAATACGCTACCGCATTTTTGCCGAAAGTCGAAATTTCATTATGGGTAGATGACACTCGAGTCGAAGAAGTCGTGCAAACCATTTCCTCGATCGCTCGAACAGGACGCATGGGGGATGGTAAAATATTCATCATGCCGGGTTCCCCGCCGCAAGAATAAAAGCACACATCCTATTCAATTTCAAACAATTCACTTTTAACGCACCTATCCTATGATTGCCAACACCAAGAAAGACCGTGATGCGATCGGACCCGACGAAGTCCTCTGTGATCACTGCACGGCTAAATGCTGTAAATACTTTGCGTTGCCGATTGAAACACCTGTCGATCTCGAAGATTACGAATTTATACGTTGGTACCTAGTCCACGACCGGGCCACCGTATTTACCGATGATGATCAATGGTACATCATGATTCACACCACCTGTCGGCATCTACAAACTGATAACCGTTGCGGCATTTACGACACTCGGCCACAAATTTGTCGAGATTACACAACAGACAACTGTGAATATGAAGACCATTGGACCTACGATCTTTATTTTGAAAACCCCGAACAAATTCGACAATATACTGAAGCCGTGCTGCAGTTAAAAACCACTGGCAGTATTCGCAGTCCCAAACCAAATCTATTGCCTGTACTGTCCTAAACTCGAAACTATTTTCACTTTACGATTACGGCTGACCAAATAACAATATGACTTCCGATAATTCAAACAAATCCGCCGACGAACAACCCAAAACTAAACGGCAACTGATTCAACCGCGCACCTTGAAAGGGTTCCGCGATTATTTACCTGAGTCGATGATCCCGCGTGAGCGTTTAATCGGTATCGCCCGTAAAGTTTACCGCAGTTATGGGTTCAGCCCCATTGATACTCCCACGCTAGAATACCTCGAGATATTGACGGGCAAAGGGAGCGAAGAAACTGATCGACAGTTATATCGTTTCGAAGATCACGGGGGCCGCAATGTCGGTATGCGATTTGACCTTACCGTACCACTAGCGAGATTCGTCGCTCAACACATCAATACACTTGGAACCCCATTTAAACGCTATCATATCGCTCCAGTTTGGCGCGGCGAAAATACACAGCGTGGACGATATCGTGAATTCATGCAGTGCGATTTTGACACCATCGGCACGCTATCCGTTGCGGCCGACATTGAAACAGGGCTCGTTATCAACGACCTGTTCGAAAAAATCGGGTTTGAACGATTTACGATCCATGTGAACAATCGCCAAGTCCTTACAGGATTGCTTGAACAAATCGGAGTTGCCGAACAAGCAACGGCGATTTTACGGTCTCTTGATAAACTCACCAAAATCGGCCCTGAACGCACCGCAAATGAGATGGTCGAAGCGGCAGGAATCACTGCCGAGCAGGCAGAGCAAGTATTGGCGATTACAACGCTCACTGGCTCCAACCAAGAAATACTCGACAACCTCAAACCACTCGTCGCACAAAGCGAACTTGGTACCGCGGGCATTGGCCGTCTTCAGCAGATTCTTGACGGTCTAGCCGCTGGTGGCGTTCCGCCAGAACGAATCAAACTCGACGTCTCGATCGCCCGCGGATTGGACTATTACACCGGCGTTATTTTCGAGACGTTTCTTGATGACTTGCCGGAAATTGGCAGCGTCTGTAGTGGCGGCCGCTACGATAACTTGGCCGAACTATATACCAAACAGCAATTGCCCGGAATTGGTGCATCACTCGGTCTCGATCGACTGTTGGCGGCGATGGACGAACTGGAAATGATCGAAAAAGTCAAAACTCCCGCCGACATATTGGTGGTCTACTTCGAAAAAGATCAACTCAATAAGTACCTTCAAATTGCGGCCGACCTCCGACAAGCGGGTTGGGCAGTCGAAGTATTCCCAGATGCCAAAAAAATGGGTAAGCAACTCAAATATGCCGACGGTCGAGGCTTTCAATATGCATTGATCGCCGGTGGTGACGAACTCCAGCGTGATGTCTGCCAAATTAAAAATCTACAAACTGGCGAGAGCATTGAATACCCATTAAGTAGCGTGGCCACAGACATGAAGTAAGTCTGTCATCGTCTTTGCTGCCCCTGTGCATCTGATCGTGTCCGCACGTACAGCTCAATTTCATCAGCACCCTCAACTCGCTGATAACCTCGCAGTTTTAGAATCCGCTGGGCCTGGCCAATTCTTCGGGCATCCCAGATGTCGAGATCGTCCGCATCACATACGTTTTCCTCCAACAACAGCACATACTCTGATACCGTCGTTTCCAACATAGACAACCACGCTTGATTCCCATGATAGCCACCTTCATTGAAACTATATCCATGCGGTGAGCTCGAACGAGTATCAGCAAGGTAATGAATACTGTTGTGGCGACTCGGTAATATCATCAATCGCCTAGCATTTGGAATATCTCGTGGAATATTTCGTCGAAGCTCTGCAATGACCCGCTCACTGCTCACTTGCTGGTGCCAGTTTGTCAACTCAGCAACTTGGGCCGCGGTAGGTACTTGTGCTGGATGATAGGCCCACTGGTAATCTTCCGCCCAACAAAACGGTAAGGCCGCCAAAAATACCATCAACATCCTCTGCTTGATTCCTCGTTCAATCAGATAGCGATGTTCATGCCAAATAATTGCTGCGCTGATCGTAAACGCTGGAATCGTTAACAACAAATAATGATGGTAGGGCCGGATTTTGAATTGTAGGAGTGTGGCAAAACCACTTAAAAGCAAGAACCCTACAAGACGTGCGGTCGGAGTCTGGGTGGATGTTGTCGCCGGGGGAATTTTTTTTTGTTGGCGGATAAACATCACCATCGTCACCGTCACGACGATCCAAAAGGATTCATCGTGACGAAATTGAACATACAAATTGTGCCACCACGAATGGTGACTGGGATAGGCAGCCGCTGTTGAAAGACCCAACGATAATGGCTCAAGACCTCGGCCTTCCATGAGTATGAGTCCAACCAATAAAAGAGCCGCTAGTATCGGTAATGACACCAGCATCCCCCAATGGTGCCGGCTTCCAAATCGCGGGCTTAGTTGTTCCCAGACCAAAGCCAATGCCCCGATTGCGAGAAGGCCTGCTTGTTGTTTCATATAAACCGTCAAGCCTAACCCTAGCGCAAACACGAATAGTAATTTCCATTTATTCCAATGATCTAGCGGTGTCCCTTTCCAGGCGATCATCGTACTGAGAAAAAACAAACTTGCAATAATTTCCGACTCACCTCGTAATCCATCAAACCGAATCAGCACGACTAAAGCCCACAACGCAGTGCCAATGGATATAAGCTTACAACGTGTATGTTGAAATACCACGACACCAACCAACGCTGCATTGAGTCCTAAAGCGACGACGATGACATTCTGCAACGAGGCAACATCTGTCCCAACCAATCGCATGGCTGTTTTCCAGAACTGATAAATTCCTGGAAAATAACTATACATATTATCAGCGGTGCCATAGAAATTGATCCCATCGCGGCTATAGCACAAATAGTAAAACCAATCGACGCCACCCGAAATGTGTTTGGCTTCACCAAGGTAAGAAACTGCAGCCACGAGTCCCCAACTGATCCACAACGGAATCAATGTCTTTTGAAATCCTTGTTGATAAAAAAATTCCGCTGTCTCAGGTTTAGGGTTCCGCAACAACGGTAACAACGAAACGATACTCGCCACCACTAGGAATATGGTCTGAGGTGACGTCGTCAATGTCCGCAAACATAAAATGGACATGACTGACAATAGCGCACATCCCGCACCCAGATACTGGTAAAGCGAGGATTCTCTTTTTTGTGGTCCCGTAGAATTCATACTATATGTATCGTAGCAAACAGCCACCGTTAGCCATCATCAGTTTAATTTTCTTGAAAGGTATCGTTTGGTATCACTCAGAAAAACGTGTACCATAACAAAAGGCTAAAATAAATAATAATATTAGCGATGCCTTTTCATTCAAATTTGAGAATTAACAACATGACAAACCACAAAACAACACGACGAAGGTTTCTACAATCCACCACTGCCATAACAACTTTAACCGCCATGACTTCAGCGACATCTGTTGCGCAAGCAGGAGTCCTTCTAAGTCGCAAAAACAAGCTACCCATCATCGACACACACCAGCACTTGTGGGATTTGAGCGTGATTACTCCGCCGTGGGTTGGCGATGCGCCTGAGATTCTTAACCAACCCTATGCAACGAAGGAATTCAAAGCAGCAACTCGTGGATTGAATGTTGTCAAAGCTGTATATATGGAAGTTGACTGTGCTCCGAGTGATCATGCTCTCGAGGCGGAACACGTGATTGCTTTGTCCCAAAGTACTCGGCACCCGACAGCGGCAGCGGTTATTTCTGGCCGTCCCGACGAAGACAGCTTCGCCCCTCATGTCCGCAAATACAAAGACAATCCCTACATCAAAGGTGTCCGGCAAGTATTGCACAATGAGGCGGCACCGCAAGGATTATGCCTTGGCAAAACATTCGTCAAATCAATGCAGTTGCTGGGCGAACAAAATATGAGCTTTGACTTGTGCATGCGGCCTACAGAATTACTTGATGGCGCTAAACTAGCCGACCAAGTTCCAGATACGCTGTTCATTGTTGACCACTGTGGCAACGGTGATCCCAAGGCGTTCTTGACGAACGCAACCGAGGAACCTTGGCACACGGTTGATCAATGGAAACGTGATATGGGTGAACTAGCAAAACGCAAAAATGTTATCTGCAAAATCTCCGGTATCATTGCACGTGTACCAAAAGATGACTGGGATGCGGCTATGTTGGCACCCCTGATTAACCATTGCTTGGATGTCTTTGGGCCAGACCGAGTTGTATTTGGGGGCGATTGGCCCGTCTGTCTCCTCGGTGATAGCTATCGAGAATGGGTCAATGCACTCAAAACGGTCATCGCGAACCGGTCAGTCACTGACCAACGTAAACTCTTGCACGACAACGCAGATCGCATCTATCGTCTGTCCTAACGAATTTTGGCATTCGTGTTAAGTCGTGCAAATTCGTGACTCGACAATTGATATTGCCGCAGCGTTCGTAAAAAAGTTATTCTTCCTCGTACCTAAACGCAAATCTGCTTTGCGTTTAGTTGGACAATTAAAGAATAGCCAATTAAGCGACACCTAAAGATGCCTGATATTCCACCTGTTCCCATGCTCGATGTGCCTCGCGGCAATGCCCCGTTACGTGATGAAATCATAGCAGCGATCACTGTTGTAGTAGATTCTGGCAGGTTTTTATTTGGTCCGGATGTCCAAAAACTTGAAGCCGCATGCGCTCGTTGGTCCGGTACAAAACACGGCATAGGTTGTGCCTCAGGCAGTGACGCTTTGTTATTATCCTTAATGGTACTGGACATCAAACCGGGCGACGAAGTGATTTGCCCGAGCTTCACGTTTTTTGCGACCGCTAGCCCAGTGACTCGCCTCGGAGCCACACCCGTTTTTGTGGACATTGATCCGGTCACTTTCAACATCGATCCGGCGGCACTTGAAGCAGCGATCACACCCAATACAAAAGCCGTTATTCCAGTTCATCTTTTCGGGCAATGTGCCGACATGCCACGAATCATGGAGATCTGTGATCGTACTGGACTGACAGTGATCGAGGATGCGGCTCAGGCCATTGGTGCTAATATCGCTGGCCGCGCTGCTGGTTCATGGGGGCAGGTTGGTTGTATCAGTTTTTATCCAACGAAAAACTTGGGCGGGTTCGGCGACGGCGGAATGCTTGTAACTAATGATGTAGATTTTGAAGATCGGCTCAGATTGTTTGCGGGACACGGCATGCGACCGCGTTATCACCATCAAGTGATCGGCATCAATAGCCGACTCGATACAATTCAAGCAGCGGCCTTGAATGTGAAAATGAAGCACCTTGAGTCGGCCAACCTTGCGCGCCAAACAAATGCACAACTGTACACAGCCTTGTTTGATGACGCGGGACTGGAAGCCGACATCGTCTTGCCTCATTCAACCTATGGCACCGGACACGTATGGAATCAATATACGGTACGAGTGAAAAATGGTCAGCGCGACAGCTTAAAAGAATTTCTAGCGGAACGTAACATCGGTGCGGAAATCTACTACCCAATTCCAGTACATGCGCAGAAGTGCTTTCAAACCTGCCCGAGTATCGATATGGATTTAACGGAAACAAATCGCGCAGCCGATGAAGTTCTGAGCTTGCCGATTTTCCCCGAACTTGAAGAATCCGAAATCCACGCAGTCGTCGCTGGCGTAACCAGCTTCTATTCGATGCCGCAAAGCAAAGCGGCTTAACACGTATGGGCAGCCGCGAATATTCGCGCGCAACCGCAAAAGATTGCCCCACCTCAATGCGCGCAATCCGTCTAATCCGTATAGCCCGAACTCAGGGCAAGCGACACACTGGCTATTCCGTTGCGCGGTAATAATAGAACTCTACGCAGAGCATTATCGTATTAATATAAATACATTATCCAAGTACTTTTTGTTTGAAACCGATGCCAGATCGTCCAACCATTCTAGTTACCGCTTGCGGATCTTCTATTGGATTAGAAGTCTTGCGCTGCCTCAAACTCGCTCACCGTAACGAGCGTATCATCGGCACCGAGGTATCCACATGGGGACAACAACTGGCATTACCCTATTGCGACGATGTGATTATTCTGCCGCGCGGCGATGAACCCGAATACGCGGACAAACTCAAACATGTATTCGAATCCGAAAACGTCGCATTAGCATTAATTAATACGGAACCCGAACTCGAGGCAATTTACCCCGTTCGTGACCAAATCCAGACCAAACTCTCCTGCCCCCTTCAGTTTGGACTTACCGCTTGCCTCAGCAAGCAAGTACTGCATGATCGACTTAAAAGTGCAAGTATTACAGCCAAGACCATGGTCGTTGATGACGCACGCGACCTCGCAACGGCACTACAAACACTTGGAACCCCCGTCTGGCTACGGTGTGCCGTCGGACCGCGAGGTCGGGGTAGTATTGTCATCAAAACTGCAGACGAAGGTGCTTTTTGGATTGATTATTGGCGCAGGCAAAACACTGGTGATTCTCCAGACGTTTGGTTAGCGCATGAATACCTGCCAGGCCGCAACCTAAATTGGACTTCTGTATGGAACAACGGACAGCTTGTCGCATCGGCTGCCGGAGAACGCCTGAAGTATTTTATGGCGCAAGTCGCCATTAGCGGCGTTACCGGAAACGTCTCACACTGCCAACTTATAGATAGCTCCGAAATTCAAAACACGGCAATTCAAGCGGTCACGCTCGCCGACGATCACCCGCAGGGCATCTATGCCGTGGATCTGCGAGAGGACATTAACGGCAAAGCACTAGTCACTGAAATAAATGCCCGTAACGCATTTCGGCCATTACTGTATGCCGCTGGTGGAGTGAATTTCCCTGCAATCTTAGTTGAATCACTTTTGGGGACTGATGGTAACGGCGATTTTAACTGCGAACAAATTACACTCGGTTTAGAAATGGTTCGCGGGATGGATTTCGCTCCAATGTTTCGGGAAACAAGTGATACCCCATGGAGGGCCCTCTCCTATGAGTCGTAGGCAACACACACCACTCGTGTCAATTGTGGTCCCATGTTTTCGCAGCAGCCAGTGGCTAGGTCAACTGGCCTCCGAAGTTAAACAAGCCATGGTCGCAGCTGAATTTTCGTACGAATTAATACTCGTAAATGACAGTAGCCCCGATGATACTTGGAACACGATTCAAGACATCGCGGCCAAAGATGAAAACGTACGTGGCATCGATCTCGTTTTTAACACCGGGCAATATCGTTCAACCCTGTGTGGTCTGTTACAAACGCAAGGTGAGATCATTGTGACCACGGATGACGATTTACAACAACCTCCGAGCGAACTACCGAAGCTCATTCAAATGTTGCTTGACAATGACACTACGGACTGTGTCATTGCCTCCTTTGACAACAAAAAGCACAATCCACTACGTAACTTAGGCACTGGCATTATGGATTTGTTATTTCGCGTGATCTACAAAAAGCCGCGCGGCATTCGCAGCACCTCGATGCGTGCGATGAGACGACCACTGGTCACTGCTATTAGTGAGTATTCAACCATCAATCCCAACATCAACCCCCTCATTTTCCAAACAACAAATCGGATTAAAAGTGTAACCGTTGAGCATCAAGAACGAGTGGCTGGAAAAAGTGGCTATGGCATCCTGCGACTCATCACGTTATTGATTGACAATGTGGTCAGTGTTTCTACTCTGCCTTTGAAATGTATCAGCATGATTGGATTTCTGGCAGCACTCGCCAGCTTCGTCTTAGGGGTTTTTTACGTTCTGCAATATTTTTTCACCGAAAATATCAAATCGGATACCGGTTTCATGACGCAGGTCTTATTAATCATCTTCTTCGGTGGAACGACGCTGTTCGCCATCGGATTGCTGGGCGAATATATTATTCGTATTTTGGAAGAAGTACGGGGCCGACCGCGATTCGTTATCAGACAAACAACCACTGTTGAATCGCCGAACGATCCAACAGCTGAAGTATAGCGGAGAATACGTTTTGAGTTCCCGCACAATTGATTTAGTAGATTCTGAATGGCGCGATTTATCGCTGCTGCAAAGACTACCAGGGCGTTTAAAAAATTGGCTGTTAGTCGGAGTCGCTGCCGGATTTTTGTTTGTCTGGATCATGCCCGTGACGTACGAAGTCGCCGATGATATCGGTGCGCAAATGATCCTTGCCGGTGATGACGGATTCGCAGCGGCCGCCGAAGTGCCCTTCTTATCCTGGACATTTAACCACAGCTTTTATCTGCTATACCAAGCCGCACCCGCTGTTCCCTGGTACGGAATTTTACTTGTTACAACTCAAGCCTTGGGGTTGTCGTTACTCGGATTTTGCCTCGCGTCTTCAATATCCCACAGACGTTGGCTGGCCTGTTTAATTCCGTTCTTTTTAGCTTTTGCCTATCAATCACTGTTGACGTTAACATTCACAAAGGCAGCGCTGACATTGGAATTCGCCGTCTTTGCCTTCCTGCTACTCCAACGATTGCACCCACACCAATTTAATAAAAACAAATGGACTCAGCAAAAGGTAGCTTTAGGGCTGCTCATTCTGGCATTACTTTGGCGCTGGAAGCTAGGGCTATTATGCTTTGTTTTCGCCGCACCGCTGCTGCTATTCACGTCCAAGAAACTGCGGCGGGTACTTATCATTAATCTTTTTCTGGTATTGACCGTTGTGGCTATCGATCGAAGCTTGGATCGTTTAACGCGACCACCCGCATGGCAAGAGTACATGAGTTTTTATTCATTACGGGCAGAATTATTTGATATGCCTAGTGGCCGCGTGGGCGAGCGTCCTACAGATCTTTCCGCGGTTACAACTGCTGCGAATTGGACAGCCGACGATTATGAATTGATTCGCAACAGTTGGATGCTGCATGATCAACGGTTAGCGAACAGTCATTCGTTCCAACGTTTCCTAACGGCGGCGAAAACCGCTGATGCATCATCGTCGTGGAAGCAAACTGTTGGACATCTACGAGACAACGCACTGCTGTTATTTACATTTTTACCTCTAATATTAGCCGTTGTACTGCTACAGAGTCGTGACGCTCTGGCCGACCCGCTATTGTCTAAAAAACTATGGGCTGCATTGCTGCTGGGGGCGCCATTCCTGTTTCTCACATATTTTCGCTTAGTACCACGAATCGCAATGCCAATACTATTCTATATATTGACTGTATTTGCATTGCTAGTGCGATCGAGTGACCAGAAATCAAAACCGTCACTGCAATCATGGTTCAGCGACAAGGCAAATGTCAGGCAAGTCTTAGCCATTATGTTGTTAACATTAAGTGGATGGCAGTGTTTTCAACTGTTGCGAGTTCAGACAAATGTCGTCTTAGTGCGCCGCGGCAATTTACTAGCGGGAGAAGTTGTTATTGATAAATTAAAAAAACCAGCCACGTTGATTCGCCTGTCGCCAGATGCGCTACCCGGATGGGAAGGTTGTCACCCGCTACAGCGAATCAATTCAAATCCAAATTTACGCATCGTCCCTGCGGGCTGGCAAATAGGTTCCCCTCGTTACAATTCAATACTTGCCGATCTAGGTTTCGAAAGTGGCAGTGAAATGTTAAGCCGCTGGGCTTCCAACCCCAGTGTTGGACAATATTTTGTGCGACGAATCACCGGTACTTTCTTTGCCCCAGCTAGTCCTGCGGGATTCACTTGGACTGAAAAGGCTCTGCGAGATTTTTTAAGTCCGGAAAGAATCGCTGAGTTCCCTGAAAACTGGGTTGTGAAACTTAGTGAGTTCCGCAGCAAGGTTATCGAGGAGCAATACGCTGGGGATGAAACACTCTTGATTGCAGCGACACCTAGTGAACAAGCTGCTTTGTGGTATCAGTGGTTTGCTAAGATTGATGTTACGCCGCTAAGCCCTGCCTGGAAATCATATTTCCAACGGTGGCAACCACAACGCTCACTCGATGATCCACGTACTACTTGGATCAAAATAAAAAACAGCGATCAATTGGCGATTTTCCAATTACATGAGTGAATTCAAAATGCGTATTGCACGAATAACCGAGACTACAAAAATGCTTGCACTTCAGCCATAATTCGGTCTTGCTGTTCGTTCGTCAGTCCCGGATAAATCGGTAAACGTACCAGACGCTCGCTACATGATTCCGTAACTGGCAACGCTGGTTGCTCGCTATTCAATGTAATTCCCATCGGTGAGCAATGCAGCGGAACATAATGAAATACAGCATGAATTCCCTGTTCGTTTAACCGACTGATCAATCCCTGTCGCTGCTGGGGCGTCGGGACGAGGATATGGAATAAGTGGTAATTACTGCGACAGGCATCTGGAATCGTTGGCAGTGTCATTTTTCCCGCCTCAGCTAAACCTTGGAACGATTTCATGTATCGTTGGTAACACTCGCGCCGCTGCTGAGTAATCGTATCGACAGCTTCGAGTTGCCCTAACAAAAAAGCCGCTGTTAACTCATTCGGTAAATAGGACGAACCGACATCGATCCAAGTATATTTATCGACAGTGCCCTGTAGAAATTGGCTCCGATTGGTCCCCTTTTCTCGAACAATCTCCGCACGCTCAATCAATGCTTCATCGTTGATACATAACGCTCCACCCTCACCACAACTAAAGTTCTTGGTCTGATGAAAGCTATACGTTCCTAAGGCGCCAATTGCTCCGAGCGTCTGAGTATGATGAAAAGCATTGACCCCTTGAGCTGCATCTTCAATAACTTGCAAATTGAATTCCGCTGCAAGCTCCATAATTGCATCCATGTCACAGCCCACACCCGCATAATGCACTGGAATTATAGCGCGCGTTCGCTCTGTGATCGCCGTACGAATACAAGCTGGGTCAATGTTAAGAGTGCAGCAATCAATATCCACAAACACCGGAGTCGCTCCGGCACGTACCACAGCATTGGCCGTGGAAACGAATGTGAACGAAGGCATGATCACCTCATCGCCAGCACCGATCCCCAAAATCATGATGGACATCTCTAGAGCAGCGGTGCAAGACGGAGTTAGCAATACTTTTTTAATACCAAATTGTGATTCGAGTAACGTTGAGCAACGCCGCGAAAATTCACCATCTCCGGAGATATCTCCTCCAGAAACAGCTTGGGACACATAATCCAGCTCATTCCCACTCAGAAACGGCTTGTTAAATGGTATCGCGTAATCCACTCATTCTCCTCTGATCCCACTCATGTCTTTTCGGGACGCCATTTGAAAAGTAACATTTACTTCATGTACACCATATAAGAGTATACTGTTATCTTGTCACAACCATGACAACCAACTCTATTTAGTGTCTGGTGTCATCATGTTTTCCTATTATAGCTTGGCCCATTTAAAATCAATACCATGCGAACATCTATTCAAATTGCACTGACACTTGCCATTTTCACAGCAACCAGTTTTTGCTGCACTTTGGGTTCGGCTGCCGATCAAGCTCCCACGGAGATCAAAATTGCCACGTGGAATCTCGAGTGGTTTTTTGACCATGATCAAAGTGACAATAAATCGCCGCTCGCTAAAAAACTATCCGCTCCAACTGCGGCTGATTGGCACTGGAAACGAGATGAGGCAGCGCGAGTCATTGCAAAAATAAAGCCAACTATTCTCGCACTACAGGAAATCGAAAATAAAAAAGTGGTGCAGGAACTTGCGGAGGTACTCAAGACCCAACATGGCCTTGAGTATCAGGTTGCCTTTATTAAAGGTCGCGATACGTACACCGAACAAGATGTCGCATTTTTATACACCAGCGGATTCGAAAAATGCGAACGACGTGAACAAACTAAAACGATGTACGACAGCAAGCAATACTACAACCTCTCCAAGCATCTGTTTGCCACTTTTCGTTGGTTGACACCAACCGGCCATCAGACATTGACTATTTGCAATGTACACTTACGAGCCGGAGAGCGAGGAGCCGCACCGCGTTTGCGTCAATGCCGACTATTGCAACATTGGACAAAACCGATGATTGCCAACGATGAAAACGTAATCGTCATTGGCGATATTAATACTCCGTGTGTTTGCGACAACGTTTCGGCTGGAGATGACCTAGCGCTACTGTGTGGCACGACAGGATTACCCAGCAGTTCGTCGCTCTTTGACTTACATTTGAAGCTTCTCTCCTCGCAACGAACAACCCACATGGCCGGGAAACAATTTGACCACCTACTCGTCAGTCCCGCATTGCTAGCTGACACCGACAGCGAACACGACTTAATTTTCAGTAGTATCGAAACTGCGAAACAATTGGTCATCAATGGCGAACAGGACACGGATCACTTCAACGGCTATTATTCAATTCCCAGTCACGAACGTGATGTCAGTGACCACTATCCAGTCGTCGCAATCTTCAAAATAAAATAACTCTCACCTGCAAGCGTTGATCCTACACAACATATGACTGACTCCAATCCCACAGATGACTCGCCTCAACCCCTACCCGCTACAATCCGCCTCGACCATTTCTTGAAACTCATGAATCTCGTTGAATCTGGCGGTCAAGCTAAGTTCATGATTCAAAGTGGTTTAGTGACACTTAATGGTGAAACTTGTACAGCCCGCCGTAAGAAGCTCGTTGACGGCGATCTCGTTGTATTCGATAGCCAAGAATTAGTTGTGGGCATCGACTAACCTCTTCTTTCGGAGGATTAATAGCACTCCCCCACACCAATACACTCAACTACGAATGTTTACGCTCAGTCCTAAAAACATTATAATTCTAGTCAACATTGATTGGTCAAATAAACTTCAACATTACCTACAGAGAAATTCAATGACTTCGTTCCTTACGAAAGCCTGTTCGCTTAGTTGTTTATTATTCTGTGCTACCGTATTAATTGCACAAGAACCGAAATCGAACGACAAAACATCTGAAAAAGAAGTTTCCGCTGAAAACAGTGACGCACCGGAAGGCGCGAAAGCCACTGAGGAAAATGAAGACAATATTGCTGGCCCCTTGGCTGGGCACTCTTATCATGGTGAGGCATTCAACGAAGGTCCTCGTCAACAGGCATATCTTATTCCCGGGATGGCAAATGTTGATTTCCCGGTAACTACGGAAAGTGAACTCGCTCAGAAATTCTTCAATCAAGGCATCTCTGCTCTGCACGGATTTTGGTATTTAGAAGCAGAGCGTGCATTTCGACAAGTCCACAAACTTGACCCTAAATGTGCCATGGCCTATTGGGGCATGGCAATGGCGAACAAGTCCAATAGCAAACGATCCAAAGTGTTTATGGCAGAAGCCACCAAGTTGACCGAAGGAATTACCGATACAGAACGTCGCTTTATTGATTCGATGTCAGCGTACGTCAAAGCAGATGCGGCTAAAAGAAAAGAGCGGGCGGATGCTTACATTAAAAAGCTGGAACAACTCTGCATTGACTACCCCGAAAACCTTGAGGCCAAGGCCTTTCTAGCAGTGGCGATGTACAGTAACCGCAGCCAGTCCGGTGGCACAGCTAGTTATGTGGCCCTTGATGCAATCATCGGACAGATCCTCGAAAAAAATCCCATGCATCCTTGCCACCACTATCGCATTCACTTATGGGATTACAAGAAACCAACGCTCGCGCTGAAATCCGCAATTCTATGTGGTCAAAGCACACCAGGAATTGCGCACATGTGGCACATGCCCGGACACACATTCTCACGAGTCAAACGCTACGATGATGCCGCCTGGCAACAAGAAGCGTCCGCTCGAGTGGACCATTCGCATATGATGCGTGATCGCGTACTGCCTGATCAAATTCACAACTACGCTCATAACAACGAATGGTGCACTCGCAACTTTTTGAATATTGGCCGAGTTGAGGATGCCATCGCACTAGCACAAAACCTTACCACATTACCACGACACCCCAAATACAACACACTTGCGCGACGTGGCAGCAGTTCTTATTACGGTCGAGCTCGCCTGTTCACGACCCTCTACATGTACGAACGATGGCAAGACATGATTACCCTTGCTAATACGGCCATACTGGAGCCTACATCGATTGAAGCCGAACAAGTCAAACGCCTGAAGTATGTCGGTATCGCTCATGCCATGCTTGGACAAACCGCACAAACCGACGCACTCAAAAAAGAGCTGCAAACCTTACTTAACCACAATAGCTCGGAGCGAGATAAAGCTGGCGAAACAGCGAAGACCAAAGCAGAAGCTGAACAAGCAAAAGATACGAAAAAGAAAGAAGCCGACAAGAATAAAGCGATTACCAAGGCTACGACTGATGCCCGCCGCGTTTGGGATAAAAAGGTCCACGACTGTGAGCAAGCCATTGCCGCATTAAACGGTTACACCCATTTGAAAAATGGAGAGCACGAAAAAGCACTGGAACTACTACGTAAAGCTGGTTCCGTTGACCGCATGACGATTGCTAAATGTCAACAAACCAGTGGTGACACCGACGGCGCTATTAAAGCAGCGGCGGCTCATGTCAAATCGCATGCCAAAGAAGTTCAACCGCTGGCGTTGCAAGTTGAAATTCTACATGCCGCGGAAAAAACAAAAGAAGCAAAAACCGCATTTGAAGAATTACAAGCAATCTCTGGTTCGATCGATATGCAGTCACCAGTGTTTGCTCGCATTACTGCCATTGCCGCTGATCTGGGATGCGATGGCCAATGGAATCAAGAGCTTAAACTGCGTGACGACATTGGCAATCGACCTGACCTGGATACACTAGGACCCTTTCGCTGGCAACCTTCAGCAGCGCCCGAATTCACACTGCGAGATCATCGTAATCGCAAATTTTCAAGCGTCAAAGAGTTCAACGGAAAACCAACAATCGTCGTTTTCTACCTTGGGCATGGTTGCCTAGCATGTGCGGAACAGTTGCAAAAAGTTATCGATAACTATGCCAAATTCACCGCTGCTGGCTTTGATATTTTAGCGATCAGCTCCGATGACAATGAAAATCTCAAACAATCGATCAAGCATTTTGATGGCAAGCTACCATTCACTATTGTGAATGACCCAAAACTTGAAATATTCAAAGAATATCGAGTGCATGATGACTTCGAAGAGCAGCCTTTACACGGTACGTTTATCATTGATGCCGACGGTTTAGTTCGCTGGCAGGACATCAGTTATGAACCGTTTATGGACACCGATTTCTTACTCAAAGAAGCCGTCCGTTTGCTGGATGTCAAATAGAACTTCCAAGAGTCAGCGATAGGCGGCAACGACCAGTTCATTCTCTCTGCTGCAAAGTGTACCGGTACCCCCCTAAAAAAAAGGGATGCATTCTAGGATTGCACGTTGATTTACCAATATTCGTAGTGCATTAATATATCGTTATTCGGTAGAATTTGAACAGTTCCAAAGAAGCAATTCTTTGAACACTTTCTTTTTTGAATATCGGTGAGCAAGATGAACCGCAATAAACTGCTTACACTATATCGCACAATGCTCATTGCCCGAGAGATTGATCGCGTTGAGCAGCAGATTGCCAGTCGTGGCGAGGCGTTTTTCCATCTATCCGGTGCCGGCCATGAAGCAACCGCCGCACTCGCCGAATACTTAACTCCAGACGACTGGCTACACTGCCATTATCGCGATCGAGCTCTGCTGGTCGCACGAGGAATCTCACCACGAACATTTTTCGATAACTTACTGTGTAACGAATACGCACCGGGTAGTGGTCGACGCATGTCAGCGTTTTTCAGTGATCCGCAACTCAATGTATTGAGCATGGTAGCGCCTACTGGAAACAATGCCCTGCAAGCTGCCGGAGTCGCTGCGGCCGTAAAAGAACAAGACAACCATCCCATTGTTTACTGTGGTGTCGGCGACGGTACGACGCAACAAGGAGAGTGGTTAGAGGGAGTGGCTGAAGCCGTACGGTCAAACCTACCTGTGCTGTTCATTGTACAAGACAACCGCTGGGCAATTTCCACCAACACCGAAGGTCAAACTTGTTTCTCACGCGCAGATGGTCAAGCCACTGACCTGTTCGGTTTGCCAATTCACTATGTCGACGGGCGAGACGTATTGTTTGCCGATAAAGTGTTTGCTCAAGTGGTTGCGGAAATGCGAGAGCAGCGCAAACCGGCGATGATTGTTATGCAAGTGGAACGCCTCCGCAGTCACACCAATGCCGATGATCATTCCATCTATCGCAGCGAAGAAGATCTAGCGGAGGCCCAATTGCATGGTGATCCAATTGCAAACCTAGAAGAACATTTAACGGCTTATGGAATGACGACCGCTGAATTAAAAGTGATTCGCGCTCAAGTTGACGATCAGGTTGCCGCCGCTGAAGAAGAAGCACTACAAGCCAAAGATGCACTACCTGCCTTTGACGCCTGTATCCAACACCCTGTTGAATTAACACATCCCAACAAGGAGACCTTTGGAGTACAAAGCGGTGATGCCACAGACACGGACAACATGCTCAACATGAAAGACGCCATGCGGCAGGTGCTGTTGAACCACTTGCTTGTCGACCCGCGTGTAACTTTGTATGGCGAAGATATCGAAGACCCCAAGGGGGATGTGTTTGGAGTAACACGGGGGTTGAGCACTCGATTCCCTGGCCGAGTTATGAATTCGCCGCTATCCGAGTCAACCATCATCGGGTCATCCATAGGTCGAGCACTCACCGGTCAACGACCCGTTGCGTTTCTGCAATTTGCAGATTTCATGCCCACGGCCTATAACCAAATCGTTAATGAATTGGCCACCATGCACTGGCGCAGCGATGGGCAGTGGTCAGCACCGGTCATTATTATGGTCGCCTGCGGAGGATATCGCCCAGGACTCGGACCTTACCACGCCCAAACCAACGAAAGCGTCCTGGCACATTGTCCAGGCATTGATGTGGTGATGCCCAGTTCCGCGCACGACGCTGCCGGACTACTTAACGCGGCATTCTTATCGCAACGCCCCACCGTTTTCTTGTATCCCAAAACGTGTCTTAACGATTCCGATAAAGCCACGTCCGCTGACGTCCATGAACAATTCGTGCCGCTCGGCGTCGCTCGTAAAATTCAATCAGGCCACGACCTCACACTGGTCGGCTGGGGCAACACGGTCAGCATTTGCGAACAAACGGCGACCGCTCTTGAGCAAGTGGGAATCGCGACGGATGTCATTGATTTACGTAGCATCTCACCGTGGGATCAGAAGCTCGTACTTTCCTCGGCTGAAAAAACAGCGCGCCTCATCGTAGTGCATGAAGACAACCAAACGTGTGGACTTGGTGCGGAAGTTATTGCAACCGTAGCCGAAAAAGCTAAATTACCCATTGCCATGCGGCGCATCACTCGACCCGATACACATATTCCCTGTAACTTCCCCAATCAAACTCTCATACTCCCAGGTTTCAAACGTACGTTGGCCGCAGCAGCGGAGTTGTTAGATTTGGATCTCCACTGGGAAGAGAAATCAACGCCCACCGATGGCAACGCTTTCATTGAAGCCATTGGCTCAGGACCGGCAGACGAGTCGATTGAAATTGTGGAGATCTATGTCGACGCTGGACAACAACTCCAGCGCGGTGATGTGGTTGCCTCGGTTGAAGCGACCAAGAGTGTATTTGACATTACCTGTAGTATTGACGGTGAAGTAACAGAAATTCTGTGTGAAGTTGGGGACACCGTCAACGTCGGCGACAATATGATCCGTTTGAAAACGGTTAGCGGTTCTCCAGCTAAGCAAGTCGTTAAAGATGCCATCGGAAATCCTATACTTCACCGTCGCAAATCACAGAACACACTTGTCCTTACCCGCGAACCGGGTGGTCATCGCGCGTTTGATGTGGGAATGTCCACCGTGGAGATCGCCGAAGGAAGTCGAATCGTCACCAATGAAGAATTACTGGGCACCGATAATCCAATGACCAGTGAAGACATTGTCCGGCGTACCGGAATTCGACAAAGGTATTGGGCGGACAAAAACGAAGATGCCATTTCATTATCCGTGCACGCTTGCCAACAAGTCTTGGACCAGCAAGGATTGCTGATCGATGATATTGATTTGGTCATTTGCTCAACGACCAGCCCAATGTCGATGACACCTTCAATGGCATGTCGAATACTGAATAGGCTCTCTATCGGAAAAGAGACGATGATCCAAGCGTATGATATTAGCGCTGCCTGCAGTGGCTATTTGTACGCATTGCAATCTGGATATGATTTCTTGCAAAGCACGCCTCATGGGCGGGTACTGGTTACCACAGCCGAGATACTATCGCCGCTCCTCGATCTCAACGATTTCGATACCTCGATTTTATTCGGTGATGCGACAACAGCAACAATACTCTACGGTGAAAATCACTTTGAACATGCTGCTGCTCGTATTCAACGTCCTGAACTATCGGCCAAGGGTGAAGATGGCAGCACACTATCTGTCCCCTTTAGAAACACGGGGTTCATTCAAATGAAAGGTCGCCAAGTATTCCAAGAAGCCGTGCGATGTATGATGAACAGTTTGAATCGCGTTTGTGATCGCGATGGGATCCAGGTCGATGAACTCGATTTAGTGGTGCCTCATCAAGCGAACCAACGTATCATTGACGCGATCCAGCATCGCATCAATCCACAAGTGTTCAGTAATATTGCACAACACGGCAACACTTCAAGCAGCACGATTCCTCTCTGCCTGCACGAATTGCTACCCTCGCTAGAATCCGACAAAACACTCGGACTCTGTGCTTTCGGCGGTGGCTTCACCTTTGGTGCCAGCATCATCAAAACGCTATAGTCACAGGACCCGTGGAACTGTCCTCTGAGATATTCCGCAGCATGTCTACGCGTGTTAGGTAGTGGTCTGAGTTTGTCGGTCCGCATTTGCCATCGTAGGCGGGTCGCTTACGGTTTCCATGCCTAACATTTCCTTCTGGAAAAAATCACCAGCCCAGATATAGATGCGATAAAACACGGGCACGAGATACATGATCATGACCGTGCCGACGGCGAGACCGAAACACAAACTTGCCGCCATCGGAATCAGCAAGGTAGCTTGCAGCGACGTCTCAGTTAAAATTGGAAACAACCCCGCGACGGTCGTGATAGATGTCAGTGCCACAGGACGAAAGCGATGACGTCCTGCTTCCATCAAAACTTCCACAATATCCCCGCCTCGCTCATAACTCTTATTAATAAAGTCTACCAATACAATCGAGTCATTAATCACGACGCCCATCAACGCCACGATGCCACAGAGACTAAATAGCGTAATCGGAATCGTTAAAAAGTAGTGCCCCCAAATCACACCAATAAGTGCAAAGGGCATGATCGCCATAATGATAAACGGTTGAATGTAGGATTTGAACTGCAATGTTAGCACCAAGAAAATCACCAGCATCGCAACAATAAATCCCGTAATCATACTATTTAGCGCCTCGGCTTGTTGCTGAGCTTGGCCTTCATACATCAAGAACACACTTGGATATTTTTTCTTGATCGTATCCTCAAAGAACTCATTAAACGACGGTTTACCATCGTTTACATCGCCGTTAAATATTAAATTTGCTGTTACCTTCTTCGAAAAATCGACGTCACCAGCAATGGTAATGGAACGTAATTGATTGACTCGATTTAGTTCAGAGTATTCACGTACTTTTTCGATTTCAGCAACTTCCGTGATCGGTCGCTCTGCTCGGTCATTGCCGCGCACTCGAATATCCGACAAATTCAATAAACTCCGCCGCTCTTCCTGTGGATAGCGAACCATCAATTTAACTTCATGCCGTCCTCGCTGTAACCGCATCACCTCTTCGCCATAGTAAGCTCCGCGTACTGCGTCTGCTAACTGAGCCGAAGTAATCCCCATCACCTTCGCGTCTTCTTTGATCTGAAAACGGAACTCTTCTTTACCCATATAGGTATCGGCATCGAGGTCGAATACGCCTGGTTTGGCACGTAAAAATGCCACACATTCCTCCGCGGCTTTTTCCAAATCATCCATGTATTTCGCATCGGCTAACAATTTGAATTCAATTTGTTTAGCTCCTGGACCTCCTGGACCACCGGCATCGGTGAAGATTAAAGACTCTGCATCCGGATACGTCGGACTCATTTCACGCCAGCGATTGATCAATGTCGAACTATCGATTGACCGTAAACTACTGTCTACCAATTCTACATCGACAACGCCAACAAACGATCCATTGACACGTCCTTGTGGACCTGGTGGAGCGGTACCTGTTGTGTGGCCCACGGCACGATGGATTACTTTAAATATTTTCTCGTCCGGTGACACTTCCTTTAATAGCTTAACAATTGCGTTTTCCATCTCGCGTGTTGCCGCATCGGTGACTTCAACCGGCGTACCGTCGCTGAAAACAACTTGTGCGTTAATCATCGGACTATCAATTTTAGGGAACAATATAAACGGCGTGATGCCTTTACTGACCAATACGAACGACACAGCCAGTATGCCCGTTCCGATGCTAATCGGGACAAACGGAAAACGAAGTGCATATCGTAATGATGGTAAATAGATTTTATGGATCGTAGACTGCATGCACCAAGTCGCAGCTTGATTTGCTTTACCGATGCACCACAGAAACGGCTTCATCGGTAACGACAGCCATTTTATAATTCGTGTAACCGGACCATCGTCATGCCCTAAGTGACAAGGCAGAATAAACATGCTCTCACCCAGGGAAATAATCAGCATAGCAACCACTGCGACGGGTAAAACCGCAAAAAACTTGCCCATGACTCCGGCAATAAAAAACAACGGCAAAAAAGCAATCACGGTTGTCGTGACGGAAGCTGTAACAGCCGGTAACACCTCCAGCGTTCCCTGAATTGCCGCTTCTCGTGGTTGCAGACCCTGCTCGCGGTAGCGGTATATATTCTCACCGATGACGATTGCATCATCCACGACAATTCCCAGTGCCAAAAGAAAGGCAAACAGTGATAGCATGTTGATCGTAGCACCCATATATATCAACACAACTCCAGCTCCAAGTACTGAAATTGGAATTCCCATGGCCACCCAAAATGCCAGACGGAATTCTAAAAACAACGCTAACACCAAAAACACAAAAAGAAGTCCTTGCAGACCATTTTTTGTTAACAAGTCCATCCGACCTTGAACCTGTTCAGATTGGTCAAACCAGGTAGCTAGCTCATAACCTGGCGGCATTGTTTTACTTCGGTTTTCAACAAACGCTTTGACCGCATCGGTAATATGCAACAGGTCTTCCGATGGTGTCCTCATGACCGATAGAACAAGGGCTGGTCGACCATTTACTCGATCAATCGAATCCACATCGGCAAACCCATCATTTACGGTGGCGATATCGCCCACTCGCAACACCACCTCACCTTTGGAACGTACAAGTGGTAACTCTGCAATTTCGACGCCTGTCAGGACCTTGCTGTTAGCTTGTAACGATACATCTCCAACTTCCGAACGTAATACACCACCGGGAACATCGATATTTTCGCTGCGAATAATTGCTGCGACTTGCTTAAGCGTTAAACCGAATTGCCGTAAATCCCGCTCACTGATTTCAACATCAATCTGATAAGGCTTAGCGCCAACAATATCAGCTTGAGATACAACCGCTTGCTCCACATTGGTTGTGAAGTACTGTATGAGACCAGGCAAACCAGATTTTTTGATCGGCTTTTGTGCCATTAATTCTTGGCGAATTTCTTCCGTCAAGTTGTGCAACTCCAACTCAGCTTCTTCGCTCGCAATACCAGGTGGTCCCAAAATTCCCACACGAATTGCCGGATTTCGCATGGTAACCTGACTGACATCTTTATTCTCAGCAAGTTCAGGCAGACTCGGAATTCGGTCCACTGCACTGCGGATTTCATTGAGAATCTTCTGTGCGTCTTCACCTGTGTTCAGCTCGACAACAGCATATCCAATTCCTTCAGTGGCAACGGATGTCAGTTTCTTAATACCGGCAATCGGCTGAATCGCTGATTCAAGTTTTTGACAAATCCCCTCTTCGGTGACCTGCGGGGAGGCTCCAGGATAGGGAACCGTTACGAGAATTATATCCAGTTCGAACTCTGGAAATATCTCCCGTCGCATAACACCAAAACTAAAAAGCCCTGCAAAAATCGTCGCAACCATCAATGCATTCATTGCTGCACTGCGATCGATGGCCCATGAAATCAGATGTTTAATCACTTAATTTTCGCCTTTTGTCATTCTTGCTGTCGCTCGCTGCTGTTTCACCGATAAATGACCGCCCCTCAGCCGCTAACCAAATCTAACCGAGTGCGGTTAATCCGGCGTTTGTATACGTACTTTAGATTTTTCGGAGTCATTCACAGGCAAGCCGAACATTCTCTGAATCACGATCCAATCACCCACGGCGAGATCGCAGGCATCCGTATCAATGATCCAAAACTCACCTTCGTCATTTTCACTTTCTCGCAAAGGAATTACGTTTTCGACAACACTATAGATACCGTTGATTTCAGTTGTTGCTGCGCCCGCTGGTTGGCCAGATGTTCGTACCACATATACTTGATTGGACGTCGTTAATGACCGTTTGGGTATGAGCACCATAGAGTCGGGAGTGAAAACAGAAATCGTCAATTCCACAAACATACCTCGGACCAAGTTGCCGATGCCATTGAGCGTACCCGTGTCAGGTTTATCCACAACAATTCGTATCGGTACGGTACGCGTGGACGTGTCTAATCCACGACCATCAAATCGATCTAACCGCCCTTGCCAAGTTAACGTCAGCGGGCGTTTACCAGAGAATTCATAGGTCACCGTCACCGGATGGTTCGGCAACGTGTATTCCTGCACACCATTTACACCTTCAGCTTGCCCATCAAGAACCCACATCAGGTCATCCATTTTTAGG
Organism: Planctomycetaceae bacterium; assembly: GCA_018660825.1. Lineage (GTDB taxonomy): Bacteria > Planctomycetota > Planctomycetia > Pirellulales > Pirellulaceae > UBA721. The sequence continues at coordinate 14,005 of JABJJO010000081.1, read as the reverse complement.
TTTGCTCGAATCTCAGCCCGCTGCGTGTCCTCAATAACCACGAGAGTTGTACCCCGCTGCGCGAAAGAATCGGTTTCGACTAGTTCTTGAACAATGACACCATCCACCGGCGATATCACAATCGTGCGAGCTAAATCAAGATTTGCTTTTTGCATTTGGATGTTGAGTAATTCCTTGTTGCTTTTGAGTCGATATTCACGTTTGCGAGCGGCATCGAGATCGGCTGTGTTTCTTACAATCACGTTTTGTGCAGCGATCACACCACGTTGGCCACGTTCAACATCCGCATCAGTAATGGCGTTTCGAGCGCGTAAGTTTTTCAAGCGTTCGTACTCTTTGATTTGTAAATCCAAGTCATCATTGGCGAGTTTTAATAAATCACCCGCTTTAATGATATCCAAGGTGACTTGTTCCAAATCAATTTCTGCTTGTTGCTGCTGACTGGTTAATTGCTGTTGAGCCAATAGATAGTCACGTTGATCGATGCGAAATAACTCGTCACCTTGTTTAACTTGGCGACCAGCGCGACAATTCTCCGACTTATGATCGATACGACCTGCGACTTGAGCGGCTAGTTGAATTTCACGAAATGGGACGACAACTCCGTCTGCTTGTACGGTCATCGTTGACTCAAATTTGATGGCGGCCTGCACGGGCACCAGCGGGTCCAGTTTACTTTCACTTTCGCTATTTGTTACGGGTGAAGGTAAAGCAACAATTCCCACTATCATCAAACCCGCAAGGAGCCATATTGCACTCGGTAACACCGTGCCAATCATTATTGTCTTGTAATTCATTGGTTAATATTGGTCTTCTATGAGACAGCGATGTACAGACTAAACATGTTTCACACGGCATCTAATCAGAAGTTGCTAGCCATGTAATATAAACTTTAGTTTATGGGCGCTGGAACTATTCAACAACCGGCAATTCTTTCGCAACGATAAGTTAGACTGTTCACTTAATTCCAACTAACGGTAAATCTCCGGAACTGCCTTGCCTTGGCGAAGTTCCACAGCCGCACGCCTCAGGCAGAATTTGGAAAAGCAGATAAAAAACATGTGTCATAAAGTTGATTTATGGCACGGTGTGTTAGCAAACCAACTCGCTTTAAACAACCAAGATTAGCCAGTTTAATACTTGAACCTGCTATCAGTGACAACTATTATGAAAGTTACTTTTCAAGAGGGGTATGCCGGTGTACAGCCGCGCCAATTCTGGTGCACTTAAGCCGCTGGCAATACTCGTCTCTTTCGAATTTTCTTTCTAGATTTTGGTATCGCTCTATTATGGCCAGCAACCGTCATTACGTCAGCGGCGGTTGTTCTTGGAAAACCTCGAAGATCGTCGACTATTAGCGGCAAATCTCGGATTGAGTCCGGAATCAGCACTCCTTGCTCCGGCAGGAAGCATTGAATTACAAGATACCGGATTGCTCGCAATCCCCGTTCATGTCAATGGAATCCTTACAGACGGTGATGTCACAACTCCGTTTCCCTATGGTATAGATAATACTTTCTTGCTCGCCAGTAATCCCACTGCTACCAAAACAATCTACCTCGACTACAACGGCCACACGAGTACGAATAATAGGTGGACCAGATGGCAGGGAGTATCTCAACTCGTTTCCCCACCATTTGACTTAGATGGAAATACAAGTAACTTCTCAGATGCCGAATTGCAGCGAATACAATTACAATTCATCGAAGTGGTTGAAGATTATTTACCATTTGACATTAATGTTACGACGATTGATCCAGGATTGGTCCAACACGATTGTCAACGGAGCGCAGCGGCCGTTTGTTGATTTCAGCAAAGACAGCCAGATCACGCTGAGCTTCGACATCATCCACGAATTCTAGACGACGTCAAACGGCGACCAGTTACAAGCGGTAAATACGGTTGTGCAAAGGCATCACCGCCCTCAATTTTACGCCAATATATTCAACGGGTTTACGATGGCGGTCGTTAACTTTTCCAACCAGCGGGCAGCTGCCGCTCCATCAAGAACCTGATGGTCAAATGTCAAACTCAGCGACAATACCTTCCCTACGACGAGCTTGTTATCCAGCACCACCGGCTCATCCCGAATGCGGCCAATTCCTAAAATCGCTGACTGCGATGAGTTGATCACCGGTGTAAAATGGTCGATGCCGTACATCCCTAAATTGGTCACGGTAAACGTGCCGCCAGTTTGCTGCTCGGATGTTAAAGTTCCCTTCCGCGCCGCAGCAATGAAATCATGCGACCGCTGAGATACCTCGCCCAGCGTTAATTCCGGCACACTACGGATCACGGGTGCCACTAAGCCTGCGGGCGTGTCGATGGCGATTGCCAGATGAATTTCGTCGTACAGATAGACCCCCTGCGCCGTCCAGCATGCATTGAGCTCAGGACATTGGGGCAACAGTGCGGCGGTTAATTTAACCAGAATATCGTTATAAGTTGGTGCTGTATCCGCACCTTGAAGTGATTGTCGAAATTCAACCAATGCAGCGGCTTCTACCTTGGTATGCAGCGTAACAGGAACTGTTTGCATCGCACTGGCTCGCATCCGCTGCGCAATGACTTGGCGGTGAGTCGTTAGTATTTGTAGATGTCCGCTGACCTTTGAAATTGCCGCCGCCTGTTGTGGTAGCTGGTCAGCCTGAGCGATGACATCGCGCTCGCGAATCCGTCCGCCACGGCCGCTGCCAATGATCCCCAACAGGTCGATTCCAAGGTTGCGGGCTGTCTGTCGCGCTCGGGGTGTGGCAACCGTACGTGTGGACGTAACAACCGGATTGGATGAGGGGTCATGAACGGGTGTTGCGGCTAATTCGGTTGCCGCTGCCGGAGGATCGCTGGCCACAATCATATTGGGCTGGTACGCCGGTGGGGTTTCACCCTCGGCCAACAAAAACCCCATGACCTGACCAACCTGTACAACGTCTCCCGCCACCGCTGCTCCAGCAGGAATACAAAGGACTCCGGAATCGAATGACTCGATTTCCTGAGTTGCTTTGTCACCTTCAATGACGAATAGCATATCACCGGCAGTGATCAGATCACCGTCACCCTTGAGCCATTGGACAAAGATGCCTTCATCCATCGACCAGCCGAGACGGGGAATTGTAATCTCAATCGCCATGTTTCAAAAATCCGTACCTTTCCATTACCGAGGGATCTATTCCTCTAGCAAGTCCTGAATTGCCTGAACGATATCGACAACATGTGGGACGACTTCGTTTTCTAGGGTGGGTGCATAGGGAGTGGGATTAAACGTACCGTTAAGGCGTTTGATGGGAGCATCGAGACTATCAAAACCCTGATCCGCAACGGCTGCGGCGATTTCAGCGGCGATGCTACAGGGTTGAAACGCCTCATCCACAATCAACAGTCGCCCAGTTTTGGCAACGGATTCACAAATGGTGTGCGTATCCAGCGGCGAAACTGTACGGGGGTCAACCACTTCCACTGAAATCCCGTTTTCGGATAACTGTCCTGCCGCCGCAAGTGCATGCTGGACCATCAGTGCTACCGCAACCACGGTCACCTCCGTGCCTTCTCGCACAACGCTCGCTTTACCAAATGGGATTTCATAGTGTTCTTCCGGGACAGGCCCTTTACAGGTCATCAACTCACGATGTTCTAGAAACAACACCGGATCGTTTGATTTCAGGGCATGAGCAAACAATCCTTTGGCATCATAGGGCGTTGCCGGAGTGACCACACGCAGACCCGGAATATGGGCATAAATCGAGTGATACAGTCCGGAATGGTGGGTGGCAGCTGAATGACCGATGCCTCCACATCCACGCAGTACAATCGGCATCTGAATACGGCCGCTGCTCATATACTGCATTTTGGCAATTTGATTAATCATTTCTCCAAAGGCATCATTGATAAAATCGATAAACATAAAATCGATCACGGGTCGCGATCCGGTCATGGCCGCTCCACATCCAAGCCCGACAAAGCCGCGTTCACAGATCGGCGTGTCACAGAGTCGATCGGCTCCATATTTTTCGTACAGCCCCAATGTTGTCGTAAAGTTTCCGCCGCGTTCACCGATCCCTTCTCCCATGACCCAGATCGACGGATCCGTTGCCATCGCTTCATCCAACGCTTCCTTCGTAGCAGCAGCATAGGATATTTCTCGGGTACCGGGATCTCTGTCCAGGGCATCATGCGTGTCCGTTGATTCGTCATAGACGTGTTGCATCACGGTATCGCCGGAGGGGTAGGGACTATCCTTGGCAAACTCGTGCGATTCAGCGATCAGCTCAGTGATTTCCTGCTGTACGAGGTTTAATTCATCAGTGGTCACCAGACCCTGTTCCACGAGTCGTTCGGCAAGTCGGATCAGCGGGCATTTTTGCTTCCAGTTTTCAACATCTTCTTTCGTGCGATAGGTGAAATCCACCATCCCTTCGGCATGGGCGCGGGTGCGATAGGTTTTGCATTCGATCAAGGTCGGGCCTTGCTGTTCTCGCGCCCGCGCGATGGCTTCTCCAGCAACTTGATAAATCGCCAGAACATCATTGCCGTCGACTTCGAACCCGGGAATCCCATAGTTTTCAGCACGTCGACCGACATCGGGAATCCCACTGGAATAACTAAACGGGACCTCGGTTGCAAATTGGTTATTTTCACACACAAAAATGCAGGGCAGGTTCCAGATGCTTGCCATATTGAGGCCTTCATGAAACGCACCGTTATTCACCGCTCCGTCTCCAAAACAACTTACCGCGACATTGTCCGACTGCTGAATTTTAAAGGTATATCCGCCGCCACACGCCTGCAGGATGCAGGGGCCCACAATACCACTGGTTCCCATCATTCCAATTTCAGGTTTAAACAGATGCATACTGCCACCGCGCCCCTGGGAACAACCGGTTTCCCGTCCATAGAGTTCCGCAATGAGTTCACGAGGGTGGAGACCTTTGGCTAGTGCGTGCCCATGACCGCGATGGGTGCTAAAAACAACATCCGATTGTCGTAGATGAGCAAAGACCGCCGAGGCAATCGCCTCCTGACCGACATAGGTATGGCAGGCGCCATGCACGAGACCTTGTTGATGGGACTGGGCCAGACGTTCTTCACACTGTCGGATAATCTGCATCGTGCGATAGAGTGACAGCGCGGTTTGTTTGTCGATTTCAATGGCAGTATTTGACATAGGTTCCTATTTTCAAGTCTGATTATTCGTCAAAGGTTTCCCCACCCACGCTGCCTCCGGCATTCAATGCCAAATTTCCACCGTCCATTGGAATGATAGCACCGGTGATCCAACTGGAGGCATCCGAGGCCAAAAAGATAGCCAAACCGCGAATGTCATCGCAATGGCCAAATCGACCGGTCGGTATCCCGCTTAAAAAACGTGTTTCAATCCTCGGATCCGCGTCGATTCGTGCCTGCAGTCCCGGATTCAGAACTTGAGCTGGAAGGATTGAGTTCACCCGAACCCCGCGACCACTCCATTCCGTACTTAATTCACGCGTCATCTGAATAACCGCTCCCATCGCCATGCTATAAGCAATGTGCCCGCGTCCTAGCGCCGAAACCCCGGCAATGGACCCCAAATTCACAATACTACCACGACCCTGCTGCAGCATCCGTCTCCCGGCTTCTTGGCACATACAAAAGCGACCATAGACGATGTTTCGCCAAGTCCATTCCACTTCAGCCAACTCGATGTCTTCCGGTTTTTTACGAATGGCTTCACCCGCAATATTGGCGAGAAAATCAATCCTGCCAAATTCGTCGTCGACCCGTGAAAACATGGATTGAATTTGGTCTGGATCGGAAATATCACATTCCACCGCAACGGCACGTTGTCCTAACGCTTCAATTTCACTGGCGGTCGCTGTCGCCCCAGAAACGTCGATATCCGCTAGCACGACGTCCGCACCAGCGGACGCCACTGCCAAAGCGGTCGCTTTACCCATTCCACTGGCGGCGCCAGATACCATGGCGACTCGCCCTGAAAGATCAAATATGTCCATACTTCCTATTCCTTTGTTGTTCCTATTGTAAACCCAAAAGGTCGATGATGATGGGTAACTGCTTATGATAAAACACCAACCCCGCCAATCCCAGATAGATGCAACCACAGCAGATCATACCCACTCGACTGACCCAACCGGGGCGAATTTCAGCCGGCAGGAACTTGATGTTGTTCCAGAGGATGAAAAAGGCCGTTAATCCAATAGCGATATTATTCAAATTAGCAATGATCAAAATCATCACCTTGGGGCTCTCATATTGAGTAAAGTACCAGGCACAGGCAAACGTCCAGGCAACATAAAAGAACAAGATTCTGTAGTAGATCTTGCCCACCTGATGTGATTCCATATTGTCACGAACTCGTTTGCTGCCAGACCAGAAAATATCGGTCCAACGACGACAGACATCCTCAACAATGGACATTTGACTCGGCAATAAAACCAACAATCCAACCAGTAAGGTCAGGAACCAAAGCAATTCTCCCAGCAGTGGAGTAGCAACAAAATGAGGAGCATGTCGCATGCCATCCGCAGAAATAATAGCCTGAGCCCACTCGATCCCGGCGCTATCATGGAACAGCGATGAATGCACAGAGAATTCCATCGATAGCAGCGCCGGCAACGCCATTCCCATAATACAACCGGGAAACCAAATCAGAAGTTGATCGCACATGATGTAACGCCACCAGCCTTTCCAGCGTTTCATGTTCTTGTCATTGATTTCGAATACGGATCCAATATGACTCAAGGTTATCCTGCGACCACCCACCGCACTGGGAATGGCGCCTACCACACTGCCCATTCCCCATCCCTTATCGCGGCAGTAGTTGCTGTAGGTGGAATTTCCCAACCCTCCACCTCCGGCATATCCGGCAAAGGCGCCGAGTAGCGCGATCTGAGTAAGCAATAATATCGGCCATTCACCGGTATCGAGTCGGTGCGTGATAACGTTAGTAACATTTTCACCATCCCATTTCCCGTCGCCGTCCAAATCCTCAAAGGAGATTATTTTTCCGCGGTGATCACGCTCAACAGGTTCCACAACATCCAAATGACCGTCGCGATCAAAGTCCTCACCGAGGTCCAGTCGACCGTTTTCATTACGATCCTCTCCTAGTACGACGGGCATATTTCCCACCTTGAAAAAACCGCTGAAAACACTGGACCAATTGGCTGGTGTAACAAACAGAATTCCGATGACAAGACAAAAGCCCAGGACGCTAAATACTTTGGTCATCATGACCGCCTGCATCATGTTATATATTTTCCCGCCAACTAGAATGGGCAGCGATATTCCGCCTAGCAATAAAAAGGCCAACAGCGTTACCAACCCGCGATCCTCTTCCGTGGGTACGCGATCCAGCAAGACCGCCGCCAGTACGGCAGCGCCGGCTGTCGATAGTCCTGGGATAAATGCGCCTAAGCTCAACAGAGCCAGAATTCCCATCCAGAACCGAGGCCCAGGTTTATTGCGCATCAATCCAGTAAAAACTGGTTCGCCGGTATACAGTGCGTAGCGACCACACTCCATGTTATAAAAAACCTGGCCAACGATAACCAGCAAGGCAATCCACATCAAACTCCCACCATAACGGGCTGTGATTTCGGATCCCAGCAACCACTCACCTCCTGCCAACTGGATTCCGCACATCACGATCCCCGGACCAATAAACCCTCTGAGATTTTTCAGCCCCAGTGGCTTTGGCTCGGACAATTCGCCAACGGACCAGGTTGGTAAACAGGTTTTTGGTAAGTCAGGCAAAGGATAACTCGTGGTAAAAGTAAAATCGGTTAAGCGTGAGATGAGGGGTCAGCGACTAGTGCAGAACGATGGCTCGCCCGAGGCCGCCGTGGCAATCACGTATTTTCACGGCGGCAAACAGGAAATAGCTGTTTGCTGGGATCTGGTCGACTTGATATAAGAATTCCACACCCACCATGGCATTGCTGCCTAATGCCCAATAGGTCATGAGTGCCTGTTTTTCGTCGACGCCCCCTAACGTAGGTGCATCAGTTGCGACACAGCGGATCCCACGATCCTTCAGGTAAAAAATGGTTTCCGGATTTGGTGCTGGCCAACCTTCAGATTTACCTGATTGTGGATCGATCCAGAGGAACTGATCGGCCGGGGCAGGTTGATAGTATCGATCAACATGCCCTGTCTGAAAAATAACTACATCTCCGTCTTTGAGATCTCCATGCTGTGCTTCATAGGCTTTGATGTGGGCAACGGTGACGACCGGAGATGCAGGCCAATGTCGCTGATTGACCGAACCGACTAAATGCCGCACATCAATCACTCGTGCTTCACCACAAGTCCATTCCAGCGGTACCTTTTCGGTCGTCATCGAACTGGTGCCACGTTTCCCAAATTTCTTCTCATATTCCTCGAGCCAACCTCGAATATGGGGAGCGTATTGAACTGGTTTTTCGCTGGCAGGTAAGGAAAAACTAGGCGGTACCAGATGTGTTCCTGCCATACTGTCCAACAAATGAGTGTGATGCCACATGTCCAGATATTCGGAATAGAGGAAATTCACATCAAGATAAACCTGTCGATGTCGGCCGGTAGCCGACCCTGGTGAGGTTAACGGATAACCTTGAGCCATCACCGGCGACAGATCCACGGCGCGTTTTGCAGTAATCGATGCGATAAGACGTGCCGGCAGTGCACCCCCGGTAATCGCAAATGCTCGGCCCTCAGAATACGCTCCGTCTTTGTGCCGAGGATAGAGCATGATGTAAAAAGCGCCGGTGCTCGGTAAGCTGCCCAGATTCGTCGCCGCTTCTGTCCAAATCATACCGTGTTTAAGTCCGGCATAATGCGTCGGCTCTGCTAAATCCGGTAGCGGCCCCATGCTGGCACTGTCCGTGCCTAAGGTCATGACGTTGCGTGTTGCCAGAAAATCCATGCAAGTGGGATCTGGGTTTGGGTATCCGGGAGCTTTCCCATCTAGGATGTCGGATATGTATCGCTGACCCAACGGGAAGGGCCGGTAATAACGGTCCGTGTAATCGCTACGAAACAAGACAACGTCCCCGAAATGCAAAAGACGGTGCTGACGTTCAAAACGCTGGACGTGTTTTGTCAGGACTAGCGGACTGGTTCCATTTGGTGCCTTATTCAGCAAGTCTCGGATGTCAATGACACAAGCTTCGCCTCCAAATTGCCAAGGCTGAATCCTGTCGGTATAGGATAGACCCAATGGACTGGATTTGGGCCGCTTAAGATCTGGACGTGCAACCGAGTGGGGAGGAACGTCCAATTGAGTCCCTGTGTTTCCGTCAATCAATAATGTATCAATGTTGTAGGCACTATCCGGGCCGATCGTTTGCTGGAACGTAATTTGAAATCGAGGAAAGGGAGCCGTAGGCCAAGTCGCTGGATAGTCCGGAGCAACCAGCAGCGAACAGTCGATGAATGTCGGCGCCTGACCGCAGATAGCTTGAGAAAAAGTACTCACCCATAGAAGGATGAGCAACCAGCGGATACATGAACGAACCATCATTGTGGTTTCTTCCGGAAAAATTAAACAGGGTCAAACTCAACTATTTAGAATACACAATCTAATCGGCTCGTGCTAAAAAAACAACGATATTCATTCGTCAAGTGAAACGTCAAGTTTGGGGTCATTTTTGATATTATTCGGGACGGAGACAAACCAAGCTCTATACAAGCCAGAGACAAACTCTGGTAAAATCGCAGTGGAAAACAAGCGCAGGAACGTGTCGCAGTGCGCTTTCTGAAGTAAGTAGGCGGTACGGAGCCGCGAGATCGGCAATGACGGTCTTGCGCAAGTTGCGGCAAAACGATCCGCGACGGATTCAGCCCGTAATGGAGTCCCATGGAACACAGGAGATTAATTTGAAAAACAATCGTTCGCCCAGATCTCCAAATATCGTCCTCACACCGATCATACTGACTATCGTTGTCTGGTGGGTTCTATTACCGTCGTTAGGCTCGTCGCAGGAAGTATCGCCGGTGGTCATCCCTGAGAAGATTCAGACGATCATGGCAACCCGCTGCCTGGATTGCCACGAAGGTGATTCGGCGGAAGGAGGTGTGCGATTTGACAACTTCGCGAGTTTGAAATTGGCTGCAAAACTGGATCTGCTTAACAGATCACAGGACCAGATTTTCTTTGGCTTGATGCCGCCGGTGGATGCCGAACAACCGGACCGAGCAGAGCGTGACTTACTAGCAGGATGGCTTCGTCGAGAACTTCGCAGCCGCAAAGCATCAACGCTGGATGAGAAGCTACGGCAACCGTCTTTCGGCAACTACGTGGATCACGAGCAGCTGTTCAATGGCTCGATCACCGACAAAGCTTTCACGCCAGCTCGACGCTGGCTGGTGAGTCCACAGATTTTTCATGAACGCGTCAACGCCGTCTTCAAACTCGCGGGAAATGCGCGGCAACGTTCGTTTTATGGTGTCACAAACCCGATCGTTCTTCCGGAACATTCTGGGGTTCGTTACTACGATACAACAGCATTGGATGGCGGACATCTGCTAGTGATGCTGAACAACGCACAGTGGATTGCCGACAAGCAGCTTCTGGCAGCCACCCATCAGGGGGCGGATCGCAATAGTATCAAATTCGAGAACGAGAAAGACCGCTGGTATCCACCCTCTTCGCCGGAAGCATTTGTTAAAATCGCCACACATCTTTCCACGCCGACTGACGAGCAGCTAACCACTGCCATCCATGGGCAATTTGATTGCGTCCTCCAGCGCGATGCGACGCCAGAGGAATTGGACAAATATCTGCCGCTGTTCCGGTCGGCGATCGAACTCGCTGGCAACAAAGACGGCTTGCGACAAATGTTGGTTAGCGTTCTGCTGCAATCCGAGTTTCTGTATCGACAGGAGTTTGGAGCGGGCGAACAGGATGCACACGGGAGACAAAAGTTATCGCCCCGCGAAGCCAGCTATGCGATTGCCTATGCGGTTTCTGATCGTGTGCCGGACGAGGAACTGGCACAAGCTGCCAGTGCAGGTCGACTAATAACGAAAGACGACTATCATCGTGAAGTTACGCGGTTGCTCAACGACAAGAAGACTTTCTATGATGAAATTGATCCAACATTGAATGGGATTCATTTGCGTTCACACAAAGTCACTCACCCGAAGATCACCCGCTTCTTCCGCGAGTTCTTTGGGTACCCCGCCAGCGTGAAACTATTCAAGGATGTGATGCGCAGTGGCGGGTTCTTTGATAATGCGGCGCGTGGCTACACGGGGACAGCCGGCGCGGTAACCAACGAAGCGGATCGAATCGTTGACTATATCCTGACTCAGGACAAAGATGTCTTCGAGCAACTACTGACAACCGATTTAAACTTCGTTTTGCATACCAAGAGCAATGCGCAAGGCCAGAAGATCGTTGACGGCTGGCGTCAAGCTTATGCAGGACTGAAGGACACTGACTGGGCAGACAATCCAGAACAAGTTCTGTTGAAAAACTTCCAACAGCACAAAGACCTGTTTGCACTGATTCGAATTACAGACCTTGAAGAAAAGCACCGGAAGAACCATGTCCGCGACTTCGGCAGATATATGCTGTTCTTCGAATACACATTCGGTAAGGGCCGAACTCCAATTACCTTCCCCTGGTTTTTTCACGGTGGCCAGAAATTCAGGTATTCCGAGATTTACAATCTTCCACCTCTGGCCGGCGCTGGCCCACTGCATTACCAAGGACGCTGGTCACGCGGCGAATACGGCAACGACGAAACTTGGGACTACCCAATTGTTCAGCCGTTCAAAATTCCTAATCGCAAAGGACTGCTCACACACCCAGCGTGGCTGTTGGCTCATTCGCAGAACACAGAAACGGATCCCGTTCGTCGTGGCCGCTGGATTCAGGAAAAATTGTTAGCGGGGCGAGTGCCTGACGTTCCCATTACCGTCGATGCACAGATTCCCGAAGACCATCACCGCACACTACGGGAACGGCTTGATCCCGTGACAGCCAAGCAGGAATGCTGGAAGTGCCATCAATTCATGAACCCGCTGGGGCTGACCTTTGAGGTCTTTGATGACTTCGGTAGGTATCGAACACGAGAGAGTCTTGAACATCCCGACAACATCCTACAATCAACAACTAAAAGAAATACGGCGAACGTCTATAAGACAAAACCGGTCAACGCAACCGGTCACTTGAGCGGCACTGGCGATCCCTCGCTCGATGGCGATGTTACCGATGCTTTCGAACTGATCGACCGACTCGTCCAATCGAAACGCGTACGTCAATCCATTGTTCGCCATGCTTTTCGCTACTTTATGGGACGAAACGAAATGCTGTCAGATTCCCAGACATTAATCGATGCAGACAATGCGTATGTAAATAGTGGTGGAAGCTTCCAAGCGGTTGTCGTGTCACTGCTAACCTCAGATTCGTTTATGTACCGAAAAGATGGATTTTAGCGAACTTTTTGCACGATAGAGTACACCATGCTAAGATTGTAGAAACACACACTCCAAGTCCAGTAGACCGATAAGAGCAACCCATGAAAAGTCGCCGCGAATTCCTCTCACATACTTTGACTGGCACTGCCGCCATGAGCCTTGCCGCTCCAGGGTTACTTGCCGATTCAACAACCGGCAAACCGCCGATGCGTTTCATCTTTATCCATAAAGGAAACGGATTGCTTCCGGAATCGTTAATTCCACCATCATTTGACAAGCAACAACTGGAAACCGAGAAAGGGAAAGAGGCTTTCTCCGCTGACCTCGACGAACACGATCTGCCGCAATGGATGAGCCCCCTCGCCGAGCACACAAAGAACATGACCATCCTGCAGGGACTGTCTGGCAAAATGTGCACGACGGGCCATCACACGTGGTGCTCTTCTCTCGGTGCGTTTAAGGCCAACGAGCGACTCAGTTCGATCAAGTGGGCGACGGTCGATTTTGAACTGGCGAAGCTCTTTCCGTCGCCGTTTGAGCATATTGAACTGGCCTGTTTTCCAAACGGCGGTGGCAACGCCCGCGGTAACATTAATGGCATCGAAAAGGGATTTTCCGCGCGCGGTGCGCAGCAACCGAACTATGCCTTTGGCTCCCCAAAGGTTGCCATACAGGAACTGTTCAAATCGGTTTCGGCTAACGAGACACAACGAACCCGCTACGAACTCGAACGAAGAATGCTGCAGTTCCTAGCCACCAATGAAACAGACCTTGCCGAGCAACTCAATGGAGTCGAACGTACAAAGGTCGGGAACTACGCCGCTGCGATTCAGGGTATTCGCGGACGCAATCGCCGCGTCGATGCCATGAGCGACGTGATTCGTAAACACGTTCCGCAGCTCGACGAAAAGTATCTGGCCGAAGATCTTTCTACAATTGATCGCCAGTTTGGTTTGACGGAAGTTCTGCTCTCAACGTTAATTTCCGGGATGACTAATGTCGCCACGTTCACCGTCGATGAATTAGGCACTCGCTACACAGGTCTATCCGATCTCGAAGGCGAGAATATTAACCTGCATGACGTCGGGCACAACAAATCAATCGGCGGCTTCGAAGCCAGCGAAATTCGAGAGAAGGTTCGCCGGCAACACATGACGCTGATCGATCGGATCGTCACGCGTCTCAAGAGCGTGCCCGAAGCGGGTGGGTCAATGTTTGACAACACGATGTTGTTTTACTTCTCAGACAATGGAGAGACACATCACAGCAAGGGCAGCGAATGGCCGTTTATCGTGCTGGCCGGTGATAATGCTTGTTTAGACATAAGCCGCCGTTACATTCGCCTGCCCGGCTACGGCAAACCGGGCCACAAGACACTCGGAAACTGGTACACCACGCTGCTCAACGGGTACGGCAACAACATCAACCATTATGGTGCGTTGGATGTCGGGTTAACGATCGAACAAAAAGGCCCGATCCAACAGTTTCTCGGATAACCGCTTGCCGGCACGAAAAAACGGCTGAAACTCGTTAGAGTAACAACCGTTGTGAGTACCAGAGGGGGGAATCGAACCCCCACGACCTTGCGGCCACTGGATTTTGAATC